>NZ_JAPMAL010000080.1:0-9197 GCF_026343935.1 Paraburkholderia sp. CNPSo 3076 | reverse complement strand
CGCTACCGGTCAGAAAGATGCGCGCGGGCAATGCAAAGTGCCGCAGCTGCAGGACGTCAAGCGGTCCGGCGCCGGCCTCGCTGCGCAGCTGGGCCCTGAGCGCAATGCCCTGGCTTGCATCCGGCGTCCACGTGAGCAGCCAGCGCGCGTTATCCTGCCGGGAGACCTTCGCCCGCTCCAGCAGCCGGATCAGTCCGAACCGGCCCTGTGCATCGAGCGCCGTGCGCAGGCCGCCTTGTTCGGTCTTCCATTCGATGTGCGAGAGGTTCTCGAGCGACTGGCCCGGCCACTCGAACGGAACCCAGTCCTCCTGCTGGTTGAAGTAGTCGAGCTCACGCCCGGACAGCACCGCTTTCATGTTTGTCACGCCCGGCGTCGCCACACCACGCAGATCAAAGCGGATATGCGCATCGCCAGACGGAAACAGCACGGTCGAGACCCGCATCAAGCGGTTCAGCCCTTCCAGAAACGCCGGATCAAGCCGCAGGGCATCCTGTTGCGTGCCCGCGCCCTGCGCGGCTACCCAGCGGTCGCCCTGACGCTCGACGATGCCGGCCAGCTGCGTCGTGACGAACTGCGTGATCACGCCGTTGTCCGGGCGCATGAACCGGGCCATCTCGGGCAGCGACGCATCGTTGTCTGAATCGGCGAACGGATAGCGCCCACCGAAGGCGGTGTTCCAGTCGGCGACGATCGAGCGGCGCCAGATGTCGTTCAGGCTGGCTGCCGCAGGCTGCACCACCGCCTGCCAGGTCTGGTCGAGCGGTGCCTGGAACAACTGGCCGAAACCGGCCCATTGCTGGCCGAGGCTTGCCGCGACACGGCTGGCGTAGTCGCGGCTGTCCGCAATATCCGACGTCTTGCCCTGAAGCACCGCCTGCGCGGCGGCGCGCGACATCGCTTCCGTATCCGGGCCGTTCACCATCTGCTCCAGCTTCAGGCGCATCGCCGTGACGCGTTCGAGATAGCGCGCGAGGCTCAGGTCACCGGTCGTTGCCACCTGCACATCCGTCTTGCCAGCCTGCGCCGGCACGCCGGATACGGTATCGCTGCCACTGAGCCGCAGGATCGGCCCGAATGCATTCGCGAGGGGTGCGAGCTGGGGCTGCGCCTGTTTCGACGGATCTTTCTCGTCGGTGCCAACAAGCTGGTGTGCCTTGCTGATCAGCGTATCGGAGAGCGATTGCGCCGTGACGCCCGCACTGGCCTGATACACGATGGCATTCATGAGCGCGACCAGCGGCGAGCGTTGCGGGTCGCCCAGCAGCGAAAGCTGGTCGGCGGTGGCCGACAGTGTCGAGGCGTTCTGCCAGCGCAGGCTGTTGAGGAACCGCGCCCATGCGCGGGCATAGTCGTCGAAGTAGCGCTGCCGCAGTTCCGCTTTCAGCGTCGACGATGTGGCGCTTGCCGCCTTTGTGTCGGAGAGCACCCAGTCGCCGGCGACGTTCCCCTGCTCACTCGCGTCATCGATCGCCTTTGAGATGCGCTGCTCCCACGCTTCGCGCATGAAGACGCCCGGAATGGTCTGGCTCGTGTTGAACAGGCCGCGCCCGGTAGTGTCGCCAAGCAGGCTGGCCAGCGAGACCGGCGGATACTTCGGCTTCGCGTCGTCGAGGATCTGCTGGTAGGTCGCATCAGTCGAGTTCTGGATGCCGCGCACGCCGATGACGGTCTGCCGCGTGGCGGCGACCAGGCTGCTGTCCGGAACGATGGCGAGCGGTGAACCATTCGCAGCAGGTCGGCGGCCCAGGTGATCCGCGAAGAATGCAATGGCGTGCTGGCGAAGGTGCTCCCACGTGCCGGCCGAAAGCGGCGAACTGGACGGGCGGGCTGGCGCCTGCGTCGCCACAAGCTGGGGCGTCAGGAACGAAGCGACGGCCCGCTCGGGCCTGGCGAGCATCAGGTAGGCCTTGAGCGTGTCGTACGCGGCCTGCGCCTGGGCGTTGCCGCCGCTTGCGATCTCCGCGTCGGACGTCGACGCAAGCTGGCGCAGGCGATCCTCCAGTTTCTGGCGGATCGGACCAACGAGGATACGGCCCGCAGCATCCTCATAGCCGGGCCACAGCACAGCGAGCAGGGCGCTGTCGCGATTCAGACCGAAGCGCGTGGTCCAGGGCGCGCCGTCGCGCTGACGGCTCTCGAGCGTGTCGATCTGCTTGTCGAGACTGTCGAGTGCCTGCATGCCCTGCGCCGGGCTCAGGGTTCCAGACAGTTTCGCGAGCGTGTCCTGCGCTGCGCCGATCGTTGCGCGATTCGAGAAGCCCGACACCATCGTGCCCACGATCCAGAGGGCGGCCACGCCTGTTGCCATCCACGCGGCGAGGATCGACGGTGAAAAGCCAACGCGGCGACCGTGGACCCGACGACTGTGATCGGCGACGGTCTGCCAGATCGAGCGGTGCTGCAGGGCGACAGGTTCGCCTTCCCCCTCTTCGACGACTATACCCGTGGCCGCAGGTGGGGCCAGCTCCCGCTTCCTGAATAGTGGTGCGAAAAGCAGGCCGTGAACGGCGTGGCGCCAGTAGCGCGAGCGGGCCGTCTGCATGACGAGCCCTGGCAGCGAACTGCCCAGCATTTCAATGTGCTGCGAAAGTTCGGCCGGGTAGCGGTCGTGATTGTCCTGGGCGATGCGGGCGACCCCCGCATCAGCCAGATTGCGAATCAGGCCGTTCAGCGACGTGCTGACCTCGTCCGCGTTCACGCGGGCGTTCGACCACGTAAAACCAATGGCCTCGTCCGGACCCGTCGGCTCGGTGCAAAAATCCGTCACGTTGACCAGATAGGTCGGCGCCGCCCAGCGCAGCGCACGGGCGTGGCGCGCCAGGCGCTGGGCAAGCTCGTCGGCGTCGAACGCAGAGCGGGCCGATGTGCGGTTGCGGGTCACTGCGACGATCGCGTCGATCGGCCGGCGGGAGCGCAGGCGGCGAATCTGGTCGAGCCAGTCGGTGTCGAGTTTGTCGGTGGTCTGTTTCGCGTAGAGCAGGACGGTGTCACCGGTGATCAGGTAGCCGGTATCGACAAGACCAGGAGCGAGGCGCTTGACGAGCGGTGCGTCACCGGCCACAAGCACCCAGCGCTCGCGGTAACGCCAGAAGCAGCCGTGCCGGTCACGCAGGATATTGCGGAGCGCAGCAGCCCGATCGGCTTGTCCTGGTGGTTGATCCGGATCGTCGTGGTCAATGGATGCGCGCTTGCCAGCATCGTAACGGGTAAGCCAACGGGAAGCTCGCAGCGAGGCGATCCACAGCAGCACCGCCTCGAAATACTTGACCAGCAGGATCACCACCAGCAAGGCGGAAAGGAGGGAAAGCTCGATGATGATCCGGGTATCGCGCGACCACCCGTGACGAGGTCCTTCCACCCAAACAGCGATGCCGAGCGCAAGGAAGACGATGACGGCCGCGATGCCAATGAAGAGGCCGGCTGGTCGGGTCTTGTTGTCGTTCTTGTTGTCGTTCATGTCTGCTTTCTACACACGAGGGCAATCAGTTCTTTACCTTCGCCACACAGCACCAGCTGCGGGTCGCCCGTTGTCCCGGCGTTTTCTGCGGCAAGAGCGATGGCCAACCACGGCCCTGCGCCCGAACAGTCGCCCACCGACGTCTCGAGTGGAAACCATCGCGTCTCCGCGGAGAACGGCGCGGCTTGCCGAACCGCACTCGCACTGTCGCTGCTCAGGTTATGCGCCCACACCGTGCGCAGCCGGTCGCATGAGGATTGGCCCCAACGGGCGGCAAGCTCGAGTGTCCGGGCAGGAGCATCAAGCGTGCCTTTAGCGGGGCGATGCAGACGGAGTCCGATGGGCATGGCAGGTGACGCAAGGCGCGGACGTCCAATGAGCAGCGCAACGGCCGCCTCCGCAACACCATGAGACAGGACGGCACTGATTGCATCGCGAAGCTCGATCGCGACAAGCAGGTAGGCCGTATTGACGTCTCGACTGTCAAGCCACGCATCTGTTCGGAAGAGGGAGTGCCCTTGTTCGCCTGACTCCATGTCCACCTTCAACGCGGGTACTCGTTCAGCCAGTAATTCCCGCATGCGAGTTTCGACTGCCTCGGACTTCAGTCGCGATTGATGATGAAGCTCGACCTGGAGCTTCGTCCGTGGCGGAAGAGCCCTGAGCTGCGACAGGAGACGGTCGATCAAGCGCGCAAGCAGCCAGGTACAGACGGCACGATGACGAGCATGTTCCGCGAGTTCGTTTCCGGGCTGAAAATGCATATCCGGGATGTCGAGCCAACGTGCGTTGACTTCGCTATCCGCGACTGCGCCGCTCGGCCTGAGTTTTGCCAGTTCAGCTCCTGTCAGGATTCCTTCCAGCGAGTTTTCCGGATCGTTCGCGGCGAAGCACCAGGCATGGCCCAGGATCGCCAGTGGCCTGCCCGCCATCGCATGACACGCCTGCTCTGCCTTATCGCTGACGCGGTTAGTCGCAATCGCCTGATTGCGACGGACATAGCCATACGCCAGCCACGCGAACAGCAGGAAAGCCCAGGCCAGGAAGGGATAACCAGCGACGCAGAACCAGAACCACAGCGTATTCGTCGGACGGCCGGTCGGCCAGAGCATGATCGCCAGCCCCGCCCCTACGCCCATGACGAGTACCAGCAGGACCGTCCAGACGATCATTGAGGCTTGAGGCGCAGGTGGCACCGCCGCCCGTGGCGGCACGCGCTTGAAATCGACAGGCATCGCTTACCGAACCCGAGCTCCGTTGGATGAGGCAATGAGGACCGCCCCACATCGCGTGTGATCGCCGTCATGCGACAGCGCCGTGGTGCCATCCTTCATCCTCCCACTGCCTTCGACGATTTCGTTGTCGCCGTGGATCGGGCATGAAACCTTGTCGCCGATACGGGCGGCCCGACGTCCCTTTACCTTGATACGATCCGAACCGGTCAGAATCTTGCTGCCGTGGCTCGTTGCGTCACCCTCGTATGCGAGATTTTTCATTTGATGTTCTCTTCGTGAATTAATGGGGCGTCAAGATGGCGTCTTTAGGAGCGTAGAATTCCCCGCCATTTGGGGCTTTCATGATGTGCCACACCAGGTGTCTATCAGTTACTTTCAGCGTTGCTTTCCCATCTTGCGCGCCAAAGAACGAAGAGAAGTTGACGATTGCTGATTTTCCGGTGCTATCGATAATTCCATCAATATTAGGATTTTTCTCATCGTCGCAGTCCATCTTGTTGCCTTTCTGCGCTACCGCACAATACTGCCCTTGAAGCTTGCCGCCCTGTTGTTTTAGATCTATCGAAAACGTCATCGAATTCGGTGCGTTATTCCAGTCCCATTCTCCAGTAAACTGGTCAGTGGGCGTCGCGCAGCCACTCATCGAAATTGCTGTAACTACGCATCCAAAAAAGATGTTTTTAATTTTCATGGTGTTGATCCTTTGTAGTTCAAGCATCGATCGACTCTCTTTGTCCACCCATCCAAAAATTTGTAATTTTTATTTGGATTCCCATTCTTATCGTGCGCGATCGACGTGTAATACTGCTTACGTGCCGCCCCAATTCTTTGGGCAAGCTCCTCTTGATCGTCAATGGAATTTATTTTTTCGACAAAGTCCTTCGACATTTTGTTGTCGTGCGCAATTGCCACAGAGTAATCCGAAGTTAGCAATTCCTGAATCTTCCTGACGGCCTTCCCAGACGTTATTGTCCAGTCGTATACGTTCAGGGCGGTCTTTTCGTTTGTTATTCCGCAGAAACCACGAGGCTCCCAGTATCGCTTCAGATATATGGCTTTTGCCTGATCATCGGTCAAAGATTTTAGATTATTTAATGTCGGTTCCACACCGACATCTTCCTTTGCATACGCTTGCCACGTGGCCCATGCAATACCTTTGTTGGTGGCTCCTCCAGAATCATTTGGATCGTTTACGAAGCCACCCTCATTGAATAGAATTATCTTCGACACTTTTTCAAAGCGAGCTTTACAGTCACATTCAAGCGCGAAGTTTGCAATAAGTGCAATTGGATTGATGTGGTTGACATCTGACTTCGGAAAGCCAGTCACTTCCGCCTTTACCTCGTCCCACCACGCGAGCTTGTCGATCCGCTTCTGCTCTTCCTCGTGCCGCGGCTTGGGCCCCGTCTGCTTCTCCAGTTCGGCAATCAGCTGCTTCCACTTCGACGAATTCGCCCACTCGCTGTCGTGCTTCACGATCAGCCGCGACGCCGCCTGCATCAACCACGGATATCCGCCACGCTCGGTCTGCGAGAGCGTGCATAGTTCGTCAGCCGCCTGCTTGCCATCGCCTTTCGTAAACAGGGCGTCGTACACCTTGAGCATCAACGGGCTGAGTTTCGACCGCGATGCGAGGTCGGCCACATCGGCGCCACGTACGTAATCCACCCACTCCTGAGTTGTCGCAAAGATCGTATGTGCCGGATCATGGGCATCCGCCAGGCACTCGAAGTCGATCCACTTCTGCGCGAATTCCCGCGTTACTCGGCCGCTCGGGTGGTTGAAGTCGCACACCCACCCGTCGATCGGTTGACCTTGTGCATTCACGCCTTCCACGTGCCACCAGTTCACCGGGTAACCTGGATCGGGATTCGGATGCGGTTCGGCAACGTGCCGTTTCGGGTCACGCGCTAGCTCGGCAAGCGAGTACACCCGAACGGCATCCGTCTTTCTCGACTGTGGGTCAGCGCCCGGGAGGAACTTGTTTTCCTGGGTACGTTGATACAGCACCGTGCCCGACGCAATCCGCAGGATCGTTGGCTCGGAGGGCAGGCCCCGTGCGGCCCAGTCTTCCTTGTGCGGACCGTGCTGGTTGACCCATGCGCGACCCTGCTCGAGGAACGGCTGGATGCTGTCGTCGCAGAACACCTCGATGTGCGCCATCCGGGTTCCGGACGTGCCCTGATTCAGCGAGTCGTAGCGGCCGAGATGACCGATGAGGTCGTCAGCCTTGATCGGGATACCGCCTCCAGTTCCTTGCGTATCACCCTTCGTACACGTCTGGTCCGCCGTGACGATCACCCGCTCGAACATGGAGTCCGGGATGACCTCCTCGACAACTGGCCCGCCGTTTTCCTGGCCCAGATAAATCCAGCCGCCGATGGCTCGGGACGGCTCGACGTAGCCGCCGGCTTCGGGTGGATACAGTGACGCACCGTGCAGGTCCGTCACCTGGCCCCATGCTTTCCCGTGCACCGTATCAATCTTGCCGACGCTGAAACTGGCCCCCTGCGGCAGGATGCCGATAGGGGTACCGTTTGGGTTCTTGCGAACTCTCAGCCCCTGCTGTGATGGATCAGCAGCTTGCCCGTTGCGACCCGGCGATGGTTTGTCCTGCGCATGCTGCATCACCTGCCATTGCCGCGCCCAGTACGACGGTTTTTCACGCTTCGGGAAGTTCGCGTAGTCTTCCCAGGACATCAGATGCATGTACAGACTGTAGAACGTCAGCATCGTGCCCTGCGGGAACTCCATCGTGTGCCGCACCAGCGCGAAGCCCGTGCTATACGGTGCCTGGACCGGCGATCCGCCACCGGCCGCAGCGACCTCGCTATGGGGATAGGTCTTGTTGGCGCGAAACGCGATCAGCACGCCGTCAGCAATGCAGCGCAGTCCCGCATCGAGATCCAGCGATAGCCCTGCACCGGCCTCTGTGACGTGGATGCCACCATGCCAAATCCCCTTGCGGCTGACGAGGTACGCGCCTGACGGCTCGCGTTCCGCGAGCAGCCGGTAAATCTCGTGCTCGTCGGTGAACCGGGCGGAGGCCTCCGACTGGCTCCGTCCCTTGCGGAGGAACGGAAAGGCGAACGGCAACGGCTTCAGCTTGGCCGGCGAGGGCGTTTGCGGCTTCTTCGGTGCAGGTTGGCTTGTCATAATTGAGCTTATTCAGAAAATCCGAAGTTCGTTGCGTCCTTCACGTCGTTGAGTGGCGCCTTGGACCATGTAGGGAATTTGAAGCTGCCGCCGTCCGGGTCGGCGACTTTCAGGTCGCCCTTGAGCTCGATTTCTCCGGCAGGACTGCCGAGAATGATCTTGCCGCCCGAGAGCTTGATGTAGGCACCAGACCCATCGCCGATCGTGACGCCTTTGCGGCCCGTGATGATGACTTCGCCATCCGATGAACTGGCTGTCATGTCCTGCATGGACATGAGCTCCATCGTGTCGGACTGCGCCTGGATCTGGACTTTCCCCTTCGCGGCGAAGATCCGGATCCCGAGCCTCTCCGCAAAAAACGAGATGGCCTCGCCGGCCGCAACTGCGATACGCTTCATGACGCCGATGTCGAGCCCGTCGCCGGCAGTGACAAACATTTGCCTGCGGGCCGCAAGCTGCATCTGCTGACCACTGACGAGCCCGACGCCATCTGGGGCTGTCGCAACAATGACGGATTTCTGAAGGCGCTTGAGCTTTTGCTGGATCAGCACGCGTTGTTGATCGATGTCAGCCTGCAGGGCCGTTGCAGCATTCGCCGAGTCATTGAGCGCATGCAGGATCTGTTCGGCCTGCTCGAGCGTCGTGTCAGCTTCCTCCATCGCGAGCTGCCCGCCTGAGGCGCAAGGCTGCCCTTCGGCGGTAACCAATACGCCCTTTGCTCCCCGAACTGCGACATGTTCATCGGAGCGCAACTCCGCCCCGCGACCCCGTTCCTTGCGCTCGTCATCGACCATGTGCCCAAGGTTGAGCTCGCTGGTCTGGAACGGCGTCGTCAGGTGAATATGCTCGACGCCTTCCTTGTCCTCCATGCGCATCTCATTCTGCGCCGCCGTTCGAATGAGATTGCGCGTATTGTTCAGGTTGTTGACGAGATCCGGATGCAGGCTGTCATGCATCGCTCCGATGATGACGGGCCGGTTTGGATCGGCGGCCGTAAATTCGAGCGCCACTTCGGCGGAATCGATCAACGGGAAGTGGTGACCGTAGCTGTCGCCGCTGTAGGGCTTGGCAAACCGCACCGGCCGGCTCGTGCCACCCGGGCTCCATTCGTCCAGATCGAACGGCAGCTTGATGACGTACCAGCCTTCTTCCGTCAGATAGGCATACTTGTAATTACCGGGTGACGTAATCCGGGCCGGCAGGACGCCCCTGATTTCCGGTTTCGGGATCGTGTCCATGGATGTTCGCCAGACCCGATCCGACGGAATCCCCTCGAACGTCACGCGGTACGACTTGTTACGCCCACCGTGCGAGCGTACCGACGTGATGAAGATCCCGTGTTTCGC
>NZ_JAPMAL010000079.1:0-9512 GCF_026343935.1 Paraburkholderia sp. CNPSo 3076 | reverse complement strand
GTCGATGGATGGCAAAGGCGCCTGGCGCGACAACGTATTCGTCGAGCGCGTGTGGCGCAGCATCAAGTACGAAGAGATTTATTTGAGAGCCTACGAGTCGGTCAGCCACGCCCGGCGCTCCATTGGCCAATACATTGAGCTGTACAACCGCAAACGTCCTCATTCGAGCCTGGCGGATCAGACGCCCGATGAGGCATACTTCGCGACGCTGCCAGCGATCAAATCGGCAGCATGATCGCCCCGGACGTTCCACTTAAAAATCTCGGGACCTTGTCCGAACAAGCGGTGCCACCTCTGTACCAACGTGATGCGATCCAAGGTTGAACCCATGAAGGAGGTCGCCCGCATGATCCGAAAACACTTCGACGGCATCGTCGCATGGACCCAGACGCGCCAGACCAACGGCTTTCTGGAAGCACTCAACGGCCTGTTTCAGGCCGCCAAGCGACGCGCTCGCGGCTACGCAAACCTCGAAACCATGCGCACAGTGCTGTTCCTGATCGCCGGCAAACTCAACTTCGCGCCGATCAATCCGCACGCCACGTAACCCATTCAAATCTCAAAAGAGCCTATTTTTACTCGCGGGCCACGCGAGGGGGCATGCACATGCCCGCA
Organism: Paraburkholderia sp. CNPSo 3076; assembly: GCF_026343935.1. NCBI lineage: Bacteria > Pseudomonadati > Pseudomonadota > Betaproteobacteria > Burkholderiales > Burkholderiaceae > Paraburkholderia > Paraburkholderia sp. CNPSo 3076. The sequence continues at coordinate 8,897 of NZ_JAPMAL010000079.1, read as the reverse complement.
CTACCCAGCTTTCACGGTAACGAGATGCGTTAAACCAGGTGGCCTCCTGCAGGGCCGACAATAGCTCTTTGGGGAAGTCTGTGCCGATCTCTGCTCTGGCCGCGCGTTCGAACAGCTTGCGGGTCGAATCGGGCACACGCCGGCAACTACCATATATCGCAATGACGATCTTCCGGACGCAATCGATCGACGAGTACAGCTCGGTGAAGACTTCTTCAACAACAGCAGAGAATTCCTGTGAGTTAAGGGCGGCCGTAAAGCCTTTTTGCGCGAGTTCTTCGTTGTCCAGGCAAAGATTCGGCGCGAGTTTTTCTGCCACGCGGCGAAGGGTCAACGCTTTTTGAAAGTGATTGTCGACACCCGCGACGGCTTTTCTTGCGTCTGGCTTGAGGTCGTATGTGGTAGCAAAAAACTGCTTGAACTTGTCAACCTGTCCCCAGCGATCGGGAGTAAAAACGCAAACGAAGGGCGTACGATTTGTCATGGCAAGCTCGTAGTAGGCATCCTTGCTGATGCTTGACTGACCGAGATCAGTGACCAGGACACCCGGTCCCGATTATGTTACCTCACCAGGAAGCCAACTGCAGCGATGGCCACCAGTGTTTCGGCGGGTGGCGTGGCGCCTGTCTGTCTCAGCCAGAATGAAACCCGCAATTGCGCGTGATCCGACTCGCTGCGGCGACAACAGCCTCAATCACGTTTTGTCGTTTGAGTTCAGGGCTGAAGTGCTTCGAGTAAGCGACACTGATCGCTGTCCGCATCTGCCCGCTGACATCCCCGACGAGGGCGCCTACTGAGGAGATCCCCATAACCTGTTCGTCCTCGATCAGAGCATATCCGTCGGTCCGAATCTTATGCAAGGACGCAACAAGTTTTTCCGGGTCGGTAATCGTCTTGGCCGTGCTCTGCTCCAGCGGTTCTAGTCGCAGCAGTTCAAGGGCCTGGTCGTCAGGGAAGGACGAAAGGATGGCCTTACCAATGGCCGTATTGTGTAGTCCAATAGGAGACCCGGGTTGTACCCTGACGGTCACTGGTCCCTTGCCGTCGACACAAAGCAGATACATTGGGGTTTTGTCCTGAAGCACGCCAAGATAACCATCGATACGCATGCTATCAGCCAGCAACTGGAGTTCTCCGCGGGCCTCCAACAACAACGTGTCTCGCGCCATCAGCGCCGCCCCCATATTCAACGTCTGGTACCCGATACTGTACCGACGCGTAACAGGGTCTCGTCTCAAATAATGCTTTGCGGTCAAGGTGTTGAGGAGACGCTGAACGATGGCCGGACTTAAACCGAGCCGACGGGATATTTCTCGAGGCCCCATCGGCTCCTGCGACGCATTGAGTAGCTCCATGACGTCGAGGCCGCGCTCAAGTGATTGACTCTTCATTGGGTCTTGTCTATACGAAAGCCTGGCGGCCTATGGATGGTCGGGTTGGGCGATGGGCCCTTACTTTACCCGATCTTGGCATAGTTCCCGAGTCGAATGGGTCAAAAGCTCGTGTCCGCCATCCGTGATGATAGCCGTATCTTCCACCATCATGCCGCCCCAACCGAGTTCGTAGTAGGGGGTCTCGACGCAGAAGACCATGCCCGGTTCGAGTAGGACGTTCGAATTGGGGGCGATGGGGGGAAATTCATGGGAATGCAAACCGATGCCGTGGCCACAGTGACTCCGCTGGTAATCCGGCAGCGCACCTTGCCGAACAGTGTCGATAGCGATCTTGTAAATGTCGCTGGCCAACGCGCCTGGTCTCAAGGCCGCAATTTGCGCCTGCTCGCCGGCAAGCAGTGCCGCGTAGCGCTCGGCTTGTTGATCGCTTGGGCCCCCAACCGTCAGAGTACGGGCCATGTCTGAACAGTATCCCTGTACGGTGCAGCCAATGTCCATGCGCACGAGGTCTCCGTTCTCAAGGCGCTTGGCGCGAGCGTAGGCATCAACCCGTGAGCTGCGCTCGCCGGACGTAACGACGACGAAGCGCGGGATGCCCCCCCCTTGAACGATCGCGCCGTTAATTTCGCCTGAGATATCGAGTTCCGTGACGCCAGCTCGAATCATAGGCACGATGGATTCGAGCGCTTTGTCGGTGATGCGTGAGGCATGACGCAGCAATGCGAGTTCGCCTGGCAATTTCGTTGCGCGCGCTCGCTTTAACGAAGGCGCCCCGTTTTGGAATGCCACCTGAGGGAATTGCCGCCAAATTGTCCGTGCCAATTTTTCGTCGCGCGTGTCCAGGCCCACGCGGCCGCCGCGGATTTCGAAGCTACGTAATGCGGACACGATCGTATCGACAAAATTGTCACCCGGTTCCGGCATGTCTGCATAGCCGGCCACTCTGGCCGTTGCGCCGACGTAAAAGACGCCGTATCGCCAGATGCACGATGGGTCTTCCAATTCCTCTAAAGCAGCGGCTGCATCGCTCGCGCCAGTAATCAGGGCCACCCGATCGCGCGTTGCGATCGCGGCTTGCGCATATGGACCAGCGTCCTGAAGGATGCTCCGGTAGCCCGTCAGGTAACCGACGTGGACAGGGTCCGTAGTGATGATTGCGTCAAGTTCCGGCGCAGCCGAGAAGAGTTTCTGCCTGCACGAGAAGGCAAGGCTGAGGGAGTGTTGCTCGAGACTACCGACAAAGCTCATGGATTTCTCCGTCCTGGTGACCGCACCTATTATAGGAACGACGTTCCGATAAAGTAAACCATGTATCAGAGCTCGTTAACCCCCATAACGTTGCCCATGCCCGACGTCGATAATAACGGAACAGTGACCCGATATTAGGAACATGCGGACAGCAGGATGTGGGTCTGTCACTTACCTTTCTTGGAGGAGATCGACGATGTTCAAAAAGAGGCTTGGTACTGCGATGTTCGTGTGCGTCGCGGCTGCGGTGTTCGGGCATTCGGCTGCCGTGCTGGCGGACGGCAACGTGACGACCGCTAAGTTGGCTGTCGGAGCTGCGCCCGATGCGCCACCTTTCTCGTATATCCAAGGGGGCAAATTTCTTGGAATTAGCAACGACATCTTGCAGAGGGTAGGGAAGCTAGAAAACCTTGATATGCGTTATCAGCAGATGGCATTCGACGGTTTGATTCCGGCACTCCAGGTTGGACAACTCGATATCGCCGTAAGCGGTATCTTCATTACGAAGGAACGTCAGGCAATTGTGGACTTTTCGACGCCTTATTTCGTCGAAGGTGCTCTCGTCGTAGTTCCGGTGAACAGTGCAATCAAGAGCCTTGCTGAACTCAAGGGCAAAACGATTGCTTGCGAACAGGGCTCTGCCGCACTGAAAGTAGCGCGTGAGCACGCGGCTGAATGGGGCGTCACGCTGCGCATCCTCCAGGATCCGGCAAGTATGCAACTTGCGATGAGATCGGGTGACGTGGCCGCGATGATCTACGACTCCGCACTGGTGAACTATCAATTGCGAATCGAAGGTGCCAAGCCTACGATCAAGATCGTGAGTCCTGTGCTAGATCCGACAGGTATCGCGTTCGCCTTCCCGAAAGGCAGCAAGTGGGTCGCAATCGTCAACCGGGGCATCGCGAAATTGAAAGCCAGCGGCGAATTGGATGCCATTGCGAAGACTTACAACATGAATTGAGGTGCAGCTACTCATGAAAGATTTGAATTGGCTTTGGGATTACCTTCCTTCTCTTTGGGAGGGGTTGAAACTAACGGTGATCCTGACAGCGACATCGATGATTTTCGGCGGCGTACTAGGTTTGCCTCTCGCGTTTATGAAAATGTCCAAGTTCCGCTTAGCGGCTTCGCTTGCCGGAGCATATGGAACCGTCATCCGCGGCATGCCGCTACTCGTCCAAATTTTGCTAGTTTACTTTGGTCTACCCGTGTTGACGGGTGTTCGGACACCCGCAACAATTGCCGGCGGAATTGCCATGGCGCTATACACGGCGGCGTTTCTGGCCGAAGTCTTTCGCTCAGGGATTCAGGCAGTCGATCGAGGGCAAATGGAGGCTGGACGTGCAATCGGGTTTGGTCATTGGCAAACCATGAGACTGGTGATTATTCCGCAAGCATTTCGAACCATGATTCCGAATTTGGCGAATCAGCTTAGCATCACGCTCAAGAATACGTCGCTTTTGTCTGTTATAGGTGTAACGGAACTCACACTCGCTGGGCAGAACATTTACATGCAGAATTTTGACATGATCCGTGTCCTCTCGATAGTGGGCGGCATGTATCTTGTCATATACCTCATAGCCGAACGCATGACCGGCTATCTCGAACGAAGGGTTTCTCGATGAATGCGCCAATTCGTCTTCTTTCTGAGCTCGGAGGTCAATCCGAGCCAGGTGCTAGCGCGCACCAGGTTGCAGCCGAAAGTGTCTCCATGATTTCTGCGAGCGGTGTCGAAAAAGCGTTTGGATCAGTTCAAGTGCTCAATGGCGTTAGCATGTCGGTCGCCGAGGGCGAGGTGGTTTCCTTAATCGGTGCATCTGGATCTGGAAAATCAACGTTCCTCCGCTGTCTGAATTTACTCGAGACGCCGGACGCTGGAACCATACATATCGACGGCGAAGATGTGCTAAGCAGGCGGTACGACGTAAACAAATTGCGTCGAAAGATCGGCATGGTGTTTCAGAACTTCAACCTGTTTAGCAATATGACGGCGCTCGAGAACGTGACTCTCGGACCGACGAGGTTGCTGGGGATGTCAAAGCTGCAGGCGAGGGAAGAAGCTGAGGAGCTATTGGCTAAGGTGGGCCTGATTGAGAAGGCCGGTGTAGTGCCGCAAAAACTGTCCGGCGGGCAGAAGCAGCGCGTCGCGATCGCCCGCGCGCTGGCCATGAAGCCGCGTGCACTTCTCTTCGACGAACCGACGTCGGCGCTTGACCCTGAGATGGTACGTGAGGTGCTGGACGCCATCAGGAATCTCGCCCGCGATGGGATGACGATGGTTGTTGTTACCCATGAAATGGGGTTTGCTCGTGAGGCAAGCAAGCGCGTCGCATTTATGCACGGCGGGAAAATCCTGGAAATTGGGCCGCCGGCCCAGGTGCTTGGCAATCCGCGTGAAGAACGAACGCGCGAATTTCTCTCAAAAGTGCTGTGAGGTGGCGCAAAAATGGCAGATCATGTTTTTGAACAATCGACTCTGTGCGTTCATAGGACTGGCGCGAGCACCGAGGGATTTCGGAGCTTTTCTACGCCGGTGTATCGGGCGTCCACGATCGTATTCCCAAGCGCACAAAGTTATCGCGATCGTTCCCTTCAGTTCCCGGACGGATATAGCTACGGGTTGATGGGGACACCAACGACCCGTTCACTCGAGGAACAACTGACCCGACTCGCAGGGGGCGTTCGTTCCGTCCTTGTTCCGTCAGGGCAAGCCGCTATATCAGTCCTCATGTTGACTCTATTGGCGCACGGCGATCATGTCCTGATTCCCGATAGCGTCTACCCGCCGGTGAAGGATTTTGCGGAGGAGGTCCTGCAGCGCTATGGAGTCGCGTTCGACATCTACGACCCGATGAACCTGCAGTCTCTGCGCAGCTCTATCAGAGTTGGGCGGACAAAGCTGATTTGGATAGAAGCTCCGGGTTCGACAACAATGGAAGTCTGTGACATCCGTGAAATCGTAAGTATCGCGAAAGAAAATGATGCGTTGACCGGTTGCGATAACACATGGGCAACGTCGATTTTTTGCAAGCCGATTTCGCTAGGCGTGGACGTCGTGGCTGAAGCGTTGACCAAGTATGTCGGCGGACATTCCGATCTTTTGCTGGGTGCGTTGAGCTTTGCGTCGATGGATGTTTATCTGCAGGTAAGAGAACAACTCGCAAATTTGGGCATAGGTGTATCGCCTGATGACTGCTCTCTAGCGCTGCGTGGCATTGAAACCATGTCAGTGCGCCTGGCACACGTCGGGTCGACCGCCCTGGAATTCGCACTGCGCTTGAAGGACCGCCCTGAAATTGCCCGTGTTATTCACCCGGCGCTTCCGGAGTCTCCCGGACACGAGTATTGGAAGCGGGACTTTCAGGGGAGTACTGGCGTATTTTCTGTCCAACTGCAGATGCAAGACACGGCGCAAATCGACCGGGCACTGGGTCGTCTTGAATTGTTCGCAATCGGCGCGTCATGGGGAGGGACGCGAAGCCTCGTTGCACCGATGTCGCTCGATGGGCAACGTAGCTTTGGAGCGGGCAGTTGTAATTCAACGTATTTGAGATTCAGCGTCGGATTGGAAAGTCCGCTCGATCTTTGGCGTGATATCGAGCGATTGTTGTCAGCCCTTTAGTTAATTTTGTTCTATCGAGGAGGGGTACTTTTGATATCCTCGGTGATGATGGTTGGCAAGGTGCCGTTGGAAATCGTCAGTTATTTTGTGTTGATGGTTTTGCTGGTGGTGTAAAAGGTGCTAAAGGTTGGGTTGACTGCCTGCTTGTGTGGTCGGCAAAGTTATTAATGTGCTGCCCATTTACTCTATAGTAACTAATTTTGTGCCGTCGCTAACTTTGGCTTGGTGGCGAGACTTAATTTTACGAGTAGTTTATTTCTTGTCGATTAAGTTAGTATAACTAATATCAAGAGGCGAATTGATTTTTAGATTGGCGATATCGGATGCGGAGGAGATATGATGAATAGGATTTTTGCTGCAGCTGTACTTGGGTTGTCTGTAACAGTATGTCATGCTCAATCCAGCGTAACCCTTTACGGGGTCGTGGACGACGCTTTCATGTTCAATTCCAACGATGGCGGAAAACATCAATACGCCTTGATGGACGGCGCGATGAATTCCAATCGTTGGGGATTAAAAGGAAATGAGGACCTAGGGGGCGGATGGGCTGCGCTGTTCGCCGTGGAGGGTGGTTTCTCCTTAAATTCGGGGGCGATGGGGAACAGTAACACGTTGTTCGGTCGACAATCGTTTGTCGGCCTTTCCGGCCCCTACGGCAAGGTGACGTTAGGACGTCAATACTCCGCTGGCGATTCTTACACCGGTGAACTGTCGGCGGGTGGGACCTGGGCGTTCAACGGTTCGGGCGCCGGGGCGCACCCGGCAGATGTCGATAATCTGGACGACTTCAGGTGGATAAACAATGCGATCATCTATGCCACTCCCGAGTACAGGGGGCTGAGCGGGAAAGTAATGTATAGTCCTGGCGGTGTTCCCGGTTCGACAAAACAGAACAGCATCATCGGATTAGGTGCAGGATACAATAATGAAAACCTACGCGTCGGCATCGGCTATCTTATAGTTAATAATCCGAATTATTCTTTTTACGGTAACAATGCTGGATCCAGTACGACTGGATCGAATTTCTGGAGTCCGGTTGATTCGGGATTCGCCTCAGCGGGGTCCGAGCGGATATTTTCTGTCGGTGCATCTTATAGTATTGGCCCCGCAACACTCGGCGCTGTCTACAGCAATACCCAGTTTAGAGATTTGGGGAGAACGCCGGTGGAAGGACTGACAGACACGGAAAATGCATATCGTGGCACGCAAACATTTAATATCGGCGAACTCAACGCAACATATCAGTTTTCGCCTGCGACGCTGATCGGGGTATCGTATTCTTATACGCATTCATCGGGCGTCACATCCGCCACTTATCATCAGGTAAACATCGGATTCGACTACAGCATTTCGAAGCGTACCGACTTTTATGGGGGTGTGGTGTATCAGCGTGCAGCGGGAACCGATTCGCGCGGCCTGCCTGCTGTAGCTAACATTGCAGCGGTTGATCCATCGTCTGGTCAAAACCAGACCGTCGCTCTAGTCGGAATAAGCCACAAGTTTTAAGTGGCTCGAGGCGGCCGTCACGAAAGTTGTGGGGGCCGCCTCCTGTCGGTTACTGAATGTCGATAGGTTCTTGTTCTGTGGATCGAAGTGACTGCCGGCATATTTGACAGGCGACTAGGGGTGGAAGGACGGCCTGCCGGTTCAGGCAGTTCATTTATAATGTGTGGATAGTCATGGGGCCCGGAGTTCGCCCGGGAGGCCGCCTCACTGGTCACCACCTCGGGCACCGCGCCGTGCGGCTCCATGAGCAGGATGACCGAGCCTTCCGACACGGCATCTCCGACCCTGAGCTTTATTTCACGAACGACGCCGCCAAAAGGACTCGGCACATCCATGGTGGCCTTGTCCGACTCCAGCGTAACCAGCGATTGCTCTTCCCGTACTACATCACCCGGCGCAACCAGCACCTCGATGACGGGGACGCCCTTGTAGTCGCCGATGTCAGGCACCTTAATCTCTGTTACATGCACCCCCTACCAATGGGCGCATCGCCTGCTGCAAACTGTACCTGGCATCGACCAGATTGCGAGCGCCCTGATCCTGATCGAAATCGGCGACGACATGACCCGCTTCGGGAGTGCCGATCGTCTCGCGGCATGGGCAGCACTTTGTCCCGCCAAGAATGAATCCGCCGGCAAGCGCAAGTCAGGGCGAATCGGAAAAGGCAGTTCGGTTATCCGCTACATCATGTGTGAATGCGCCAACTCCGCGTGGAAAACCAAGAGCTCGCTGGCAGCCAAATATAGAAGCCTGATGGTACGCAAGACGCACAAAAAAGCGATCATCGCTCTGGCTCACAAGATGATACGGTTGATCTTCCTGCTACTGAGTCGCCCCTGAACAATTCGCTTCTCGTGCGGCCGGCGTCACACCATCGCGTCGGCAGCAATGCTGCGGTTGAACAATGCAGCGAGAATGAAGACACAAAGAAAGCGCAGCTTCCTGAGGATCATCCGCAGATTATGGCCAGCGCCGCACAGCACCGCGTGCATCGCATCGCCGAGCGCGCCCTTCAGCCAGTTGCGATCGAGTTTTCCGTCTGTCTTCATGTGACCGATGGCTGGCTCGATTGCGCTGCGCCGTCTGATCATCGCGCGTAGCCCGCGTGTGATGCCCCGCCGCAA
>NZ_JAPMAL010000078.1:0-9588 GCF_026343935.1 Paraburkholderia sp. CNPSo 3076 | reverse complement strand
GCCCAGGGTGGGGCGCATAGCCGGGCCCGCCGAGGGCGGCCCGCATGGAACGGGCCGCGCGGGCCGGGTCACGGAGGCTGCCCCGCGTACCCATCAAGCAGAACGGAACGGGCGTCAATCGCGCGTTCCGTTCGTACAGTTGGCTTACTTGCCGAGCAGGTGAGCCACGCCTTCGCGCTCTTCGAGCAACTCGTTGAGCGTGCCGTCCATCTTCTCGCGCGAGAATGCGTCGATTTCGAGGCCTTCCACGCGCTTGTATTCGCCGTTTTCGCAGGTCACCGGCACGCCGTAGATGATGTCTTCGGGAATGCCGTACGAGCCGTCCGACGGGATACCCATCGTGACCCACTTGCCGTTCGTGCCGAGGACCCAGTCACGCACGTGGTCGATCGCCGCGTTGGCGGCCGATGCTGCCGACGAGAGGCCGCGCGCTTCGATGATCGCCGCGCCGCGCTTGCCGACCGTCGGGATGAACGTGTTGCGGTTCCATTCGTCGTCGTTGATCAGCTTGGTCAGCGACTGGCCTTCCGCCGTTGCGACACGGAAGTCGGGGTACATCGTCGGCGAGTGGTTGCCCCACACGGCGAGCTTCTCGATCGAAGCGACCGGCTTGCCCGACTTGGCGGCCAGTTGCGAGAGCGCGCGGTTGTGGTCCAGACGCAGCATGGCGGTGAAGTTCTTCTTCGGCAGGTCCGGAGCCGACTTCATGGCGATGTAGGCGTTCGTGTTGGCCGGGTTGCCGACCACCAGCACCTTCACGTCGCGGCTGGCGACGTCGTTCAGCGCCTTGCCCTGAACCGTGAAGATTTCGGCGTTGGCCGAGAGCAGGTCCTTACGTTCCATGCCCTTCGAGCGCGGACGTGCGCCAACCAGCAGGGCGACGTCGGCGTCCTTGAACGCGACCTTCGGATCGTCGGTGATGACCACGCCCGCCAGCAGCGGGAATGCGCAGTCGTCGAGTTCCATCACGACGCCCTTGACGGCGGCTTGCGCCTGCGGCAGGTCGAGCAGTTGCAGGATGACGGGCTGATCCTTGCCGAGCAGGTCGCCATTCGCAATGCGGAACAGCAGGGAGTAAGCGATCTGACCTGCGGCGCCGGTGACGGCAACGCGCTTTGCGGGCTTAGCCATTGAAAATCTCCAGGAAGATGCGTTAGACGCCAGGGTAAAACGCCATTCTATATGCGCGATACACGAAGCGTAGCTGAAACAGGCGGTCTTTCTCGCCGGCGTGCGCGCTTCACTGGAACAACCATGACTGACAAGCCGTGAAGCGTGCGCCGCCGGCGCGGACCGCCGTGCCGGTAACCTGTGCAACATGGCAAGAGGTGAACGGGGCGCCCTTCGAGGGACACCAGACGCTGGCCGCTTCGCGTGTGCCGACTCCTGCAACAGCTCGCTCGGGCTCTCCCACAGACGCGCGGCGCGCAACGACTCACGCGTGCCGGCCGGGCGGATCGAAACCTCTACTGCGTTTACTGCGTGAGGGAACAGCATCGTGCAAGGCGGCTCGCGGCGCATTCGCCACGAGGTGGATGCAGCCGGCGGCTCCTCTTCGTCATGCCGGTTTCATGTCCTGAAATTAGCATGCAGCCCGCCCGCAAACCCTTGCTCGATCGGGAGTGTAGGAGTCGTCAGGGTCAAAGTCAACAGTATCTTATGTCTTATATAAGACATAACTATTGCGGGCAAAATGCTTGATGCGTAGGGGGGTTTATGTTGAAATGCGCGCCATGAGTGCAAACCCGGCCAGCAACGCGAATTCCACCGCTCCCGAGAGCGGGGCTCCAGCGTCTGCGCCCGCGGTTCCACCGTCCCCCACCTTCAGTCCGCTGTACCAGCAGATCAAGGGGCTCATTACACAGAGCCTCGAGTCCGGCGAATGGAAGCCCGGCGAAATCATCCCCAGCGAAGTCGAACTGGCCGCCCGTTACAAGGTGAGCCAGGGGACCGTGCGCAAGGCGATCGACGAACTGGCTGCCGACAATCTGCTGGTGCGCCGCCAGGGCAAGGGCACGTTTGTTGCAACGCACAACGAAGAACGCGCCCAGTTTCGCTTTCTTAGATTACTCGCCGATGACGGCGCGGAGCACCCGCACGTGAGCAGGCTGCTCGAGTGCCGGCGCCTGCGCGCTTCGGCCGAGATCGCGCGCCAGCTCGACCTCAAGCCCTCGGACCCGGTGGTGCTGATCCGGCGTCTGCTGCAGTTCGACGGCGAAAGCACCGTGCTCGACGAGATCTGGCTGCCCGGCGGTGTGTTCCGCGGGCTCACGAGCGAGCGCCTTGCCGAGTACAAAGGCCCGCTCTACGCCATGTTCGAGGCGGAATTCGGCACGCGCATGATTCGTGCGACCGAGAAGATCCGCGCCGTGGCCGCGGAGCCCACGGTGGCCGACCTTCTCAAAGTGCCCGCAGGTTTTCCTTTGCTATCGGTCGAGCGCGTGTCCTATACCTATGGAGACCGGCCGGTCGAGGTGCGCCGCGGATGGTATGTCACAACCGGGTACTACTATCAGAATGATTTGAGTTGACGGGCGACCGCGCGAAAGGCGCGGAGCCCTTCCCCAGAGTGCCTTTGCTTGCGCGCACCACCAGCCGTACCCGACGTGGATTTCGCTGCAGCGCGATATAAAAAGGCGCTAAAATTGCGAATTAGTGTTAACACATAGTAGGGGTCTAGCATGGCAGAAGCCGCAAAAAAACCGAGGCCGGAATACCGGAACATCGGGCTTGGGCAGATATTGTTCGCATACCGCCTGCCTCTGGCCGGTCGTGTGTCGATCGGCCACCGCATCAGCGGTGTGTTGTTGTTCCTGTTCCTGCCTTTCATCTTGTTCCTGTTGGACCAGAGCCTCACTTCGGAGCTGAGCTTCGAGGTATTCAAGGGCTTCCTCTCGAACATCATCGTCAAGCTCATCGTGCTGGTCCTCGGATGGGCGTTCCTGTTTCACTTCTGCGCTGGCGTGCGTCACCTGTGCATGGACTTCAACCATAGCCTCGTGAGCAAGGAAAAAGGCAAGTCGACCTCCCTGGTCGTCGTGATCATCTCCACGGTCCTCACGATCGCCTTTGCGGCAAAACTCTTCGGAGCGTTCTAAAAAATGTCGGCTAAAAACGGTATCGGTCCGAAGCGCCTTGTCGTCGGCGCTCACTACGGCATTCGCGACTGGATCGCGCAACGCGCCACCGCCGTGATCATGGCGATCTACACGATCGTGCTGCTCGTCCTGTTCTTCGGCGCGCACGACTTCTCGTATGACGGCTGGGCCTCGATCTTCGCCGCGCAGTGGATGAAGCTCGCGACGTTCGTCACCCTGATCGCGTTGTTCCTGCACGCGTGGGTTGGCGTGCGTGACATCTGGATGGACTACATCAAGCCGGTCGGCCTGCGCATCACGCTGGACGTCCTCACGATCGCATGGCTGCTGGGCAGCCTCGGCTACGCCGCTCAGATTCTCTGGAGAGTGTAAAAGAATGGCTGCAATCAAGAATTCATTGCCGCGTCGCAAGTTCGACGTGGTCATCGTCGGTGCTGGCGGCTCGGGGATGCGCGCTTCGCTGCAACTCGCGCGCGCTGGCCTGTCGGTTTGTGTGCTCTCGAAGGTGTTCCCCACGCGTTCGCACACGGTGGCGGCCCAGGGCGGCATCGGCGCCTCGCTCGGCAACATGAGCGAAGACAACTGGCACTACCACTTCTACGACACGATCAAGGGCTCCGACTGGCTCGGCGACCAGGACGCGATCGAGTTCATGTGCCGTGAAGCACCGAACGCTGTCTACGAACTGGAACACATGGGCATGCCGTTCGACCGTAATGCGGACGGCACGATCTACCAGCGCCCGTTCGGCGGCCACACGGCCAACTACGGCGAGAAGCCGGTCCAGCGCGCCTGTGCTGCTGCTGACCGTACCGGCCACGCGCTGCTGCACACGCTGTACCAGCAGAACGTTGCGGCGAAGACCACGTTCTTCGTCGAATGGATGGCGCTCGACCTGATCCGCGACGCCGAAGGCGACGTGCTCGGTGTGACCGCGCTCGAAATGGAAACGGGCGACGTCTATATCCTCGAAGGCAAGACCACACTGTTCGCCACGGGCGGCGCGGGCCGGATCTTCGCGGCATCGACCAACGCGTTCATCAACACCGGTGACGGCCTTGGCATGGCGGCCCGTTCGGGCATCGCGCTGCAAGACATGGAGTTCTGGCAGTTCCACCCGACCGGCGTGGCCGGCGCGGGCGTGCTGATCACGGAAGGCGTGCGCGGCGAAGGCGGCATTCTGCGTAACTCGAACGGCGAGCGCTTCATGGAGCGTTACGCGCCGACCTTGAAGGACCTGGCGCCGCGCGACTTCGTTTCGCGTTCGATGGACCAGGAAATCAAGGAAGGCCGTGGCGTGGGTCCGCACAAGGACCACGTGCTGCTCGACCTGTCGCACATCGGCGCCGAGACGATCATGAAGCGTCTGCCGTCGATCCGCGAAATCGCGCTCAAGTTCGCGAACGTGGACTGTATCAAGGAGCCGATCCCGGTCGTGCCGACCATCCACTACCAGATGGGCGGCATCCCGACGAACATCAACGGCCAGGTCGTTGGCACGCCGAAGGGTCACGAAGAAGTCGTCAACGGCTTCTACGCCGTGGGCGAATGCTCGTGCGTCTCGGTGCACGGCGCAAACCGCCTGGGCACGAACTCGCTGCTCGACCTCGTGGTGTTCGGCCGTGCGGCTGGCAACCACATCGTCAAGCACGTCAAGGAACTGCGCGATCACAAGCCGCTGCCGGCCGACGCCGCCGACTTCGCGCTCTCGCGCCTCGCCGAGCTCGACAAGTCGACTTCGGGCGAGTACGCGCAAAGCGTCGCGAACGACATCCGCGGCTCGATGCAGAAGCACGCAGGCGTGTTCCGCACCTCGAAGCTGCTGGAAGACGGCGTGAAGGACATCGCGCAGATCGCTGAGCGCGCGAAGCACATCCACCTGAAGGACAAGTCGAAGGTGTTCAACACGGCGCGCGTGGAAGCGCTCGAAGTGGCGAACCTGGTCGAAGTTGCGCGCGCAACGATGGTTTCGGCTGAAGCCCGCAAGGAAAGCCGTGGTGCGCACGCACAGAGCGACTACGAACACCGCGACGACGAAAACTGGCTGCGCCATACGCTCTGGTTCAGCGAAGGCGACCGACTCGAATACAAGCCGGTCCACATGCAACCGCTGACCGTCGAGTCCGTGCCGCCGAAGGCGCGTACGTTCTAAGGCACACGCCAGTCAAAAGGAATTGGAAATGGCCAAACGCATTTTTGAAGTCTATCGCTACGACCCGGACAAGGACGCGGCGCCGCGCATGCAAACGTACGAGCTGGAACTCACGCACGAGCGCATGCTGCTCGACGCGCTGCTCAAGCTCAAGGAAGTGGACGAAACGCTGTCGTTCCGCCGTTCGTGCCGTGAAGGCGTGTGCGGTTCGGACGCCATGAACATCAACGGCAAGAACGGTCTCGCCTGCCTGACGAACCTGAACGACCTGCCGGCGAAGATCGTGCTGCGTCCGCTGCCGGGCCTGCCCGTCGTGCGCGACCTGATCTGCGACTTCACGCAGTTCTTCAACCAGTACCACTCGATCAAGCCGTACCTGATCAACGACACGCCGCCGCCCGAGAAGGAGCGTCTGCAGTCGCCTGAGCAGCGTGACGAACTCGACGGCCTGTACGAGTGTATTCTGTGCGCAAGCTGCTCGACCTCGTGCCCGAGCTTCTGGTGGAACCCGGACAAGTTCGTCGGCCCGGCAGGTCTGCTGCAGGCTTACCGCTTCATCGCGGACAGCCGCGACGAAGCGACCGGCGAGCGCCTCGACAACCTCGAGGACCCGTACCGTCTGTTCCGTTGCCATACGATCATGAACTGCGTCGACGTTTGCCCGAAGGGCCTGAACCCGACGAAGGCGATCGGCAAGATCAAGGAACTGATGTTCCGCCGCGCGGTTTGATGTTGCTGTTCTGAAATGGAATCGCACCAGTCTGACCCTCATCGCCGCGCGCGCCTTCGCTGGCGCGCGCGGCGCGGCCTGCTCGAAAATGATCTGATTTTTGAGCGGTTTTTCGAGCGCTATGAGCATGAACTCAGCGACGCCGATGTGGGCGCTCTCACGCGGCTGCTCGAGCTGAGCGATAACGACCTGATGGACTTGCTGCTCGCGCGCAAGGAACCAGAAGGCGACCTTGCCGACCCGGACGTGAAGCGGGTGCTGGAGCTGCTTCGGAACGTCTGAGCGCGGCGGCGCGCAGTGATGTGGACTGTCGCCGCTCCGGACGTACAAAACTATCGAATCCCGTGTTTATCTTCGATTGAGGATGTGCTATGACCCCGTCTGATGTAAAAGCCACGCTATCGTTCAGCGACAATTCGCCGAGCGTCGAAATGCCGATCTACAAGGGCACGATGGGCCCCGATGTGATCGACATCCGCAAACTGTACGGTCAGACCGGCAAGTTCACGTATGATCCGGGCTTCATGTCGACGGCGTCGTGCAACTCGGCGATCACGTACATTGATGGGGACAAGGGCGAGCTGCTGTACCGCGGCTACCCGATCGACAACCTCGCGCAAAACGCCGACTTCCTCGAAACCTGCTACCTGCTGTATCGCGGCGAACTGCCGAACGCGGCGCAGAAGGAAGAGTTCGTGAAGACCGTCACGCAGCACACGATGGTTCACGAGCAGATGCAGTTCTTCTTCCGCGGCTTCCGTCGTGACGCGCACCCGATGGCGATCCTCGTCGCCGCAGTCGGCGCGCTGTCGGCGTTCTATCACGACTCGCTCGACATCAACAACGCGAAGCACCGCGAAGTTTCGGCGATCCGCATGATCGCGAAGCTGCCGACGCTGGTCGCCATGGCGTACAAGTACTCGATCGGCCAGCCGTTCGTGTACCCGCAGAACAATCTGTCGTACAGCGCGAACTTCATGCGCATGATGTTCTCGAACCCGTGCGAAGAGTACAAGGTCAACGACGTGCTCGTGCGCGCGCTCGACCGTATCCTCATCCTGCACGCTGACCACGAGCAGAACGCTTCGACCTCGACGGTGCGTCTGGCTGGCTCGTCGGGCGCGAACCCGTTCGCGTGTATCGCCGCAGGTATCGCCTGTCTGTGGGGCCCGGCGCACGGCGGTGCGAACGAAGCCGCGCTGAACATGCTCGAACAGATCGGCTCGCCGGACAACATCCCTGAGTTCATCAAGCAGGTGAAGGACAAGAACTCGGGCGTGAAGCTGATGGGCTTCGGCCACCGCGTGTACAAGAACTACGATCCGCGTGCGAAGCTCATGCGCGAAACGTGCTACGAAGTGCTGAACGAACTTGGTCTGCACGACGATCCGCTCTTCAAGCTCGCCATGCAGCTCGAAAAGATCGCGCTGGAAGACGAATACTTCGTGTCGCGCAAGCTGTACCCGAACGTCGACTTCTACTCGGGTATCGTGCAGCGCGCGCTGGGCATCCCGACCTCGATGTTCACGTGTATCTTCGCGATGGCACGTACGGTGGGCTGGATCGCGCAATGGAACGAGATGATCGCCGACCCCGAGCAGAAGATCGGCCGTCCGCGCCAGCTGTTCATCGGCGAAACGCCGCGCGAAGCGAAGCCGATCGCGCAGCGCTAAGCTTCGCTTTTGCCGTGCTGCGCGCCAGATGGTGCGCAGCATGCAAGCAGTCATGCAAACGCCCCGACGGGTTATCGCCCGTCGGGGCGTTTGCTTTGGCAAATGAGCGGTAGACCTGTTGCGCGGTATCAAGGAAGCCGGGGGACGAGTACGAGGGTTGTGAGAGCGAATTGATGTTGGGGGCAGTGGG
Source organism: Paraburkholderia sp. CNPSo 3076 (assembly GCF_026343935.1). Classification (NCBI taxonomy): domain Bacteria; kingdom Pseudomonadati; phylum Pseudomonadota; class Betaproteobacteria; order Burkholderiales; family Burkholderiaceae; genus Paraburkholderia; species Paraburkholderia sp. CNPSo 3076. The sequence continues at coordinate 1,745 of NZ_JAPMAL010000078.1, read as the reverse complement.
CGGAATCGCGGAGCAGGTGGACGGTGAGCTGTTTCTTTGTATAACTGAGGCATGCTCATAATTAAATATAAAGAAACAGTGGCAAAGTGACAGGTTGAGCAGACCTTGGCTTTCTATGGTTAAGCTTCGTTGGCGTATTGTGAGATTCGATCTTAGTTTGACCTGTTCGACAGGTGTTAAATCAGACTAGTCTTATATTCGAATTTCAGATCACATGGAAATGTGAAAGATTGGCCTGCGTCAGATTTTCGTGAATTGAGATCAACTGTACCGCGCATGCCAGCTAGCAGGGGTGCAAAATGGCGAGCGTCACACATGATTGGCGCTCGAAATGGCTATCGCATCATGACGCCAGCGATCTCAAGCTCGGCGCCGTAACCGTCTGAAATGACAAAGAGAGTCTATTTGTCCGGCTCTCGATTTTTCGGAATTCATTTTCAGTATTCGTTCACAAAAGCTCGATAAATTGAGCGCAACGGATTAATGAATTTTGGTCGTCGTGATTGTGATTCATCCGCTTCTTGGTTTCTCGAATTAAGAACAAACGGAGTGCAGTTGCATGGCCACGAACGAACGTATTATCCCGGTAAGGGTCGCGGACGATGGCTCCGCGCACTACATCTCTGTTACGTCTCCTCCAGATGACAGCACCGCGGTGTGTTACATGATCCCAAATCGCGTGATTCCGGTCATCCTTGTCCCGGGCGTGATGGGTACAAATTTGATGGATTTAAGCCAGAGGCCAGTATGGCTCGCAAACACCACCTGGAGCGTCTTGAAGGAATGGGGTAGTCGAGGACCAGAGAAGCGCAAGTTGAAACTCGATCCAGTAAATACTTTGGTTTATAGCGGAGGTGCGCTACCGGCAGGCACACAACTTTCGGATGCTGAGTTGCGTCGTCGGGGTTGGGGCGAGGTTGCCAACATGAGCTACGGGACATTCCTGCCGTGGCTTGAAAATGCTCTAAACGACGCGGATACCTGCAAGAACGGTTGGCGAGCGACACTGATGAAAGACTTGCGCGATCCAGTCCCGGGGATCGCTCCGCTTTCCTATGACGAGGTGGCGCTTTCTTATAAATATCATTTGCCGGTACACGCGGTCGGATACAACTGATTGCAGTCGAACGCCGATTCCACCAATCGATTGAGCGAGAAGATTAACGAATTTCAGAATTACTACCGAAGCCAACGCAAGCAATGCGACTACGTTATTTTAGTGACCCATTCAATGGGTGGCCTCGTTTCACGGTGGTATTCGGAAAAAATGGGTGGCAACGCCAATATCCTTGGAATATTGTACGCGGTGATGCCAGCAACTGGATCGGCTACTGCGTACAAGCGTGTGAAAAGCGGCACCGAGATGCCAGTCGGGATTGCTTTGGGTGCCAATGCTGCCGAGATGACTGCGGTCTTTGCTCAGTCACCTGGACCACTTCAGCTACTTCGTCGAACCTGAACAATTCAGAGAGCCTTGTGCGGCAGAGCTTTGAGGCCAAAATGGTGTTGTGAGATCTGCAGGAACCTGGCACATTAACGTGAGAATCCTGCATTTTTCGATGAGGTGCGGATGGGTCCGAAGACGCCTGTGACGGAGGGAGATTTCTTCCGCCAACCGCTGCGCGAACAGATCAACCTGAAGCATCCGTTGATACGTTTGGCCGACCTCATCAACTGGGAGCGACTTGGCGCATCAATGAGCGAAAGCTTTGTATCGCGCAAGGGTCGACCGGCGACGTCTCCCA
>NZ_JAPMAL010000077.1:0-9739 GCF_026343935.1 Paraburkholderia sp. CNPSo 3076 | reverse complement strand
TTGCGGCGGGGCATCACACGCGGGCTACGCGCGATGATCAGACGGCGCAGCGCAATCGAGCCAGCCATCGGTCACATGAAGACAGACGGAAAACTCGATCGCAACTGGCTGAAGGGCGCGCTCGGCGATGCGATGCACGCGGTGCTGTGCGGCGCTGGCCATAATCTGCGGATGATCCTCAGGAAGCTGCGCTTTCTTTGTGTCTTCATTCTCGCTGCATTGTTCAACCGCAGCATTGCTGCCGACGCGATGGTGTGACGCCGGCCGCACGAGAAGCGAATTGTTCAGGGGCGACTCATTAGTCACGCGGTTCGGTGGTACTTCCGGTTCCAACTCAGCCTGCGTGATATTGAAGAACTGCTGTTCGAGCGCGGTGTCATCGTCAGTTACGAGACGATCCGCCGCTGGTGCGACAAATTCGGCGCGGGCTTCGCACATCGCGTCAAAGCTGCTCGCCGCAAACCTGGCAGCACATGGCATCTTGACGAAGTCTTCGTTACGTTGCGCGGTGAGCCTTATGTGCTCTGGCGGGCAGTCGACCAGCACGGTGCCGAACTCGACATCCTGCTGCAGAAACGTCGCGATAAGGCCGCAGCAAAGCGCTTCTTCAAACGCGTGCTGGCCGCCTGTCCCGACGCGCCGCGAAGGCCGAAATTCCCGAACTGGCAAACATCAAACACGTATTCGTCAAAGCCAGTGCCCGGGTGAACAACCGTGCCGAAAATAGCCATCAACCCACGCGTGAGCGCGAACGCCGGATGCGTGGTTTCCGCGATCCTGATCGCACACAAGCGTTCTTATCGAGCTTCGGACCAATTCGCCAGCACTTCGCGCTCAAGCGACATTTACTGCGTGCATCACTCGATCGCAATCAGCTCGCCGCACGCTTTGCCGGGTGGCATCGCATCACTGGGCTCACCCAAGATCCGTCCGATTTCTGAGCAAATGTACGTCCTGTGCGCACTTGCGTCTCGAATACCTTAACGTGACAACGCCGTCAAGATGCGGGGTCATGCCTGAGCCTCCGGGAATCGAATTTCAACGGTGACCGGGAAGACCTGCGCATCAGCGCGCAGGTTGAAGCGGTAGGGCACCACGTGTTGGAGGATGCGTTCCTTCTCAGCTTTCAGTCGATCCAGCAGGTCGCCAAACTGGTCTTGGCGTCGTTTGAGCTCGTCTTGCAAGTCGCGTAGTTCCCGTTCAGCTCGCTCGTCGGCATCTTCCAGCAGTGAATACTGGATCGACGCCTTGCGCCGCTCTTCGATTTCACGCTTGAGCTTTTCGATGCTCTGGGTGCGCTGAAGCGCTGCCACTTCGTTGATGCGGCGTTCAAACGCTTCCCGTTCCGGCTCTGGTGCAAATAGGCGGTCTGTACGAGATTGTTGTTATATAGGGGATACCTCATCAAGCAGACGGCGCGCGTCAAGGTAGTTGTCGCCTCACTCATGCAGCCAAAGGCTGTTTATTCGCGCCGATCGACGCCATCTCGACGACGGTGTCACGTTCGGGGTTAAGCGTCACGGCATCAACCGGTGTCCAGTCGCGCGTGTGACGCGACCAGCGAGCCGGATTGCATGCACGCGCCTTCGCGTACAGTGCGTGCCGTGCCGCGAGAAGCGCACGATCGTCGCCGGCATGACGCTGCGCAGGCGTCACGTAGCGGATGCCGCTATGACGATGCTCGAAGTTGTACCACTGGACGAAACCGGTAGCCCACGTGCGAGCAGCGTTCAGGTCCTCGAAGCCTGTGGCCGGAAACTCCGGCCTGTACTTCGCGGTTCGGAAGAGCGCCTCGGCGTAGGCGTTGTCGTCACTGACACGGGGGCGTGAGTACGACGGCTTGACACCCAACCAGTGGAGCATTGCCAGCACGGTGGTGGCCTTGAGCGTCGCACCGTTATCGCCGTGCAGCACCGGCCGGGTCTCAAGAGCGGCAATGCCTTCAGAGAGCGCCGTACGACGCACGAGATGAGCGGCGTGTTCGGCAGCGTCGCTGTCGTGCACCTCCCAGCCGACAATCTTGCGGCTGTAAAGGTCCAGGATCAGGTACAGATGGAACCATCGACCCGTTACCGTTGCCGGCAGAAACGTCATGTCCCAGCACCATACCTGGCGCGGCGCCGTTGCGACGTGCGTGGTCGGCGGCCGGGCGCCCGAAGGAGCTCTGGCACGGCCACGGCGCCTCATCTGTCCATGCTCGCGCAGCACGCGTGCAAAGGTCGATTCGCTGGCGATGTACACGCCTTCGTCGGCCAGCATCGGCACGATTCGCGCCGGTGGCATGTCAGCAAAGCGCGCCTCGTTGGCTACGCGCAGTACGTTTGCCCGCTCCTCTGGGCTCAGGGCATGCGCAGGCGGCGGGCGTATCGCGCCGGGCCTGGCGTCGCCGTTGACGAGCCCCTGATGGGCTCTCCAGCGCTGCAAGGTGCGCACATCAATTCCCGCGACCTCGCAGGCCAGGCGCAACCGTGCGCCAGCCAGTCTCGCCGAATCGATTTCCCGGGCCAGTTGCTGGCGATCCTCGAGGCCGATCATTCGTCCTCGCCCTCGTCCGTGTTGAAGATCGCCGAGACTTTTTTGAAAGTACCAGCAACGCGGCTGCCTCGGCCAGCGCCTTCTCCTTGCGCCGTAATTCGCGTTCGAGTTCCTTGATGCGGCGCTGATCCTGCTTCGTTTGCTGAGGACTCGCACGGGCCTCTTCGGGCTCGGCCAGCGCCTGCGTGGCCGCTTGTCGCCACTGGGCCAGCTCCTGCGGATACACGCCATGCTCACGGCACCACGCATTGCGCGCCGTCTCGTCCATCGCTGCCGTGTTCAACACCGCCTCGAAACGGGCGGCCGCTGTCCATGCCCGCTCGCGAGCGGGCATGGACAGTGCATCACTGCGCCAGCGCTCCAGCGTCTGCGCGCCCACACCGATCTCTCGCGCAACCTCGTCCACTGATGCGCTTTCCGGCGCCAGCAACCGCGCCACCGCTCTGTCCTTGAATGTCTGTCCGTAACGCGCCAACTCGTTCTCTCTTTATCGCCCCCAGATTCCAATTCTATCGAGGCGACAACCATTGTGACGCGGGGGACATCCTTGCCGGGCGTGACAAAGACCACGCGCCTGGCGTCCATGTCTGCGACCAGCGAGACATAGTCGTGACCCCGCCGGCACGAGGTTTCGTCAATGGCCACCGTGGTGAGTCCAGACAGGTCAGTTGCGGCCACCGCCAGGTCCACGTAACGGTCACAGATGGCCTTCACGCGATACCACGACAGGTTCACCAGACGAGCCACGGCGGCAAATGTCATCTCCCGGCACAGCGCCAGCACGAACGCTTCAAACAGCAGCGTAAAGCCATCGAGCTTGCCCATCCAGTCAGGTTGCACGAGCCGCACCGAGCCGTCGGGCAGTCGTACCCGCGGCACGCGCACCTCCAGAAAGCATTCGTGCTGGAAAAAATTCAGGTGCCGCAGCCGCTTGATCTGCGTGTCATGGACCGGGTGCTCGCCCGCGACGCCGGGGTAGGAAAATCGCGTACCCGCGACAAAGTCCACGGCAATGGTCAGTTCACGCCGCGCGGCGTCGAAATCGACACCTTGCACGTACCACGGCGCCGTGATGCCAAGGGCTGCTTCAAAGAGTTGGGTCTGGTTCATCAGTGTTCGCGTTGTCTTGCAGTGCTGGTTGCCGCATTCTGCCGCAACCAGCACTGTCCCAGCTTACTTTTTCCACACGCGTCAAGTGTTCGCTTCGCCGGGCTGAAGCCCGCACTTGACCCGCCAAGCCACCCACTCGAGATTTGAAAGAAGCATAAATATGCATTCAGGTGAGCGCTATATGAGGTAATGTTAAAAGACCGTCACCAAGCGATACTGCGGCTTGCAGTTGCTGTGATGCCACGTTAAGTGTTGGCAACAGAATTTCTTCTTGCTCCGCCAATTCCAACGTGTACCCAATATCCTTAGAAGCATTGGTAATCGAAATTGAAAGGACGTCTCTATCTTCATTTAGAAGAAAGGTCACAAACTTCTGAAAAATTCCGCTGTTAGTCGACCCCTGACTAACAATATCACGGAGGAGTCCAAGATCGATATCTGACTTGTTCGCCAGCTGACAGGTCTCAGCGACGACAGTAGCAATGCCCATCGTCATCCCGTTATAGATAAGCTTGAGTTTATGACCGGCCCCCACGCCGCCCGCGTGAATTATTCCCTCACAAAACGAGGCCATGACGCCAGATACTGTTGGATAGATATGCGGATCTGCACCGACAAGCGCATTGAGCTTCCCTTGAAGGGCCTGTTCAGGACTTCGCGTTACAGGCGAATCAACGAAATGGATGCTGCGTTGTGCGGCGTCTTTTGCAAGAGCATGGGTTGATGATGGTCTGGAGGTTGAACAGTCAATAATAACGCTGCCTGGCAATAAATATGCAAATAGCCCATTGGGTGTTTGGCAAATCGACTCGACCTCAGTACTCGAAGGCAAAGAGAGGACGACAATACCTATCTTCGCCATTTCTGCAACAGACATACACTCCCTAGCGCCCAGCTTGAGCAAACAATCCACACCGTTTCTGTTTTTGTTTGCCATGACATGCAGTCGCGCACCATGACGTATCAGGTTTATCCCTATCCCCGTGCCAATTCGACCGACTCCGATTAGGGCGATATCTTTACCATCCACATTGGGTGGGGTATTGCGCATTAATCTCGACTCGTTCATTATGCTGCACACTTTCCTGTCAGAAGCCCAACTTATAAGATTCCATTTTTTGCGAAGATACCCTCCAATTCGAAGTGGGAACGAATGAGGTAATCCGGTTGGGCATCACGCAGCCGCGCATCGGAAACCACGCCACCGGTAATGGCAACGCTTTTGAGGCGCAGAATTCGTGAAATACTGCATTCTTCCGGTGTATCACCCACAATAAATGTCAAACTTGGATCAATGCCATTTGTTTTAATGTAGGCGGCCAATTTTTCACCTTTAGTCATGTCCTTGTATTGGGTAGCACGACTATCGTAGGCCAGGACGTCAGCGATGTAATTCTCGATGCCCAGTCGTCGCAACGCTATCTTAATGGGATCACAAATGTGATTACTTAATACAATTACCCTCATGGAATGTGTCATCGCCAACTTGAGCATCTCGCCTATTCCATCACGTGGTAAGACCGAGCCAACACGGGATTCATAGTAATCGTGAAAAAGTGCGTTGCCATCATTTTGAACGATGGCAATTTCATTCTCGGTCAACCCCAAATTTCGATAGAGGGTGGAAAATGGGAATTCACATTTTTCTTGGAAGGTGGCAAGATCGAGAGACGTTTTGTTAAACCGCACAATAATTGAATTGATTGTTTGCAGTATAAGTTCCGTGTCATCCAGTAACGTGCCATTCCAATCGAGAACAAGTGTTGATCTCATTTTTGATCCACAAATTCGATTTTCAATGAAAAAGGTCGAATTATTATTTTTTCAACCCACTATTTTCAGAAAATTTTGCGCCGCCAACCTCTGTCCGCCCTGCGTTGGCATACGCAACGTAAAGGGCGAAAGATCGTTACAGCTATCACCGCCGGGCAAAACTTCAATCAATGACTGCAGCGGCAAATAGGTGACGCTGTCTGCTTTGATGAATAGGGCAATTTCCTGCTCGATAATGCGAATCATACTGGGATCCATGTTCTGCAACGACAGGCCACATTGCTTTATGTGGTCAGGCAACCTACGCCATACTTTCCAAAAAGCGAGCTCCTCCATGTGCTGTATCCCAACACCATAGTAGTTAGGTGCGATAATCGGCGGTGAGCCAATCACCCAATGGATGCTGCTTGCGCCAGCGTCGATCAGTTTTTGGGTGACATCTTTGCTGGTATCGGCGCGAATGAGGGCTTCGTCCACGATGACAATCGTCCTTCCTGACACGCGAACATCAATAACCTGATACTTCTGGTTAATGAGTGACTTGCGTTGACGAACATCACCGATCAGTGTGCGCTTCGATAAATTTAACCTGACGACTTCCACCCTTTCATAATTTGTTGGATATTTCTTGGATAGCTGTGAAAAAAGTCCGTCAGCATATGGTCTACCGGTATCTGGCATCGATGAAATAGTAATCGGTTCACTATGCTGACCATACCAGATCTTTTGATGCATCAGCTCGCTCAGCTCAGAGCCTATTTTATAGCGCGTTGACTCATGGCGTTGATTTTTGTTTTTTGTCTCGAGGCTTCCAATATAGATTGATTCGAATGCGCATAGGGTAGCGGGATGTTTTTCGGCACCGACAAAATGATCCGTCAAAAGGCCGGTTTGCGCGTCCAGTACCTTTATGTGACTCGGCAAGACTTCCTCGCATTCACCGTCAAAGTCAATGAAGGCCCCATTTTCTGAGGCAAACAATACAAACTTGTCCGTCGTGTTCATGAAATCCAATGGGCGTATCCCCCCTTGATTCCTATATGCAACGAGGTTGCCATGCCCGTCCAAAAGCAGAACACTCACAGCCCCGTCGATTCGAAGATCAATTTCTCGAAAGACTCTTTCATAATTGACGGGCTCACCAAATTTCCAGTAGTCTCTTCTGCAAATTAATTCGACAAATCGCATGAAAATCTCTGCATCGTCATTTCGGTTTAATACGACGCCATGTTTTTGTAATTCATCCTTCAAGTCATGACCGTTAACCAAAGCGCCATTTAGTGAAATTGCGGAAAACGTGTTCTTCTCATTGTGATCGAATTCACTGTTTGATCGTGGCTGCACGTCAGATGGATCACTTTGCACTGAGACATGATTATGAATGTGCGCCAAGCCTACAGAAACAGGCTGACTAATGGTTATGGCATATTCGCTTTGTTCTATAGGAATATATTTTGATGGGAGACAATCTGAGCGATATCGTGTTGTGCCTGTTTTTTCACTAAACACTAATAGGTCGGCACCGCATTGCCCCCTATTTGTTAGTTTTGCCGCGATCTTCCCCAGACAGCTAAGTACCGTTTCATCTGAAACACTGTCTGGCAGTTTAAATGCTGCTGCAATTCCTGCCATATTTTATTTTCTCCTTCAAGATTAATTTAAAAGTGCTGACGAGTCATGTAAAACGATGACTGACCGCCTCAAGTCCATTTTCGTTCTCGTTTGCAGTGGGAACAGTTGCGCTTGCCGCACGAGGTCGATGGCTCGCAGGGCAGTTATTTCGTTCCATTTTCTCATTTCTACCACGGGATTGCGCATAAAATGATTTTCTCTAAGGGTGCGATTATTTATCTTAATATCCGTATAAGATCTATGTGCCCAGCAGAAATAATCTTTCGCTACTCGGATGGACCTGTCCTTCTGACCATCATGCCTCTCTAAAAATGGGTTCGTCAGTAAAAACTATGGGTGCCCTGAGGCTCGGGTAGTTTTCCAAGTGCATGATAAAGCGCAATTTATGTCGCCTTGAAGGTTCGGAAACCGTACGCTTTTCTCATGGTCACTTTGGCTTTGTTGTTCAACCCCTCGGTCACGCCGCTGGAGAACTGTTTTCTTGCCCGGAAATAGTTAAGAATCAGCTCCCGGTGGGTGCGCACCGTGCGGGCAAACTTCTTCATTGGCTCGATGCGTGAACGCATGACGTCGGTGCACCATTGATCAAGGAACTTTCCCGCCCATGTGGGAGAGCTATAGTCCCAGAGTTGCTGGAACTCTTCCTTGAGCAGATAGGCCCGCACGCTGCGCAGGTTGTACTGAAGCAAGTCTCGCAGGCGAACGCGTTGCTTGCCGGTGAGATTCTCGCGCCGCTTGAGCAGGCACCAGCGGGATTTCTTGAGCACGGGCTCATAACCGTCGCGAGTCATGCGCCGGGCCTCGTCGGCACGAACTTCGTCGATGGCCTTATTCATCTTGGCAACGATGTGAAAGCGGTCGAGGATATTCAGGGCGTTCGGGCAATGACGCTCGATCATTTCAAGATAAGGCTTCCACATGTCCGAACACACGAATTCAACCTTCTCACACAGCTCCTATCCGATCATGGCAAAGAACTTCGCAAAGCTTTCCTTCGTGCGCTCCTGTCCAACCCAGAGCAGTCGCGTGCACCCGGCCTCGATCTGGTAGACAAGCGTGAGGTAATTGTATCCTTTCCCGTACTGGATCTCATCGACACCGAAAGCGCTGATCGTTCCAAGTTCCCGGTGATTCAGCCCCCACTCGACCACCCATTGCACTGCATTGAAGACCTTCTCCCAGCTGGTTCGAAAGCTGAGTGCGGTTTCTTTCCAGGACAGCTTCCGAGCCCATTGCGCCAGGAAGATCATGTAAGCGCGGGTGAGCGTGTGCTTGCCATTGGCCCACGGCAAAGCCTCGACCTTCACGCCGCAGGCACGGCAATCGACGCGTCGCATGGTATAGAGCAGAAACACGGCAAAGCCCCAGACGGGGATAAACTCGAAGCGGCGCTGTGTGAGCGAGTCGTAGCCCCGCGCGGGCTGGTTACAACATGAGCAAGTCGGCTTTGAACCCGGCTTTGAACCCTTTCGCGGCCGAACGTCGATCTCGATGGATTGGGTTGCTTCGCACAGCCGCGCACCTTCATATACAAAACCGGGAAAATGATGACATGCGTTAAGCAGACGGGTCAGCAACATGGTTAGCAAGCACAGAACCGGGAAGGAAAAATCCGCCATTGTCGCCGATGAGCAGCAAGTGCTCGCGCAGTACGTCCCAGACCTGCATAACTGGCCTACGTCGTGGAGAGTCGACGACGAAGACATTTCGACTGGACGGGAAATCGTTGCCATACTTACGCCTTTCCTTGAGCATCTCCTGACCTCGGGATACGCACGCAAGACATTGCTTCGGCACCGCGATCACATCTGGATGCTCGGCGGCGAAATGATTCGAAGCCGCCATGAAGATCCCGATCGCCTTGCCCTCCCGGTGGAAACCCTCCTGGACGAACTCATCTAAGAAGATGGCGGCCCCCTCATTTGGCCAGCTATCTCCGAGTCCGAACAGGATTCCTTCGATGCAACATGTCGCAAGCTCTATAAGTATCGGAATCGAGCTTCATCTGGCTAGCCGCGCACAATAATTCACCCATAGATTCCGCCGACGATCCAAAAAATGAGATGCAAAATCATGACCCACTTCTGCTGCCGATAGATCCTTGGTTTTCCACAAAACACCGCTATTCGCCACGCCGGTTTCGTTTTTGCACCTGTTACAAGAGACGTGGCCTGATCCTTAGGGCTCTGATGCAAATAGGCGGTCTGTACGAGATTGTTGTTATATAAAGGATACCTCATCAAGCAGACAGGACGGCCTCCCAGACCGCGGGCGCAGTGGTATCTTTGAGACCAAGCTTCGCGAGGCCGAATTGGCCCTTGCGAATGCGATATACCAACTCAATACCCGAGAGAGTGATCGCTGCATTCCTGAAACGTTTGATGCCGAGCGTGACTTTCGTCCGGGACTTGATGTTGCGGTGGTCCTGCTCGACCAGATTATTGAGATATTTCGAGGATCGGACCTTCGTGTCCTCAGGCAGCAAGCCATCGGCCTTCATCTCGCGCACGGCGCGGTGCGAGGCCGCATAGCCGTCAAGCGTGATGGTCTTCGGTGGCTGGCCCTGATGTCTGATCGCCTTCCTGAAAAAGGCTTTTGCCGCCTCCACGTCGCGCTTTGCACGGAGCATGAAGTCAACCGTCTGGCCCACCCGATCCACCGCCCGATAAAGATAGACCCACTTGCCGCG
>NZ_JAPMAL010000076.1:0-10194 GCF_026343935.1 Paraburkholderia sp. CNPSo 3076 | reverse complement strand
ACCGCGTGACGTTCGAGGGGATTCCGTCGGATCGGGTCTGGCGAACATCCATGGACACGATCCCGAAACCGGAAATCAGGGGCGTCCTGCCGGCCCGGATTACGTCACCCGGTAATTACAAGTATGCCTATCTGACGGAAGAAGGCTGGTACGTCATCAAGCTGCCGTTCGATCTGGACGAATGGAGCCCGGGTGGCACGAGCCGGCCGGTGCGGTTTGCCAAGCCCTACAGCGGCGACAACTACGGTCACCACTTCCCGTTGATCGATTCCGCCGAAGTGGCGCTCGAATTTACGGCGGCGGATCCAAACCGCCCCATCATGATCGGAGCGATGCATGACAGTCTGCATCCGGATCTCGTCAACAACCTGAACAATACGCGCAATCTCATTCGCACGGCCGCGCAGAATGAGATGCGCATGGAGGACAAGGAAGGCGTCGAGCATATTCACCTGACGACGCCGTTCCAGACCAGCGAGTTCAACCTTGGGCATATGGTCGACGGCCAGCGCAAGGAGCGGGGACAGGGCGCCGAACTGCGGACCGACGGGCACGTGGCAGTCCGGGGGGCGAAGGGGGTTCTCTTATCCGCCGAAGCGCAACCAGGTGCCACAGGTTCGCAGCTCGCGATGGATGATGCGAACGCAACGCTCCAGCAGGCCAAAGAACTGCTGCGCTCGCTCAACGATTCGGCCAATGCCGCCAAGGCGTGGCTGGCTGAAATTGACCAGCAGCGCGACCTTATTGAACAGAGGCTCGTCGAGATCAAGAAGTCCGTGGTCGTCGCGAGTGCACCCGACGGCGTTGGCATCGCCAGCGGCCAGCACATGCAACTGGCGGCCAAGAAACACATATTCGTCACTGCCGGCCAGGGCCTCGACGTGGGGGTATTCAAGCGCATTACCTTTGCAGCCGGCGAGGCCATATCGTTGTTTGCAGCGAAACTTGGGATCCGGATTTTTTCGGCGAAGGGAAAAGTACAGGTTCAGGCGCAGGGCGACGAGCTGGAACTGATGGCGCTCAAGAACGTGGTGGTTAGCTCCTCCACAGGCGAAGTCATGATCACCGCGTCAAAAGGCATCACGCTCGGTGATGGGTCCGGCGCGTATATCAAGGTCGCCAATGGGCGGATCGAACTGGCCAGCCCAAGCGGTCAGATCTATGCGAAGGGCAATCTGGAAGTGGATGACGCAGCCGGCGGCAACTTCACGTTTCCGAACTGGAACGGTACACCGTTGAAAGATGTCAAGGACAACCTGGGTTTTGGTTTTTCTGAATAGGATAATTCATGGCAAACAGTTCGCCTGCGGCTACACCGACACAGCCCCTGAAGCAGATCACGTTCGCCTTTCCGTTTCGCAAGAAGGGACAAGGCAATGGTGGTGCTGCAGCAGACTTTACTGACGAGCACGAGATGTACCAGCTTCTGAAGCAGGAATCGTCAGGCTCGTTCCCGGTAAGCAGCGGGGGGATGTGGCACGGCGGCATCCATGTCACCGAGGCGGGTGCCGGGCAGTCAATGGACTTCAAGGCTGGGGTGCGCTGCATTGCTGATGGCGAAGTTGTCGCGTGGCGCCTGAATCGGGCCTATCTGGTCAACCAGATCCCGGCCACCGATGGCCAGCCCGCGATCAACGCGTCGTACAGCACGGGTTTTGCACTGGTAAAGCACACGATGGAATTTCCACGTGGCACGACGCTCACGTTCTTCAGCCTGTATATGCATCTGCAGGACTACGCCGGCTACGAAAGCGATTCGACACTTCCCTGGCCGGCGTACTGGGCTGCGAAGGTGGAAGTGACCCAGGAGGCTTCCGACAAACCCAAATCCGGCGCCAACGGCCAGCCGGCGCCTGACGGGCAGACAGGACTGAATGTCCGCGCAAGCAAACCTCACGGAGCCGTGCTCGGGATACTCCCACGGGGAACGCAGGTGAGTCTCTCTAAACGCGAGGGATCCTGGGGACAAATAGCGGACGCGCCTGGAGCGCTGTACGCACCCAAGGTTGGTGAGTATGTAGATCCAGCCGTTGCCATCGGTAAATGGATATTTCTGGGCAAGGAACACGGGCACGATGGCCCTGTCGTAAAAAACGTTGTGCCGGATTCCTTCTTCGATTCGGTAAACGTCGTACTGGAGGGAAGACGGGTCAAGGTCAAGGCGGGTGATGTGCTCGGCTACCTTGGTCGTTTCGACTCCCTTCGCAATTCAACCTCCATCCGGATGGTGCACATTGAGGTGTTCTGTGATGACACCATCAAACAGTTCATCGAAGACGGACGGAACTGGGTCGACGCGCACATCGAGGACACGACCGGGAACAGGAATCAGTGGAATCAGCTGGGTGTATCACCGGATCCCACCATTTTGCGCGTGAACAGTGGCGTGCATCTGTACCAGGCCCCGCCCCCCGCACAACCTGGCGAAGAGCCGAATCCGACCGATGTGATCCAGGTCTGTGGATTTGCCACGCTGCCGCACGATGCCAGCCACATGGTCACGGAAACGCAGCCTGGCAACGACGGGCACAAGCGCACCTGGTGGAAAATCGACAGCGAGGATGTTCAACGCCACCCGGTTTCAGGTTGGGTGCGGGAGCAAAGCTTTGCCGGCGGTATGGTGACCCGCGAACATGCTCAAAGCTGGGTGGACTTCGAGTGTCACGATGAGGACCACGATCCAGCGCACACCATCTTTGCGAACACGCAGGACTATGTCGCCTACCAGGCAGGACAGCAGCAGACACCCGACCGGGGCTCCAAGGCCAAACTTAGCCCGCTCATGGCTGCAATCTACGGTGTGCTTTTCCCGACGGGCGACGGTGTGCACGCTGTGGACGAACTCTCCAGCATCGGGCAAGGCGCGCAGGGTTCTGGTTTTCCATGGGTTGCGTTCCGTGCTTCGCGCCTGATTCCGAAGCACGAGAGTGAATGGGCCAACCCGGCCAAGTGGCAGGACCTGATCGCCGCCATTGAGCAGCACACTGGCCCTCGCCCCGAGCACGAAGAGGAAAAGAAGCGCATCGCCAATCTCGTGTGGTGGGATGAGGTCAAGGCCGGCGTGCCGGGATTTCCGGGTTCGGACGTTTTTCATATTCATCCGATTGGGCTGGTGGGAAATTTCTTTAATCCCAATCCCGACGTTTGTGCCTGTGGTTGTTGTATGACCGTGACCGGAACGCGCTTCAAGGCAGGAGCGAATACGTTTTGGTACGGACCGCAGCATTCGGGCTCGATTTCGTTGGGCAACTGTGCTGCATTGGCGACAATGCGGACCAACGGCACATTAAGCGAGACCGAAGAGAAGATTCTGCGCGCTATGTCCCAGAATGAAGGCAAGGTGGATACGGTTCAAGCGATCGACAAGGCGATCATCAGCGCCGGCGCAATGCAAAAGACCATTCGCGGGGCGGAAAGTCGGGGTGAGTTGGCGACGCAGATTGCCGCTTTTCGAGACGCGCATCCTGCCGAGTACCAACAGTATTTTTCCAACTGCGGCTGGACCGTTACGGGGTCGGGCGACGAAGCAGCGCTGGGGTATGCGCATGCGACATTTACGAATGGAGTTCGGATGATTGGCGATGAGCTTTACACCGCGCTGCGACGCGATTGTTCGGTCCACACCTTTGGTAAGCCGGTTGAATGTCCGCCTGTCGCGTCGATGGCACACGCCGTATCGTCGCCGTTATACCAAGTGCTGCAAGTCAAGGACTTTGTCGATCGCCTCAATCACGCTATTGGCAAGACGCCCGGTGGCTATCCTTATCCGATCAAGGACTATTTGCAGTCACCGCTCGGCCGTGCGACCGTCTTGGATCAAGACGTCAACGCGCCTGGTGCGACGGCAAACAGTATGAAAGCCTCGCTGGATCGCTTTTTTCAACACAATCCACGTGTGTCCCGCAATCCTGCTGAGTGGGGAGCGAACGGTACTGCATACGAAACCAGCATTCTGCAGGACTATGGCCCATCCCGCTATATGGCGCATGTCAACGGCGTGTCGGTCGCGCCGCAGCGATATGAGCATCTGCTTCAAGCCCTAGGAACGCCATCGTGAAAAGCATGAACTCAAGAATTACGAAAGCAGATGTTGCACCATGTCGAACCGGCTCGTCGCCGGTCCAAGCTGTTCGTCTCGGTGCAATAATTGCCTCTGTCTTGCTGCTGAGCGGCGGCGCTCCCGCTCCAGCAAATGCTGCCGCACCTTCGTCTACGTTCAGGTTCGCGTTGCCGGGTGGGGCAGCGATTGTCTATGGCAAGGCGTTGAACCCTCAAACACCGTTGCCGGAGCGTGCATGGCAACAGGCAACATTCCATTTCCCAAACGGAGCGACGTTCAGTCTGCTGCCAAGAATTGGCGCGGCGGACTCGGGTGGTACACAAATGGAGCCGCCGAGCAACGGTAATATCTCGCCGTCAGGTCAATATGTCGTCATCGGGAGAATCGAATCAGGTTCTGTGTCGTCAGGGCCGGGTCAGCCGGAATCTGACGCGAGCCGGGAATACTGCGCTGCCATTGAGATCCGCACTGGATGTATCACCGCTGATCAAACTGGTGAAATATGCGGAGCGGGATGGCAGGCTGGCCAGCGTGCGCAGTGGGGAACTGACGAACAGACGAGTTTGATGCTGAAGGATGAGCGTCCGTCGGCAATCCGACTGCTTCAGTTTATCGGGGCTGGTCAGCCGCCACGGTCACTCATCAAAGATGCTTCCGGCACCGACAATCTCCTGCGGTGCGATCCGCCGTCTTCGGCCAATCGTGACGCCTATCGCAAGATTGCGAAAGCCTTGCACGCGGCAGGCGCAGACAACGATGCGCGACTGATCGACGCCGCGAATTCAAAGGCAGACAGCAGCACCATCGGCACGTCTGCGCCGGTAGTCGTGGAAACCACGCATCGTACGGCGATCGTATCGGTGCAACAAGCGACGCTCTATACGGCGCCTGATGATGCACACGCGAGTCGGGCATATCTGGTCCAGAGCGATGTAGTGACGGTATTGAAGCAGTCTCCCGCAGGCTGGGCCTATGTGGACTACGTCAACGTTTCCGGTAGACACCTGCTTAGATGGATCAAATCCAACCAACTGGCAATTGCGCCGTGATGGGATCCGCTAGTGTTTTGCCCCAGAAATACGCAATTTTTCATAAACGCCGAATCCTTTTCAAGGACGGATTCGGCGATGGGCGTCCGCTTAAAGAGAAGTTTTCAGACCTTGTACTGGTCAGCAGGGAGTGTTGTCGAATGAAAAAACTGGCATACGAAGGTGACAGCACAAGCCACGGTGGCAAGGTACTTTCGGGCTCCGACCGTATCAAGGTGAAGGGACGGCGTGCAGCGAAGGTTGGCATCCTTGTGTCCTGTCCAATCCACGGCGACAACGAAATCATTGAAGGAAGCAGCAGCATGAAGGACGCCGGTACGCCCTTGTCGAGGGATGGCGATGCAACGCAGTGCGGGAGTGTCCTGATAGCCTCGACTGACGGCGCGAAGGTCCGATAAGGCGATGCCCGTTGATTTTGAACGTATTCCGCCGCAGGTCAGGGTTCCGGAAGCATCGCGGCCGTCGATTCTCGTCTGGGCACTTCTGCTTTGCCTCATGCTTGCGGCGGGCGCGTCCCTGACCGTTTTCCTCTGGCGTGCAGGCAAACCAACGAACACGGTCTGGTTCTGGTTCCGTGCGGTCGCACTACCGGTCCTGATATGGGGACTTCTGCTGGCTTGCCGACTCGCCTGGACATACGTGCGCGTCAACGCCGCACTCGCCACAAACCGGACTGCCGATGACATAGAAGAGCAGCGTCACGAGCTTTCAAGCCAGCCGCTGGCCGTTCTGGGGCACGCCTGGCGATTTTCGTCCAGCGAGGAGGAGAATTCCGTCGAAGATCTGTTTGATGGGAAGATAAAACTGCGCCCGGCTTCCAGCCAGGTTAGGCCCAACACCGACGTGATGGCCCGTTGGCTCGAGATACCGGGCAAGCGGTTCTATGGAGGTAACGCCCGGACCGAACATGCGCGTCAGACAGAAGCCTGTGAATGGCTGCTGAACGAGTTGATGAGTGACCTGGCCCCCCAGATTCTTCAGCTTCCCCGGCAAGTGTCAATGAGTGTGGACCTCTGCGTTGACACTGTACTGCAGCCTGCCACATGGGTTGCACGTCTGCAGCCGCTTCTGAAAGAAAAATTTCCGTCGTTGCGCGTCCAGGTAAAGCCCGCAACCAGGGAGCTTTCGCTATTCCATGCCGATTCGTGGCACGACGGAGTTCGACCTGATGTGGTTCGGCTCCTCGTTGCCGTCCAGTTGCGTAAGGCAGCAAGTGACGTGCTTGCTAACGGAGTCGCTGAGGCCGCGTCGATGCTGCTTGTTGGCACTCCTGCTGTTGCCGGACAGATGAACGGCAAGCCTGCACTACGCATCCATCGCCCGGCGAGGGGAACCCCGGAAAAAGTGGCGGACGTACTGAAGCTTGCTGTCCGTTGGGGAAGGACATCGTTCGACAAAACCGGAACGACATGGGGCACCGGACTTGGCAAAGATGCCTTAAGGACCATCCGATCGTCGTGCCGGTTCGGACACCGGATGAGGCCTGTCGACGTAGATGAGACGGTTGGCAATGCCGGCGCGGCACGCGCGTGGCTTGCGACAACGCTGGCCGCTGCAAACGCAGCACTTATGAACGAACCCCAGCTGGTTATTGCGCAGGAAGGCGATGACCTGGTTGCACTGGTATGCCAGAAACAGACATGAACGATCACAAGCCGCGGCCCGCAGCGCTTTTCATTGGTATTGCGATAACCATCCTGTTTATTATTCTTGGCCTTGCGACGTGGTTCGGGGGGATGGAACAGGGGTGGAGTCAAAACACACGCATCAACATTGAGCTGGCACTTCTCTCGGGGCTGCTGCTGTGCCTGATTCTTGTGAAGTTGTTTGAGGCCATTCTCCTCTGGATCGCTTCCATGCGGGCGACCCGATGGCTGATGCGATATGACGCGCAATCGAACGTTCCGAAATCAGATCAGGCTACCGGTTCATCCAGATCCGTGTCGCTGGCAGAAGCGCTCCGGGACCGCCATGGCAGGCGCTGGCGCTGGCGCGATCGTTGGGTGCTTGTCGCTGGAGATGAACCCCTTGTGAAACGCCTGGTTCCGGGGCTCGTCGAGACCGGCTACGCGTTCACGGGCGATACGGTCCTGCTTTACGCAAAGCAAACCAGCGACAAAATCGAAACAGGCTGGCTCGAGGAAATCCGCCGCCTGCGTCATCATCGCCCGGTCGATGCGATTGTCGCGGTCACGGGCAACCGTATTTCCGCAACCGCGCCATTTGACGTCAACGGCCTTTCACAACGGCTCGCACGCCATGCCCGTGCGCTGCGCTGGGCGGCGCCGGCCTATCTGGTCAACGTGACGGACTTTGGCACCGTGCCGACGGGTCCGGATGAAGCTATCGGTTTCACCTGGGCAAACACGCGAGTTAATGCCGAAGAAGTCGGGGTCTCGCTGCAAAGCCTCACGCGCAATCTGGCAGACACAGGCGTCGCGCGGCTTGCAGCGGACAATCGCGACCGCTACCCGGCCGAGCTTTCTCAGCATATCGAGCGGCTAGGTAGCGCCCTGTCGGGACTTGCGGTGCAGACGGCGAATTCGCGTTACTGGCGTCAGGCCGTTCATGGGCTCCTGTTCGCGCCGCTCTTCAGGGAGCCGGAACCGGCACCGCCCAAAGCCGCTGAGAAGACCGAGGGCAACGCAGACGATCAACCGGGAGCCGATCCCATCGCTCCACAGCAGCGCTCAGTCTGGCAGACGATAGCCGATCACAGCCGGAAGGTCCACGGTCGCCGCGTTGGCTTTTCACCGTCGATCGCCGCCGCGTGGATGGCAACAGGCGTGGCCGCCCTCTGGATCGTGGGCACGATGGTGTCGGGCCTGTCGAATCGAGCCACGATCGGCGCAGCGCAGGACACGCTCGCGAAACTGTCTGGAACCCTGAGCCCGGCGCAGGCCATGCAGGCACTCGACAGTCTCGACAGACAGATCGACACGCTCGAGACTCGCCAGCGCGACGGCGCGCCCTGGACCACGCGCTTTGGTCTGAATCGCGACAGCGCCGTGCTCGCTGTGCTGTGGCCCGGCTATGAGGATGCTGCGGGCCGTATCCTCGTCGGGCCGATCCGCCAGAAACTGGAGGATCGCCTGCGCCAGCTTGCCTCGATGTCCGACGCGGAGATCGCAAGCGGCGGCAACACCCAGGCGCAGGCCGCCTACGATACGCTCAAGGCCTACCTGATGCTCGCGAAGCCCGAGCGGGCCATTGCGTCTTTCCTGACGCCCCAGCTTCTGGCAACGCAGGCGCCTGCCCGCCCGTCCGACTCGCCGCTTTCGGCCGGCACGTGGGAGGACCTTCGCCAGCACGCTATTGCATTCTTCGCGGATCACCTGGGCCGTCGACCCGCTGCGAACGGTTCAACGCTCGCCATCGTTCCGGACAGCAGTCTGATCGCCGCCACGCGGCAGACCGTCATTGGCGTGCGCGGCATCCAGAACTCGACCGATGCGACCTACCAGCAGATCCTCGACGACGCGAAGCCGAAGTATCCGCCGGGCTCCCTGGCCAGCCTGCTTGGCGATACCACCGGGCGCGGCCTGTTCAACACGACCCAGACCATTCCGGGCGTCTTCACGCGCGAAGCGTGGGAGCAGCGCATCTCAAAGGCGATCGACGAGGCGAGCGAGCAGGGGAACGTCGCCGGCGACTGGGTGCTCTCGGACGCGAAGACGGCCAGCGCGACGTCATCGACGCTGAAAGCGGAACTGCGACAGCGCTACTTCGACGACTATGCGCGCGCATGGGCGCAGTTCCTCAACAGCCTGCGCTGGCAGAGCGCCTCGACTCTGTCGGCCACCGCCGACCAGCTCTCGCTGCTGGGCGACCCGCAACGCTCGCCGCTGGTTGCGCTCATGAATGCCATCGTGTATCAGGCCGGCGCGGGCGTCACGGCGCAATCGCTCTCCGATACGCTGATCAGCAAGGCGCACCAGCTGGTTGGCGCCGACGAGAAAGATCCTTCGAAGCGGGCACAGCCCCAGCTCGCCCCCCTCGCGAATGCATTCGGGCCGATCCTGCGGCTCAGTGGCAGCGATCTCCTATCCGGCGTGCCGGCGCAGGCTGGCAAGACGGCCGTGCAGGTGGCAGCGACCAGTGACCTGAGCCTCGCGCGCTATCTCGAACGCGTCACGGCGATGCGCCTGAAGCTGGAGCAGATGGTGAACAGCGCCGACACCGAGGCCATGTCGCGCGTGGCGGCGCAGGCGGTGCTCCAGGGCCGGAGCTCCGACATCGCGGACAGCCGCGACTACGCCAGCCGTGTCGCGGCAAGCCTTGGCCAGCAATGGGCCGGTTTCGGCCAGCTGTTCCAGGCACCGCTCGACCAGACCTGGCAGGCGGTGGTGCAGCCTGCGGCAGCCAGCCTGAACGACATCTGGCGCCGCTCGATCGTAGCCGACTGGAACACCGCCTTCGGTGGCCGCTATCCGTTCGCCGATTCAGACAACGATGCGTCGCTGCCCGAGATGGCCCGGTTCATGCGCCCGGACAACGGCGTGATCACGCAGTTCGTCACGACGCAGCTGGCCGGCATCGTCGAGCGTCAGGGCGACCGCTGGGTAGCCGCGCAGGGCGCGGGCACGCAACAGGATGCCCTGCGGCTTGATCCGGCGTTTCTGGAAGGGCTGAACCGCTTGATGCGGGTCTCGACTGTGCTGTTTCCGTCTGGCGACGCGCATATCCGCTTTGATCTGCGCGGTGTTGCGACGCCGGGCGTGACAAACATGAAAGCGGTGCTGTCCGGGCGTGAGCTCGACTACTTCAACCAGCAGGAGGACTGGGTCCCGTTCGAGTGGCCGGGCCAGTCGCTCGAGAACCTCTCGCACATCGAATGGAAGACCGAACAAGGCGGCCTGCGCACGGCGCTCGATGCACAGGGCCGGTTCGGACTGATCCGGCTGCTGGAGCGGGCGAAGGTCTCCCGGCAGGATAACGCGCGCTGGCTGCTCACGTGGACGCCGGATGCAAGCCAGGGCATTGCGCTCAGGGCCCAGCTGCGCAGCGAGGCCGGCGCCGGACCGCTTGACGTCCTGCAGCTGCGGCACTTTGCATTGCCCGCGCGCATCTTTCTGACCGGTAGCG
>NZ_JAPMAL010000075.1:0-10678 GCF_026343935.1 Paraburkholderia sp. CNPSo 3076 | reverse complement strand
TCGACTGGCGGTGCCGATGGCGCCGAGTTGCCCGTGTCGAACACATCGGCAACCCGCTCCTGCAGTTGCTTCTTCCAGTCCGTAATCTGGTTCGGATGGACATCAAACTGCTGGGCCAGCTCTGCCAGCGTCTTGTCCCCCTTGAGCGCTGCCAAGGCCACCTTTGCCTTGAACGCTGGCGAGTGGGTCCGTCGGTTTCGTTTCGTCATCTTCTGGTTCCTTGTTGCCGGCCATTATGGCCGACTCACGCCCCAGCTTTTCCACTCAACGTACTGTCCGAATTCTCGAAGCCACCTCAGAGCCATTAAAGGCAACTTCGACATACCCGCTATAAGCATAAGCCGGCAGCTGGAACGGTCCGCAACTCTTGCCATGTTGCCGCGCAGTAATGACATAACCCGTTTCTGCGGGATTGGCAGGTTGGCCAGCCCAAGTGACCTGCACGTTGCCGTTGCCGCCGACCGCTGCGGAGATCAGCGGGGCTTGGGGGACCCCGGCGGCTGGAGTGGGAATTGGCACCTGCTGCCCAAGGTTCGGACTTGCGTCGCTCACCAAGGTAGGTTGCCAACCGTCGGTGCCAGCCAGATAAATGTCAGGTGCTAGTGCGGCAGCCTCCGCCGAACTCAGCGCGACGTTGCTCTTCGGCGACGTCGTCTCGCGCTGGCCGATATCGAACGGCGCAGCCCCTTGGCCATTCATGTCGGCATACCGCGTATTGTATTCACGATAGGTGGAGGTCGGCAGATTGTTAGTGCCCGGCAGCCCGTTCAGCGGCGGGATGAACTCGATCCAGCCATCGCTGGTGAGCTGCGGTCCCATCGTGGAGTTGAGGAAGTAGACGGTTGAGTGACTTCCCCACGGACGGCCTAGCCAAGCGTTCGACATATATGGGCTCTTCGTGTGATCGAAGCCGAAGCTGCTATCCTCGCTGGCGCTCTCACGCTTTTGTGCGGTAATCGTCGCTTCACCGATCAGGCTGTCATGAATCTTGGTCTTGAGAGTGCAACCATCAAACACTGCTTTACCATTACCGAAGATATAGTCGACATTTCCCTCGACGTAGCAATTGCTGAAATAAGCTCGCCCCGGCCCATTAACGTACAGCGTATCCTGGCCACCAAGTAATCGTACCGCTCGATAGACATCCCGGTCTCCGTTCGAGCGTAAGGCTACAGCTTGGCCCTTGGCGCCAAAATCGGGAGCTTCGTAATCGGCTGAATTCCGGATGGTGAGATTGCTGAGGTAGACATCGTTGGCGACCACAGCCACGGTGTAGCTGCCAGCCGTTCCATACGGTTGCCCAGTCCCCGGATCGGTCGCGTTCGCCGAGTGATTGCCGGTGATCAAAACCTGCGATGCGTCAGTGCCGGTGCCGATCAGCTTCACGTTCGGCTTCGTAATGTCCAATGTCTCGGTATAGACACCAGGTGGGATTCGGATCACGCCGCCGCTTGGCGGAAGCGCGTCAACTGCGGCCTTGATCGTCGAAAAACTACCTCCCCCTCCGTCGTTGGCAGCTAGGATAACCCCTTTGGGATCGACATTGGTATTTAGCCCAACTGGAGTGATGCTACTGACATCGGCGGGAGGATTGCCCGGACTGCCCTTGCCACAAGGCGTGCGGATTTCTCCGGCGAGGAAAGCGCCGCTGTTGCAGGGAAGCATGTCGACATCGAGAAACAGGCTGCCCTTGAGTGATTTTTGAAAGGCAACTATCTCACGATTGGACAATGGCCCTGAGAACACGACCGCACGTTCAAATCCTGGCAAAGCCTGGACTGGAGTAAGGGTCGGAGAACCTTGACCAGGCGCATTCACGGCACCAACCATCAAGGGGCCAACAGAGCCGAACGGAGCTTGATTTGGTCGTGAGGTTGGCCCTCCAGCCTCGTACGCAAAGTGCGGGAAGCCGCTGTCAAGTACCGCCTCATCCCACTGATACGCCGTGAAGGCAAGAGAGTATGTATATGGCGCAAACAGATCGATTTTGACCTTACCGTCCGGCGTAAACGTGTAATAAACCCATTCGGTACCTGAGAAGCTTCCGGTTGGTCCGAGAATGTTCATGTCCCAAGGCTTTTGCCAGTAAGCTGTCTGAGGACGCTTACTTTGCAGCAAGCTTTTACCAAAGGACCACTTCTGCCCTGTCGCACTTGGTTGAGACCCAAGCATGAAGGAGGCATAAGCCGTATTATCCGCCGAACTGAGTAGCGAGACCGATGCGCCCCCGCCCGCTGCGAAGTTATCACGGGTCCGGTGAATAACGAGAATTGTAAAACCCTTCGCTGGATCGAGCCGCGCTATTTCGTTCGTGATAATCGACGTCTGGCTGGGAAGGTTGAAGGAATTGCGATCCGTGTAGAAGTCGTAAACTATCGTTGTTCCGTTAGGAACTTGATAGTCCGTGTCGAAATCTGGCCCATGATTATGGATAATTAGTTTTGGATAGTCATATTGTATTGGCACTACAACAGGCGTTAGCAACTGTATTTGCTTGGCACCTGCCGATTGCCGGCATTCTGCTTCGTTGGAGCATGTCTGCGCGGATGCTGCGGTTATATATAGCCCAGCAATTGCAGTGCCATGCAGCACAAAGAGTCTAAAAAGCTTTGACATGACGGAGCCACCTTGTAAAAGACAGGAATAATCTATCGCTTTAGTAAGTTGATATTTCGTCGCCCCAATGCCTGCAGCATATCCCCTACTGCATCGACCGAGTCTGTTGTTATCAGGTTGGTAGGATTTATAACTGCCATCTCCGGATCACCTCGATAATCCGGAATGATTGAGGCCGACGCTGTAGACTTCGGGTCCGTGATGTGAGCTACGCAACACATTCCGGCTGCGGTAGCCACTCCTTCTGGAAATAGATTGCTTTCTATATACGTAGCAAATCCCTTTTGCTGATCTGCATAATGGAAGTAATTTTCGAGACCATCACCTCTATAGTATTGATTCATCTCGAACTGTATAGGGAATGGCGCGGTGTTCCACTGACCGTAGTTAACGTCCTGATTGGGATCATAATTTGATATCTTGACGTTGTCGGCGTCAGGATTTTCTACGAGAACCAAGCCGCCGTTCACGTTGGGATTGTATGTAGTTCGACTCAGTACAGACCCGAGATCACCCGCATCTCTCGCGTTAATTTTGATTACAACGGCCTTGCTTAGTGAGGGATTATTTTTGGCAGCTATAAGGTCTAGGAGTTTCTGCATGATTTCCAGGCCGGACCCGCCGGGCGCCGTCTTGATGTCAACAATAACGACATAACCTAGACCGTCTGAGGTGACGTACTGTTCAAGAAGATCCAAAACCTCTGAGAAGCCCAAGAATTTTCCTTTATTCCCATTTGCATCTGAAAACACTTTTCCATGCCGATCCTTCAGGTCGACCTGCTTAAGTTGCGAATATGTTAGGCTGCTCACCGCGCCAGATCCTGTCGAAATACGGTCTATATTAAAATCGTGCGCGATAATCACCTGTTTATCGGCGGTAAATCGTGCATCGATCTCAACAGTTTCGTATCCGCGGTTCCAAGCATCTTGTAGGGCGTAAGACGAGTTCTCAGGATATATTTCCCAATATCCGCGGTGGGCGGACAGTAGGACAAGATCGGAAGAGGTACTCGATGGCTCGAACATCCTTTGAGTAATTTTGTCGACTACGTAGCTGGAGGGTATCACCGGTAAAGGAGTATCCGCTCTGGCAGCTACTGGCGTAAAAGACATAATCATGGATATTGCGAATATCTTTATATTCATGCCGCGCCCTCCATTGCCGCACTGATAACAAAACAAGGAAATTTTCAGTATTTCCTGTTCTCAATATCGCGTTAGAAGTCCGTTAAGAGCTAAATCTCTGCAACTCCGCCCAGTGAACGTGTAGATCTCTGACTTCCGATCGTCAACGACCATCATCCATGTCGGCACCGACGGCCATCAATGGCCAGACGGGGATGGCTATAATTGCGCAAATTCATTGCCGCGCACAAGGGCGAAAAAAACCGGATTCTCCATGCGATGCAAAAATAAATACCACGGTATCACTAATTGCCAGTCGCACTGATATAAAATGTTTTTCTATGCGATTAAGAATTTCTAATATTGATTCATTTGTAAGTGCGATCTAAGTGTTCACGAGAAATTGACTTGAAATTTGGAGCCATAGCCGGATAGCAGCTCGGCGAGTGGCTTTGTCCGGATGGGTACGAGTTCCCGTGCTATGGACGCGACTATGCATTTTTGACGCAAACCGGTTTGCCGAAGGCGTTCCACCGGTTCAGCAGGTTGGCGATGATTACGCCTTCGCCTTCCTGCGACGCAAGCTCCTGCGTCAGCAGGCGCTCGCCGATGCAGCGCTTGATGCGCGAGATCTGCGCCTCGACCAGCGAGCGCACACCGTAGCCGTATTTCTTGTGAAATGCATAGATGCCTTTGTCCTCGATGTATCTGACGATCGGGTCATGCCGGCGGGTTCGCTCCTCGCCGTGTACGACGGCGGTGGGATGACGGGCGTCACGCCCGCGCCTGAAAGCGCTTCGGTACGCTCGATGCTGTAGTACCAGCCATCGGCAATCACCCGATCCATCGGCACATCAGCGGGCAGCACGGCGTCCATTCCTTCGCTGTCCGATACTTCTGTAGTGGTGATGCGGATCGCGTGTACGTTCATGTCAGCGTCGATCGACAGATGCATCTTGCGCCACGGCGTGCGCGCGGCCTTCTGACCGTACTTTCCCTCGTACCACTGGCTCGCCCGCCCAAAGCTCAATCCCGTGCTGTCGACGATGGGACTGATCGTCTCGCCGCGCGCGAGACGTCGGGCCAACTGTTCGCAACGCTGCGTGACGCTCACCTCCAGTGAAGCGAACCGTTCGCCCAGCTGACTGGCGCTGGGCACCGGGATGTCCAGCCCGCGAGTCTCCCAGTAGTCCTCCATATAGCCGGTGATCTGCCGCATCCCCCAGCCGAACAGCCGGTAGAAGGTAAAGATCAGCTCGATGTACGCCGTGGTGTAGGTCGGCTCACGCCCCGACACGCCCGGCGTACGGATCTTTGCGTTGATAAGCTGCGCCTTCAGATCGCCGCCCGGCACATACAGGCTGATCATGCCGCGCTTTCTCAGGCTCTGGTTATACGCCCGCGCGTTCGTCACCCGGTACCCCGGCTTCTTGCGCTTGCGCGGTTCACCCGTCTTTAGTCTGGCTTTATATGACATTATTCAAGCTGGCTTCATGACCATGAAGTTGCGCTTTTACACAACCCGTAGCATCTTTGCCAACTGATTGCGGGTTTCAAGCAGACTGAAGTTGCATTTGATCAGTAATGCATATGTTTCATGAAATGCATGAGTTGGCAAGACAGGCAACGCGAAGCGGAAGTCTGATTTGCGAAGTGATCGACATGGTAACGACGCGCGCGGCCATGGCGCAATGCGCCGGCGAAGTAGCGACAGGCCGCCCTGAGGGCCGCGATCAGCTGCGGCAGTAGTGCCTCAGGTTGATCATCGTGTAGGCGAGCGTCTTGAGCGCGTAGTGCACGGCACTGATGCGTTCGAAGCGCAGCAGCAGGCGGCGGAAGGTGTCCTCCCAGGCGAACACGCGCTCGATGGTGCTGAAGCGCTCCGCGAAGATGGCCGCGTCGAAATGCCGTCTGCGACCGCGCTTCGGTGCCTTGCGCCCACGCGGGTTCTCGGGAATGTTGGGCCTCATGCCGCGGTTGAAGATCGCACGGCGGTTTTCGCGGCAGTCGTAGACGCCATCCAGACTGACGGTTGAGCCCTGCAGGTTCGCACCAATGGCGCGCGCCATGGCGGTGAGTTTGGGCAGCGCGTCACGCAGCAGGGGTGATTCGTTGCGATTGCCCGGCGCCGTCACGAATGGCGCGATGATGTTGCAGTTGCGATCGCAGAAGGCCACCACCTTGTCGCCCTTCAGATGCTGTGCCCGCTGTAGCCCAGGTTGTCGCCGCCTTTCTTTGCCGCTGTGGTCGTGCCGTCGCCATGGATGTTCGCGAGGTCGAGGAGCGGGTCCCGATGCAGTTGATCGACCGAGCCCGCGAAGACCCGGTCGATGCTGCCGTCAGCCTGCCAGCGTCGCATGATCCGGTAGATGCGGGTGTGGTGGATTTCAGGCAGCCCCTTTGCATCCGTTTCGATCGGCAGCCTCTTCCATTGACACCCCATATAGAGCGCCTTCAGGACGTAGTTGAACATCCTCTGTAACGGCAACGTCGGCGGCGGGCCGCGCCGGCCCCGGCTCAGGTGCGGCAAGACATATTGCCCGAACTGCGCTTCACTCAATTTCGTGGGAATCGCCTGCCGGCCATGGTTTGCAGCCATTTTCGCATCCGCAAAGCCCTCACTTTAACCGCTCCCCCCTCGCCAGCTCCGAAAGCCATTCCCGGTGGGGCTCGCAGACAAATTCGGCCCCTTCGGAAAACCCGCAATCAGTTGGACATTGCGATCAATAACGAGTGCGGCCGGCTGCTGGCCAATGTCGTGACCGCCTTCAACTCGGTACTGCTCTCACAACTGCTCGAACGCTACCAGCGGGAGGGAAATGAGAAGGCGCTCGCGATGCTGAAGAAGATTTCTCCGGTGGCGTGGCGGCACATCCACTTCCTCGGGCATTACACGTTTCGCAACGAGAACCCGATCGACATCGCGGCCATGCTTGCGGGTCTCGACCTTCTCTAACCACCTGAAATCAAAGGACTTCCAAAATTTCTGCGGTTCCGGCTTACAACCCCTACAGCGAAGTAAAATCGTCAGTGCGCCGGGAGACCGGCAAGGAGTAAAGAGTGCAAGTCTCTTACAACGAAGGTCTAGCAAACCACGTTGTCCCCGAGTCATGCGCACAATCTGCCATGCAGATATCATTATGGACTGCTAAAAAGTCATGACGACAAGAAAGATTGAAGTTTGTCAATTTCGGCCGGACCAGCGAATGGTACCGTCAGAAATACGGACGCGATGCCAGTCGGATGCCGTGGCGCAAGGTCCATCTGTCGATCCGGAGATGAACGTCCACTCGATCGTGTTCACGGAAGACACCGTGTCCAATGAGGCCGGTCTGAAAGCATACTGGCGGTCGGTGTGAATGTGGACTGTGTGATCGCCAACGGTGCGTACTACAGCATCGCACAGGCTGAAGCGTGGTCAGTCAGCGGCGTGCTGCGGATGATTCCGCCACCGTCGAACGCGATCGATAATTTATTTTAACCAACCAACCTCGTAGGGAAATAATGACTGGAAAATCTTTGATGATAAAGATGGCGGCAGCCATCCTTATCGCCTTATGTTTCGCGGCATGCTCGGGGAAAGGCCTTGACAGCGGCGCCCAAGCTACCAGCACGCCCCGCGCGCAAACCTACAGGTGCTCGAACTAATGGAACACATGCAAATTAGTCGCCGCCAGTTCATGCGTCTTGCGGCAGCCGCAGCGGGTACGACAGTCGCGTCGACTATTTTCCCTGGGGCTATCCAACGCGCGCTGGCTACTCCGGCAAACAACGGTACCGGCACGATCAATGACGTTGAGCACATCGTTATTCTGATGCTCGAGAACCGTTCGTTCGACCACTACCTGGGCTCGCTGTCCGGCGTTCGTGGTTTCAACGACCCGTCGGTAACCTCGGATATCTGGTCTCAGCCGGACCGCAATGGTGGGATCGTTACGCCGTTCCACATTGATACCGACAACACTAACTTCCCGATCTGGAAGGGTCTGCCGCACTCGTGGCCGGATAGTCAAGCTGCCAACAATGGCGGCCGCATGAATAATTGGGTCCTGGCGAAAGGCGGGGCAACGATGGGTTACATCAACCGCCAGGACATTCCGTTCCACTACGCCCTGGCTGATGCATTTACTGTGTGCGACGCGTACCACGCATCGATGCCCGGCCCGACCTGCCCGAACCGTCTGTACATGCTGACCGGCAGTAACGATCCGCATGGTCTCGGCGGCTTTGGGCCGATTATCGATAACAACAACATTACCCAGTTCACCAATGGTCAGGGCAATATGTACGGTCCGGGCTGGGTGACCTATGCTGAATCGCTGCAAAATGCAGGCATCAGTTGGGGCGCGTACCGTCAAGGCACCGACAAGACGAGCAACGACAACAGCGATGGCGGTATGAACGTGCTTCTCGCCTTCCAGAATTTCGTCAATGCTCTGCCGGGCAATCCGCTGTACGACCGTGGCGTCAACCCGCGAACCCTGGCGCAATTCAAGCAAGACGTGCTGGCCAATACGCTGCCGCAGGTTTCGTGGCTGTTCGCTCCGCGAATTTTCTGTGAGCACCCACTGTGGCCGCCAGCATACGGCGTCGAGTGGATCGCACGTATTCTGGATGCACTGACGTCGAATCCGGATGTTTGGAGCAAGACCGCCTTCATCGTAACCTATGACGAGAACGACGGCTTCTTCGACCACGTGGCTCCACCGCGCCCTGCGGCTACGTCGGCCAACGGTTTGAGCACCGTGGAAACGAGCGACGAAATCAACCCTGGCGACGGCAACCCCTTCGGTCTGGGCAATCGTGTGCCGACGTTTGTCGTTTCGCCGTGGAGTCGTGGAGGTTATGTTTGCTCGCAGACGTTCGACCATACTTCGCTGATCCGCTTCATTGAACGGCGATTTGGCGTGCACTGCGGCAACATCACCCCGTGGCGTCGCGCAGTTTGCGGTGACTTGACTTCGGCATTTAACTTCAAGACGCCTAACGATGTTTTCCCGACTTCGGCTCCGACTATCAGTATGTCAGTGTCGCTGCCAACTAACGCCGTGGATTTTGCTGCTGTGACGGCAGCAAATATCAACAAACCTGTTCCGACGCCACCGGCAACGCCGGCCGGCAAGCCGGTGGTTGAGTCCGGCACTCGTCCGGCACGTGCAATTCCGTATGAGCTGTTCGCGAAGTGCGCGGTCACCGGTGGTGGCCCTGCAGTGCACTTCGGTAACACGGGTGGTGTCGGAGTGTGCTACCGCGTTGTTGACCGTCTGAACCTGTCGAATGCACCAAAGTACTACACGGTTGAAGACAGCAAGACCCTGGATGATTTCTGGACATTAACCAGCGGTGCATACGATCTGCGCGTCACCGGTCCCAACGGCTTCGTTCGCGAGTATGTTGATACTCCGAGCACCAGCGCCGCCCTGCAAGTTGAAACGTGCTACGGTAGCGATGGCTCGATCCGCCTCTCGCTGATTAACGTTGGTTCGGGCGATGTGAATGCCACGGTCAGCGACAACGCTTACAAGATGGCGCCGCAGACGACCAGGGTTCCGGCGGGTCAAACCGTTGAACTGCCGATCGATCTCACCGCGAGCATGAGTTGGTACAACTTCAGCATCACCCTTAAGGAAAACAGCAATTTCATGTGCAAGGTTGCTGGTCACGTCGAAACCGGTGCAGATAGCATTACCGATCCGGCCATGGCCTCGTAAGGTGTTGTAATGCAGTTGTAGTTCCGCTGATTTGCGGGATAGCTCTGCTAAGAGTTTATCGAAAACTGGTTTGAATTTTGTTGCCGTAGCCAGCCAGCAGATCGGCTAGATTCTCATGGTTTTCGTATTAAACTCAGCAGTTTAGGCGGAGATGTGGCGAGGTTTTAACGAATCCCGGCAAAACCTCAGCATGGGTAGCCGAAATCTGACCGATACGGCTATTCCTCTTGGGCGGGGTGGAAGCGACGGCACGATGACAAGGACATGCCAAGCAACGGCATCGAACGCTGCCTTCTCGGCGCATAAGGAAGGTTTGCGTTCGCTCGTCCGCAGGTGGTCCTGGGCGCCTGCGATTTGCTGCTCGACCGTCGGCGAAAGTGACGAAGACGTCAAGACCAGCCTCGTCTATCGTGATGCGGCGCTTCCCTTGTTCGCGTGGGGACGCTAAGCATCGCGGAGCTGAAAATCCAGTCGAACTCCGAGAACTCGTTCAAGATTCGGCAGTTCTCACGCTGGTTTCGGGGCCGGACGCGGTACAGAAATTCTGCAATAACGAGCTTTTTGGTTCTGCAGATATTGCATTTAGCTATCCGGCGGTGTTCAGCCTTTCAATATCCGCTGTTCCGCCTGGCCCCATTTGGAGTTCTATCGACCCGAAGTCAGAACCGTTACGGTATAGAGCATCTCGTTACCGTGAAAGCTGGGTAGTGCGGGCATGTGCATGCCCCCTCGCGTGGCCCGCGAGTAAAAATATCGCCATGCCCGACCCCTCGTTGTGGCGACGGTTAGGTGGTGACAGAGGCTGAGGCCTCGTCCGGCCATTGGCCGATCGCCTTCAACTGCTTGATCCAGCGGGGTGCATTTTTCTTCGCGCCGATGGCCTGATAGTCGATCTGCGGGTCGTGATACGCGACTTTGCGTGTCAGTAGTCGAACCTGAACAATTCAGAGAGCCTTGTGCGGCAGAGCTTTGAGGCCAAAATGGTGTTGTGAGATCTGCAGGAACCTGGCACATTAACGTGAGAATCCTGCATTTTTCGATGAGGTGCGGATGGGTCCGAAGACGCCTGTGACGGAGGGAGATTTCTTCCGCCAACCGCTGCGCGAACAGATCAACCTGAAGCATCCGTTGATACGTTTGGCCGACCTCATCAACTGGGAGCGACTTGGCGCATCAATGAGCGAAAGCTTTGTATCGCGCAAGGGTCGACCGGCGACGTCTCCC
>NZ_JAPMAL010000074.1:0-10691 GCF_026343935.1 Paraburkholderia sp. CNPSo 3076 | reverse complement strand
GCTTGTGAGAGACCCGGTATCACTACGGTTCAGCGCCCTTCGTCTCAGCGATGAGGCGAGTCAACAATGTGACGCTTGCGAAGGGCTCGTGCAGTTGGCGAGACCGGCGTTAATGCGACGCTTAATGCTGTGCTCGAGCCGTATGCGGGGAAAGCTCGCACGTACGGTTCTTCGGGGGCCGCGTTTCCGAGAGGGAATGCGGCTACCCACTACAAGAATCCCCGGCCGATTAAATGGAAATACGACGATCCATCTCGGCGAATTAGACCAGTGCCATTTCAATGACGCAGTCGACTAGTCGTACTGGTCGATGTCCGCGATGATGTTCCGGAGCTCGGCGATGAACAGCGACGTGTCGCCGAAGTAGTTCGGATAAGCCACTCGCAGCGCGTGAGCCGAATCTGCTACCACCAGTACCGCATCGACGCCGGGCTTTGCGGCTTCCTCGACGCGTTTGTACTCCGCAGTCGCCTGGTCGAATTCGTCGGACGCGTAGGACAGAACGTTGACCTCTTCGTTGCGCGCATCCAGGACCATCAGGAAGTAGGCCGCGAGGCGTCGATCGGGATCGGCGATCGCGGCTTTCATCACGCGCTGGAATGCAGTCAGCCTGTCGATGACATGCAGCTCGCGCTCCATCTCGCGCAGGATGGTCCGGAGCTCGTCAAACTCTCGAGGGCCATTGACGCCCTCGCGGATGGC
This sequence comes from Paraburkholderia sp. CNPSo 3076, assembly GCF_026343935.1. Taxonomy (NCBI): domain Bacteria; kingdom Pseudomonadati; phylum Pseudomonadota; class Betaproteobacteria; order Burkholderiales; family Burkholderiaceae; genus Paraburkholderia; species Paraburkholderia sp. CNPSo 3076. The sequence goes on along the minus strand of NZ_JAPMAL010000074.1, from coordinate 9,989 downwards.
AAACGCCGCGGAGACCAGGGCAAAAAAGTCGAGCCACACCTTCTCGCCCTGATCGGCTTTCAGTCCCTGGCCGATCAGGGTACCCACGGTTTCGACGGCGGTCGCCCAGGCATGCTGCAGGTTGGTCCGGATCTGGATCTCGACCGAGTGATTGTTGTAGGTTTCCTTCCTGTCGCTCACATAGCGGTAGACGAGATGAATACCGCGGTATCCGTCTTCCTTGGGGGTCGTGATGTAGTCCTTCTCGTTGACCAGTCGATGCTTGATCCGGCTGCTCTTAAGTGCGTCTCGTAGCAGCGTCACGTCGTGCAGTGTAGAGAGGACGGCCCGGCATCCACCAATGTCCTGCATCTGGGTAAGACGCATGTTGGGGAAGCGACTCAGCTTGGCGATGATCGACGGCGCGCGTTTCAGGCGCTGGGCCACGAAAGCGTGCTCGTCGATTCTTCTGGCGCGCTCGCGCAGATTGATCTTGAACGTGTTCAGCGGGAACTGGTGGGATGCACGCCAGTTTGACATCACGGCATACGCTTCGAGATAGCGATCCATGCTATCCGCTGTGTCGCCGATGCCGGTTACGAGCGTACGCCCCGCTGCATTCACCCTTTCGCGACTGTTTTCTGGTATCGCCCACTGCATCGCCGGCCCCGTTATGTTTGTTCGCGCTTCTTCATGCGACCCAGAGTCTACACCGACCGCCGCGTGACGCCTGATGCCAGGGTCTTCACAGTTCGCGTCGCCGGATCCGGCCGCGAGTCGCTATGGAATTGGCTTCTGGCTAGTACCACTCATGCTGTTTATGTATTCCAAAGCCGCACGATTCTTCGGGATTTCGGGGAAGGTGCGGAAGACGAGGCGCACAAGCTCCTCCTTGCTAGCCGCTACCGATTTGAACCGATCTGCAAAGTGGTCGGCCAATTCTAACAATGCATGCTTCTCGGCAAAACTTCTTGCGATTCCAACAGCGGGCGCGTCAGGCAGGACATGACGCAAGAATGTCCAGTGCAGACAGACCGCGAGGCGCCGCTCGCACTCAGGCACACCGGGAAACCCCAAACAGACATCGTGCATCACGGTCTCCCAGTGTTCGCGGCGTTCTGGATGAAAGCGAAGTTCCTCAGGAACGGTAAGTACGTGCTCGATGGCATTATCGAGTTCGCCCAGCGCATCCGAGAAACCTTTGTCCCATGGTTCGCTATCGGCAAAAGCCAGCTTTGGAACCCCGTCAACATGAAACCGCCGCACATGCAGCACTTCATGTCGAACCGCTCCATCGGGAAAGTATCCATTGGTCGGTGCAAAGAGTTGAATGCTTTGGGCCTTGACGACGACTGCGAGGTTGCCCTGATCAGTAGTTCCGCCTTCATTCAGCTTCGGATCGAGAATTACATTGATTTCAACACCCGCGCCTTCCTCCACTTCAAGGACGAACTGTCGGACTGGCTCACTAAGACGGGCAAGATACTCGGATTGCATATTCAGGCGATGAGCGATATTTGACAGGCAGACACTACATGAAGACTACCCGAAACCGGTCATGTGCGAATGTCCGTTCCTGGGCCGAAGACAGAAGGGCAGTGCCGACTGCACGAAGTGATACTTTCACTGCCCTCGGTGCGCCGGTACGCGGCAGAGCGGGATCGCGGTGACGCTCTTACTTTCAGGTCTTGCAGAATTCTTCACGGTCAGTCGTCGGCGGAGGCCTCTGGTTGCTTCTCTTTTCGCTTCCAGAAAACCCCCGTTATCGGGACAAGAATCGCGGTCCATAGCCACTTCCAATTCTCTTTACTAAATTCCTCAAGGCCTTGAATCCCAGTCACCGTCACGACCATCGAGCCGTCATACACGTCTACAAGACGGGGTGTTACAACACCGTCCACTTTGAGCTCGGCTTCGAGTTCGACGTGCAGAGGGATCTTTCCAGGCTTCAGCGGCTTGACGGTCCACTTCCAAGTTGTGGGTGCCTCATCACTAACCGCCTGCAGCGCAGGCGACAGGTCCGTGAACGCGACGGCGTCTGATGCACCAGAAAGGGTGGCCTTCATCCGAGATGAGATTCGTACGTCGTGACTCTCCACGATACCGGGCGCCTCAACCAATTTCGCGACCGCTTCTCGCGTCCTTTCCGGGGCAATGGTTAGCTGGACCGGCGCTGGGGGATCGTCGATGTTCATTGGTGGCGGCGTATTGAATGCCGCCGGCGCATCTATCGATGCCGAGAGCGCGGAATTCACATCGGAAAAGCCTCCGGTGGTAGCGGGACGGCTGGAACTGTCGCCGCCACCGCCACCGCCACCGCCACCGATGCTGCTGCGGCCCGGTGTTCCGCCTCCAACAACGCTGCCGGCAGACCGACCGGCAGCGCCGCCTCCAGCACTCTCATTTCTGTATTGTGGATGACCGTGTACGTCTATTCCCTCTAGGGTCAGTGGTACTGCTTTGAGGCACGTGCATCCCGCCGAGCTGCAGGAGAGCGATTGGCCAGGGGGACATCGGACGACGGGCCGAAAAGTGTCGTCAGGCAGATTTCGCTTCGTTCCGACAGCGGGCGCGGCCACGCCGTATGGCCGAGTCCCAATTTGAAGTTCAAGGATCATCGCGATCGTGATAATCCAGAGAAGGACGATCAGTGTGCGACGAACTATTGTCCTCACGACGCCCCCCCACGCAATACTGATTTCGAGCATAGGTCAGTAGAAATATTGGCGCGTCCGGTATTTGTCCACTATTGCGTGCAAGCGTACGGACTTCGCGGGAAGCGGGTCTCAGCGTTTCTTAACGCTTCCTCTTCGAATCGATGGTGCCGATGCGGTTGAGCTCAGCCATCAGCCGCCGGCGCACGCGGGCGAAGGCCTTGCGGCCATCCTCGATCGTCGCGCTGTCCTTGGACAGATGCCAGTATTCCTCTGCGACCATCGCCTCGAGTTCTGAGAATGCATAGCGATCGAGCTGGACTTCGAGTGCGAACCGGCGACACGCCGGGTTCTCCTTCCAGGCGCGCCGCAACTCCTCGTAGCTTGGCGTGGCAAAGGGCGGCAGTCCGTAGCGGCTGCGTTCGGCTCGCTGCCTGGCCTCCCTGGCCCAGTCCACATCGCTGGCAGGTGGTTCGACCAGGGCGAGAGCCGCCACGCGATGACGGTCACGTTTCGTATGCTCGACCTTGTACGACCGCTGGTCGGAGTAGGCCCAGAAGTCGGCGCATGCTTCGGCATCGGTCATCCATACCGGGGTCTGCTCGAAGCGGTTCTGCTTCTCGTCCCAGTACGCCCATTTCCATTCCCAGAGCGGCTCCACGATACACCTCGAATACTGTATAAATATACAGTACCATGACCGATCGGTATTCGACTACCGTTGGTCGACCAGAAGTAGGGCGCGTACGTCGAAGGTAGCCATTTATGGGTTGACCGGATCGAAGAGGTCACCTCCAGGAGTCCTATATGTGCACTAACTACGCAGCAGCTCGCCGCGACCAGTTGTTCAAGCACTTCGGCGTCGAAGCTCCGGACAGTCCGTGGCGCGAAGAGGTCTACAAGGATTACTCGGCACCGATCATCCGTCGCGCCGATTCTGGCAACAAGGCGCAGCTCGCGACATTCGGCATCGTTCCGCGCAGGCACATACCGGAAGGCGTGAAGGTGTTCGACACGATGAATGCTCGGGCCGAGACAGTTGGGGCGAAGCGCTCGTTCAGCGGTGCATGGAAGAAATTGCAACTGTGCCTCATCCCCTGCGAGGCGATCTACGAGCCGAATTACGAAAGCGGGAAGGCCGTGAGGTGGCGCATCGGCATGAGCAATGGTGAGCCGTTCGCAGTCGCCGGTTTGTGGCGTGAGTGGAATGAACCAGAAGGGCCTGCACTGTCGTTCACGATGCTGACGCTCAATGCCGAAGAGCATCCGCTGATGAAACGCTTCCACAAGCCGGGAAGTGAAAAGCGCTCCGTGGTGATCGTGCGGCCGGATGAATACGACGACTGGCTGAGCGTGAAATCTCCGGACGAAGCCCGGACCTTTCTGAATCTCTATCCGGCCGGCTCGATGCATGCCGAGGCAGATCCGGCTCCGCCGCGCAAAGCAAAGACAGCTGATGCCTAGCTCATGCAATATATGTCATTCATTTCCTCTCACCCCGTCTAGGCCATCATGATTCCGCTCGCAAAACTCGAAGATGTCAACGAAGCGATCATCCAGCGGCTGATCGACGACGCATTTCGCGAGAGCCGAACGCTCGACTTCAAGGCACAACTTGATCTCACGAGAGACGGCAAGCAGGCACTGGCTGAGGACGTCTGCGCGTTCGCCAACACCGTCGGCGGCGACCTGGTGTTCGGGATCCGAGAGGATGGAGGTGTCGCTACGCAGATCGTTCCGTTGCATATTGCCGACCTGGATGAGCAGCTGCTCGCGCTTACAAACTTCTTGCGCGACGCCGTCGAGCCGCGTGTCACAACCAGTCTGCTCTCGCATGCGGTGCCGCTCGCGCAAGGTGGCCACGTCGTCGTCCTGCGTGTGGCACCAAGTCCCAATGCGCCGCATCGTTTGCAGCGCAACAACCACTTCTACCTGCGCAACTCCGTTGGCAAGGAAACCATGGACATCCACGCCGTCCGCACAGCGTTCGCGTTTTCGGAAGGCCTTGCCGACCGGGCACTAGCCGTTCGCGACCGCCGGCTGGCCTTGCTTCGCAGCGGCAAGACCCAGGTTCCGACCGTGCCCGAGCAGCCACTGCTTGTCGTGCACCTGTTACCAGTGCTGTCGCTCACCCGGCGTGAGGGGCACACAATCGAGGAACTCAAGGCGGCCGCCGCGGACCTGCAGCGAGCCCAGCCGGCTGCCTATCCACTCGGTCGGCCGGTTGCAAATTTCGAAGGCGTGATTTGCACCAGCAACACGGATCGCGAAGATCGACACTATGCGTTCGCGCAGCTGTTCCGTGATGGCTCCATCGAGATGGTCAGCGTCCTCGCGATCGAGGAGGAAGGCAACCCGCCGCTACCGACGATTTACCCGGCCCAGTATGAACCGTCGCTCGTTCAGAACGGTCTCCCGGTGGCTTTTCAGGCCCTCACCACGCTAGGCATCCCCGCCCCGCTGTACTTGTCGGTGAGCGTACTGAATGTGCGCGGCATGCGCGTTGCCATCCGGCGGCCAGGCACCGGTCTCCCAGGCTTCCCCGAGTTGCCCGCCAACCTCGTTGATCTCGCTTCGTCGTTGCGTTATGTCGAGGATCCGACCGTCGATCCAGCCGTGCTAGCGGGGCCCGCAATCGACATAGCCTGGAACGCGTCGGGATCGACCACAGCCAGGTCGTTATCTGGAACCCGGAACCGTGAGCAAGACCATAGCTACCCCGCCGGCCAAAGAAGCAGTGCCTTAGCGCACAACGAATAGACTGTCGACGGTAGTCGGCGGGAGATCGCCATGAAACGATTCGCGGAGTATCAGGGCTGGATGATCGAGGCCTCGCCGACGATTCTGGCAAAGCAGCGATTGTTCGTGTCGGGCGTCATCGCGTCGCGAGGGTGGCGAGCAGATCGGCGCCGTCGAGAATTCGTACCTGGTGCGGATCGGCCCGTACCGTGAGCGTGCGCCGCACATGCGTATGCGGGATGGTGTAGTCGTTCAGGTCGAAGCGCACGTATGGCTGCTTGCCGACATTCACGGCCAGTTGCAGTTCGCACGGGTACGGATTCTCCGGCAAGGCGAGCAGGCTGGGCTGCTCGCGGGCGGAAGCCGCATCGATGCCGGTAAGAACCGGCCGGGTCCCCTGAAAGATCTCGTCGTGCAGTCCCACCCGGATGGCCGACAGGTCGATGCTGTTGTTGATGGCCATCGCCCGCTGCGCGGCACGCTGGTGAACATTGTGCACGGTGCCCAGGCTGATGGACACGCCCAGCAGGTCGCTCATGAATTCGATGACGCCGCGCATCGAGGCGTGACCGATCATCGTCAGTGCGAGGATGACCTGCTCCAGCCATCGTCGGGTCACCCGCAGCGAGAACAGGACCTTGTCGGCGTCTTCGCGTTGGCGAAAAGGCTTCATCCAGCGCGGCGCTCGCCTTGCGCATCTGGCGATAGACGAGTGGACGGCTGACACCGTGGCGGGCGGCCACGGCGCTGACGGGTTCAGCGCCCGCCAGGGCGCGAACGGCCATCATCTTGCGGTCGCAGCCAGCCGGTTTTACGGAAACAGGGCAGACGGATGAAGTCATGGGGACGCCAAAATTAAAGTGGGCCACATTACCCGCACTTTCATTTCTGCCCTGCCTGTGTAACGCCGGGATGAACCACGCCGGGTGTGGTGGATTTCAGGCAGCCCCTTTGCATCCGTTTCGATCGGCAGCATCTTCCATTGACACCCCATATAGAGCGCCTTCAGGACGTAGTTGAACATCCTCTGTAACGGCAACGTCGGCGGCGGGCCGCGCCGGCCCCGGCTCAGGTGCGGCAAGACAAGTTGCCCGAACTGCGCTTCACTCAATTTCGTGGGAATCGCCTGCCGGCCATGGTTTGCAGCCATTTTCGCATCCGCAAAGCCCTCACTTTAACCGCTCCCCCCTCGCCAGCTCCGAAAGCCATTCCCGGTGGGGCTCGCAGACAAATTCGGCCCCTTCGGAAAACCCGCAATCAGTTGAGCAAGGACTTCTACTCGACCAGCCCGCGACAATCGGCGCCGTCTCGTCTCGAATATCTCGCGATGCCGAACCCCGGTTACCGCGAGACGTAACAGTAAGTCATATCAAAGAGGCGACACGTACTTGCGAACGTTATTGATCCACGGAGCGCGTGCTGTCATCCACGCGGCCCGACGCAGGAGCGACAAGGAAGGATGGCTATCCCGTTTGCTGCAGCGACGCAATTCCAATGTGGCCGCCGTTGCGCTGGCCAACAAGAACGCGCGGATCGTGTGGGCTCTGCTGACTCACGAGCGAACGTCGCGACCCGACCATGAGTCCGCGATACCAAATATTTAGCCTCGAACGGCACGAAGTTCGTAGCGAACGGAGGGACACTTCCACCGATTGCCAAGGCAATCATGACGTGATGGCAAGACAGGTCAGACCGTGACGAGCCAAACCCAACACTGTCAAAGAGCACCAGGCTCGCCAAGTTGATCGGGACCTCGTCAGCATATTCCATCAGGGACAGCCGGCCTGCGCTCGGCACTGAAGTCCGGATGCATGGCTGCAATCACGACCTTTGAACCATCACAACGTGAAGCTTGGCAAACCGGGGGCGTCCATGCATGACAGTGCCATCGCGACACCTTATATCAAACGGTGTTGCGCTTCAGATTTGAGGCCGCCTGCGGGCGTCCGCAATGAGCCCCTCGAAATGCTCTTCAATATCGATAATTTGTATCCCATGGATCGACAACCAGTCTTGATTGAAAACCGTGTCCAGGTACTTGGTACCACTGTCACAGACTATTGTTACGATACGCGATCCAACCGGTGCGCGTCGAGCCACACTGAACGCCTCGTAGACCGCCCCCCCCGTTGATCCGCCAACCAGCAAACCGTGCCGCTGGGCGAGATAATGGCATGTCGAAAAGGCCATGCGGTCGCTCACTTTGCGGCCCGAATCTATTACGCCGTAGTCAATGGCCAGTCCCACTTCAGCACCTTCAGGCGTGCCAGTCCCCGATTGGAGGTAATCTAGACCCTCACCGCCGAAGATGATGCTTCCGGCGGGCTCAACCCCGATTACTTGGAGCTCAGGAATACGCGTCCGCAACTGGCGTGCAGAACCACATAGTGACCCGCCGGTACCGATTGCGCAAACAAGATGCGTAATTGTTGGGCCCAGGTCGTCAAGCAATTCTGCAGCGAGTCCAGCATAACCGGCTGCATTTGCGGGATTGTTGTGCTGTTCAGTCCAATAGGCGCCTTCTTCACAGGAAATTCTCATTGCCTCTCGGTCCCGTATATCAGTCGCTAAAACACCGTCTCCGCCGCCAACGATCTGGACATTGCTTCCGAACGCACGAACAGTAAGAATTTTATCAAGGCTTGCGTGAGAGTCCATGAGAGCTGTGAAGTTTATTCTTCGCACAGCTGAAATCATCGCCAATGCGCTAGCCGTATTCCCAGAAGAAGATTCGACTATATCAGAAGCATCTTTATTCAATGCACGTGGACGATGGTTTAGCATACTCAACGCCATCCGGTCCTTCATTGATCCAGACGGATTGAACATCTCCAGCTTGAGATAAAGGTTAACTTCCTCACCGCGCAAAGGAATTTTGAGCAGGGGCGTATGCCCGATGGTATCTAGAATGCTATTGACGATCATCTATCTACTCCCAATCTTGGTGAAGTTTCGCCTATCCCAGCGCTGTCATTCTCGACGGGCGCACGCTGCAGTCGGCCTGCGAGAGGGAACCTCGCGCAGGTTACGACGGTTACAAGCGGAAACAACGCAGCAAAGTTCACATGACAGTTGATACATTGGGACAGTTGCTTGCTGTGCATGTGACGCCGGCCAACGAACAGGAGCGCGCGCAGGTCGGGGAACTGGCGCGTCAGGTTTAGCAGGCCACGGGCCAGACGGTCAAGGTAGCGTTCGCCGATCAGGGATATACCGGTGAGGAGCCCGCGCAGGCAGCGCTTGATGAGGGAATCGAACTTCAGGTAATCGAGTTGGCGGAGGCGAAGAAAGCCTTTGTTCTGTTGCCACGACGCTGGGTAGTGGAGCCCAGCTTCGGCTGGCTGAACCGATTTCGGCAGCTTGCGCCAGACTACGAGCGCTTGCCCGAGACCCTCGCCGGGCTGCACTTTGTAGTCTTCTCCGTACTGATTCTGGTTCATTTCGTAGACCTGATTAATAGAGCACCTAACACGCCAGAGATGCACGATGGGGCGATCGGTTGAACAATCTTTCGACTTCCTTCTACAGGCTCTATAACAATGCAAAGAGCATTCACCATCTCCGCGCCGAAATATCCTTCCAGTATTTTCCCGGTTCATGTCACGCAAAAATGCATGCGGTGAGGAAAACGATCTCCGGCATCGACTACTCCCCGCCTCTTGGCTTCCCGCTTGTCCCCCTTGTCACAGCGCAATGAGGCCAGTCAACTTCATACCCTCAAGAAGGATCCGAATACGGAAGGCCTTTCAGTGAGGCAACGACTTGCGCGCTGGCTTTCGGCGCATTCCACACAGTCAGATGAACGAATAGCACCTACGTGCCCCGCCACCCAAGCGGGACGATCAACAGCGACCTTATGCGCGTTATCGCGCCATTGAAGTTGGCTTGTCCTGACCTAGCAGGTTGCGGAAATACACCCTCGACGGATGCGGCCTTCCTCGATCTCCGCGGCCGCCGTCGCTAAATCTTTCGCATTGTGCAATTTCAACGCGAATCAACCTTTTTAAAGCGCTGTGAGGCCGACTTCTGGCCTCATTGGCGCCTTTTCCCGCCACTATGGACGGAACTGTGCCAGCGATCGCATGCGCACGAGGTTGTAGGCCGCCATGTTCAACACGAACATCTGGTCCACCTTCTTCAAGCCACGCACCATCACCTGGCGCATGCGCCCCACGGTCTTGGCCCAGCCGAAACCTTGTTCGACCAACTTACGCAGTGTTTGCGCAACGTGCGGCGTGACCTTCATCTGCTGGCACGCCTCGATGAATTCCTGTGCGTCGTAACCCTTGTCTGCACCCAGCGTGATTTCCGCGTCCGGATCCTCCACCGCTTGCCGTGCGTCGTGGATCATGATCTTGGCCGCTTCGCGCTCGGCATGCCCGTCGGCGCGTGTCACGCGCGCGTTGACCACCAGGCCGTGCCGGTTATCGGTCAGCGTATGGCCCATGTACCGCAATTCGCTGGCCGTTTTGCCTTTGCGATAGAGCTGCGCATCTGGGTCGGTTCTTGACTGATGTGTCTCGTTGCTGCGTTTCTCGCCCTTGAAATCGCCCGCACCGCCACCGTCGTTGTCCTGATCGTCGCCATTCTTGCGTACAAAGCTCTTGTGTCCGGCCC
>NZ_JAPMAL010000073.1:0-10875 GCF_026343935.1 Paraburkholderia sp. CNPSo 3076 | reverse complement strand
GGCGCGCTACCTCCGCACGCAGCCGCGCCAGTTCCATCTGTTCGGGGCTCACGGGCTTCGTGCCTGCTCCCGCGAGCTTGCCTTCCCGGTCAGCCTTCACCCAGTTGTACAGTGTCTGTTCAACCACGCCCAGTGTCGCCGCCACTGCTGCCATGCTCTGCCCGGCTTTCACCAGCCGCACAGCTTCCAGCTTGAACTCGAGCGTGTACTGTGCCCGCTTTGCCTTGCTTTTCATCGTTCTTCTCCTTGCTTTAGTCTACCTTTTCAGCAAGGGATTCGTTTTTCGGGGGCAAGCTCAAATGTCGGATTTTTGGAATGAGGGTGTGAAGTCGATCGCGACTGCCTTCGGTGGGATCGGCACGTTCTGGGTCGGTGGCCGAATATGGCGGGAGATCGACCGGCGTCGCCAGGCGGAGAGCGAAGGTGGCGCGGAGATCGTCAAGGCCGACGCGGCCGGCCAGGTCGAGTCGATCGCCCGCTTCGAGCGTCTGGCCACGCTGGCGGAGGAGAGAGCCGGACGGGCTGAGGCGCGCGAGCTTCTGGCTGTGAAGCGCGCAGACCGCGCCGAAGAGCTTATGCGGGCCGCCGAGCGCTGCGCTAGGGAGTCGGAATTGCACGCGGAGAGCGCCGAGGCGGAGGTCGAAGAGCTGAAGCGCCGTATCACCCGACTGGAGGTGATGATCGGCAACCGGGGAGCGACTGATGACGCAAATTTGTGACTGGAGCTGGTGGGTCTTCATTGCCCGCCTGCTCAGCGGCTTCAGTGGGATGCTGCCCGTGGGCTATCCGATCGCATCGCGCAGCCGGACGTGGCAGCGCTCGCGGCCGCGAAATTCTGCGGCAGATCACAATCTCAACGTGTGCGCCGACGCCGGATCGTTTCTCACGCTGAGTCGGGCCATCAACCTCGGCAATGCGAGCAGCTCCGCGACGCGCAATGGCATGAACCACCGTGTGCTGCTCTGGACGAGCTGCCGCAGTACGCTTGGCGGCGCGAGCTGCACGCCTTTTCACTTCGCCGCAATCGCGGCATCACCTTAGGAGAGCAACTTGAAACCGACCCAGTTATTGAAATTCGTCGCTGGTGTGCTGGCATTCGGCGCGTGGGTGGCGCTGGTGATGATGGGCAAGGCCAACCCCGATCAGCTGGTTGCGGCGTTAGCGCTGACCATCACGGGCCTCGGTGTCCACGGGGCCACTACGTCCACGCCCGACGCCGCAACGACCGCGCCCCTGTCGGCCGCGGAGCTGCCACCCGCGCCGCTGTTATATCCGGCGGAGTCCAACGTCTTGACGCCAGCACCCGCTCCGGTCCCGGCACAGGGGCCGAAGGTTGCACCAATGACCTTTCTAACCGCTGAGGCGGCTCAGACGATGTTCCAGTGATCCTTCGCGCGCTCGCGCTGCTCGCGTGCAGCGCAATGTCCAGATGCGCGTCGCTCCGGTATGCCGGGATGGCTCGCTATGAAATCGAACCGATCACCGACAGCGCCGGCATCGCGACCAGTTGCTGCATGCTCAGTGTGTGGAATGGCAAGCAGATGGCGACCGTTGATGCGACCTTCACGCGCTCGGCAAGCGGCGATCACAGCATCTCGCTCCGGGAGACCGACGTTCAGGCCTTTCAGGGGCAAGCGACCGCCGCCAGCGCAGCCGTGACGGCAATCAAAACCCTCAAGTAATAGATCCTCATGAAACACAAATCCATGCTGCTTGCGGCAGGCCTTCTCGCGGCTGTCGATCTCGACGGGTCCGAGTCGCTTCTGACGCAAACACCCGCGCAGATCGCGGCGAATGTCTGCATCGGCGTCCACCCAGAGATTAACGTGCTCACGAAGTCGGGCGATTTTACTCGCGGCACACAGGCCACGCTGACCAAGCAGGTGCAGCCGAACGCGCTTTGCGCGTCCGGCTGTACGGTGACGACTGTCAACACCCAGAAGCTCATGCAGGCGACCGTGCCTGTAGGGTTGATCGTCACCAGCATCAATACCGCATTGTCATTGCAACCGGCGACATCGAGCACGACACCGGCGCCGACGGCGGCGAGCGCGGTACTCGAATCATGAGCAAACGGATCCGCGTCGCGTTGAGCGGATCCGGCTTTCGCCTAGGCGCGCATCTCGGCGCGCTGCAGGCGATCGTCGATGCCGGGTATGAAATCGTCGAGCTGGCGGGCACATCGGGAGGATCGATAGTCGCGGCGATGTTCGCCGGAGGCATGAAGCTGACTGACATGCGCGAGCTCTGCATGAGACTCGACTGGTCACCAATAATGCGGTTCTCGCCGTGGGCCGTGCTCCGCCACCAGGCGCTCTGCACGGGGAAAGAGCTGGAGGCGTTCCTCGAGCGCGGAACGGCCGGCCGGACGTTCATCGATTCTTCGGTCGAACTGAAGATCATCGCGGCGGATCTGCTGACGGAGCGCGAGTTTCTGTTCAGCCGCGCGACGACGCCCACGGTGCCAATCGCCGTGGGCGCGCGCGCGAGCGCATCGATTCCTGTCGTGTTTCCGCCAGTTGTGTGCTCCGGCGCGTTGCTTGTTGACGGCGGCACATGCGACAACGTGCCGGCGAGCGACCTGACGGTCGACGACGTGCCGCGCGTGGGCATTTACCTCGTGTCCGACGACACCGCATTGCGCCCGGGCGATTACGGCCTACGCACGCTCGCTCCGCGGATCATCGACCTGATGCTTGCGGCAAACGAGGCGGCGCATGTCGCGCTGGACACAAAGAATGGAGCGACGATCGTGCGGGTTCCGACGGGATATGCGAGCTCGTTCGACAGAAACATGGCGCCGGAGGTGCGTCAGCGCCTATATGACGACGGCTATGCAGCAACCAAAGCGGCAATCGTCGCGATGCCCGTCGCACAAAAACGTCACTGACCTGCCCCCTTCGACAGGACCGAAGGCTTTTAGCAACTTGTTGCACGCAAAGTCACACCGAGTCGGCCCGAACAATTCGTTTTGTCGCGCAGCTCGAACTACGCAGCCAACGGCACAGCGGGTTCGAAGCGAGGCAAAGCGGCGAGAACCAAGGCGCCACCTATTGAGAGTTACGTAAATCATGACATCACCAAAGCTCGGCTTGCTTCCAGCAGGCAACGATGATCGATTTGCGCTTCTGGCCGCTCTTGAGCTTGCTTCGAGCGGTGTGCTTCAGTTCGGCCAGGTTATCAGGGCAGAAGTTCGCCAATGCGTGCCGCTTGAGCCAGGTCCAAAGGTATTCGACTGGGTTCAGGTCCGGGGCGTAGCCGGGCAGCAGCGCCATCTGGATTGCACCATCCGTGCTGTCAAGGTATTCGCGCACGACGTGGCTCTTGTGCTGCGCTGCGCCGTCCCACACGATCATCAGCTTGCGTCTGAGTTGCGCGCACAGCGCTTTGAGGAATTCGATGATTTGCGCGCTTTTGATCCCGCCGTCGTGCAGGCGGAACACGAAGTTGGTACGGGTAAGACCGGCGATGGCCGAAACGTGCTTCCAGTTGAAGTGGTACTGAATGATCGGCGTGCGGCCCTTGGGCGCCCAAGTGCGCACTCGTGTGGGGCGCTCCGAGAGGCCGGATTCGTCAATGAAGACGATCAGTCGTCCTTCGGCGGTACACTTTTTTTGAGCGCGGGCCAGGTCTTGCGCTTCCAGGTCCGTACCGCGTCCTCGTTGCGCTCGATCGCCCGGCGCTCCGGCTTTTGCGAGCTGAACCCGTACAGTTATTCACACAGGTCCGAGTGCTGGGAGTGCTGGCGGCTTCGCCGCTGCGCTGAACGTTCTTCCATTCATGGCGCGTCACCGGAACGAAGATTTCTGTTTCGCGCGTGTACTCGCACAGCCCTTCGATGACGGTTGCAATGCTCACCGATGCCACGCCGTGCGAAACCTGCACCGGCACGATGCCGTAGGGTTTTGTCGCGTTAAGGAAGACGAGTCAAACAAATGGCGATATGATGAGGACTACTTATGTAATCAAGGAGTAGAACTGCTGGGCGGGAGTTTGCGCGATGCCACCGCCTTTCATCTGGCCTTTGACGATCATATGCATGAACTCGATGCCGCCGAGAATGATGCGTGCACAACGAAAACTGACGTGCCCGCATTAACTTAAACCAACCAGCCTCTCTGACGTGCCCGCATTAACTTAAACCAACCAGCCTCCACGATTCCCGGGGCGGTTCAGATCGTTCGTCCTCGGGACTTCAGCTTAGCAGATCCCTTAATGCGACAAAGCCCGCCGCTTTGCCTGGCTTCGAACCCGCTGTGCCGTCGACGGCGAAGTTCGATCGGCGCGACAAAACGAATTGTTCGGGCCGACTCGGTGTGACTTTGCGCGCAACAACCTTGCTTTGGTCCTGTCGAAGGGGAGCGTTATAGTGGGTTCGTACGAAAATTGGAAAGCGATTTCTGAGATACGGTGCTTCCGGCACTTTGAATCAAAAACCGCCCGGGTTCTGGAAGTTTAAATGCGACGACGCGAATCGCCGTCACATCCATGGTCATGTGCCGCTTCGCCAAGGCAAAAAGCCATAATTTTACATTCTGCCGGGTCGCCATCAATCATGGGTCATTTTAACCTTTCGAGATTTTCTAAGGGCATTGGGGTCATCTTCACAGACAGCCTTAGCCTTTCGGGCTTTCAAAGAAGGCATTCACGAGATTTCTGCGATGTTACGTATCCGCTTATAGGATCCTGGCTCCATAACACTATATATATGTACGCTTTCCGTTTCCAAGACACCAAGCAACTTCTTCTTACCAGCGCCAATCGCCTTCCTCACATATCTCTCACCATGTCCACCACACCCGAATTCGATGATCGCCCGGTATTCGATTATTCCGATCTTAGCTTCGAGGGAAACAAGGATGAGCTGGAGCGCTTAATCCGACTTGCAGTTGCACGCTATGACACTTTTCTCGATCACGAACTTTTCCCGGTGCAAGGCGAGTTTGCCGATATCCTGGATACGTTTGAGGGCTGGAAATTGCGTTTTGAACCTGATCATGTCGAGCAACTTATGGAGACATTTCGCGGATTCCCATGCATGAACGCCCCCCCGGAGGGTGTCATGGAGCAGATTTCGCGCAGAGAAGGCTATTATCCGAAGTTCCTGTCTGTCGTAGCTGACACCACGTCATGCGGCATGATGGCGGACAGAAACAACCTCAGCCATCTAGATGAAGTTTTTCGCTTTGTTGATGAAAATGGACAGGAAAGGATGCTGGCATACGACGCCATGCCGTACGAGGATGACTTCAACAATTATGAGGTGTTACGCAAATATCGGGCATTGGGATGCGCCGTAAATTCTGTGAATCACTTGAGGAAATGCATCGTCATTCCAAAAACCAACTTGTTCCGCGAGGAAGGGGAGTCCTTCTGGAGCCGCCCTTATTTCGGAAAATTCGACGTGGTGGCTTACGCTCGTACGACCTTATAGTCGACCTTGCCCGTTGCGTATGGGCTGCTCGGGGCATGCGGGCTTGCATCTTAGTCTGGAGTTGTACTTTCGTTTTGTCCAGTTCTTCGTCGTTTGTCTTGTTTATTGGCTCTATGAGCTGAAATCAGGCTGCTGGAAACTGATATTCCTGTTGCCGTGTCTTTTTTAAGTATCCAAGTCTTGTGTTGTAAGTGCGCGGTTAGCGCACTATTATTAATGAATAAAACAGTTTTATATTACCTATTATTGTTCGCATTAATTTATTTGAATTTGAAAATTTTTGCGTTTTTTCTGTACGATTCGGTCATCTCGAGTTCAACTGCGTCAAGAATTTCTTTGATAATCGCGGGAGCTTGCAATAAAATTGGATGCCTTTTGTATTTTTTTTACTTTCGTTTAAATGCCTTTGGTTTTCTGTGGATACTTGTGGCGCGTTCCTAAAGTGCATTTTACTAGCTTCTGACTGGCTCTCTTTGAAGGGGGCAGGTCACCGCCGCCAGTGACGGTGAACCTGCCCGAGCACGTGCGTAGCAAGGACACGCTGGTGACCCCTCACCGGCTCGACATCTACGACCAGATAACGGGAGGTACTGATGAGCTCGCCTGAGAACCTGCAGGAGCGCGCGAACGCCTTACGCCTGTACGGGCTGCTGGCGCACTGGACAGACATCTCGGAGGCAGCGTGGGTCGAGCCGTTACTGCAGTGGGAGGAGGACGAGCGTGCCCGCCGTTCGCTCGAGCGACGCATCCGGGACGCCCATCTGGGCAGCTTCAAACCGCTGTGCGACTTCGACTGGGCCTGGCCCACGCGTTGCCACCGGGGCGCCGTCGAAGAACTGATGTCACTCGAGTTCGTCAGGGACACCGCCAACGTCGTACTGATCGGCCCAAACGGCGTGGGCAAGTCGACCCTGGCACTGAACCTCGCCTATCAGGCGCTCGTCAACGGGCACACGGCGCTGTTCACAACTGCTGGCCAGATGCTCGGTGAGCTCGCCGCGCTTGACAGTGACTCGGCGTTACGCCGGCGGCTGCACCGGTACGCGACGCCTGACGTGCTTGTAATGACGAGGTCGGATACCTGTCTTACTCGAACCGCCACGCCGACCTGCTGTTCGAACTGATCAGCCGCCGGTATTGCGCAGCGAGCACCGTGGTCACGATTATGTGGAATTGAGGGACTTTTTGACGGCCTGCTTCCCGAGGACACGAAGGTGCGCTCTTCGAAGTATCTCAATAATCTGATCGAACAGGACCATCGTCACATCAAGTCAAGAACGAACGTGATGCGTGGATTCAAACGGTTCAGAAGTGCCGCGATCACGATTTCAGGCATCGAGTTGATGCATCGCATTCGCAAGGCGCAGTTCGACCTCTGCGCGCTCAGGCTCAGCGATACCACCGCGCCCGCGGTTTGGAACGCCGTCCTGTTCAATCGATAAGGTATCCAAATCTATAAAGATTATTTCGACCACGCTACCTATTTGCACCGGAGCCCCCAGGATTGCGGAAGCCACGCATGCGACGCTCCCGCTCACGTGTGGGCTGGTGACTGTTTTCGGCTCGGTTATTCAACCGAGCGCGGGCTTTGACGAAGACATGTTTGACGTTCGCCAGCTCGGGGATCTCGGCTTTCGCGGCGGGATAGCTACGCAGCTGGTCGGTGACGATCTTGCGTGGCACCTCAGGACATGCGGCGAGAAGCCGTTTGAAAAACCGTTTGGCTGCCGCTTTGTCGCGCCGTTTCTGCAGCAACATCGAGTTCGGCGCCGTGCTGGTCGACCGCCCGCCACAACAGATAAGGTTCACCACGCAGGAAAACAAACACTTCGTCGAGATGCCATGTGGCGCCGGGCTTACGGCGAGCGGCCTTGATGCAATGAGCGAAGCCCTTGCCCAATTTGTCGCACCAGCGCCGGATCGTCTCATGGCTGACAACGACGCCGCGCTCGAATAGCAACTCTTCAATATCGCGCAGACTCAACTGAAACCTGAAGTACCAGCGTACCGCACAGCCGATCACCGCCGGCGGGAAGCGGTGCCCGTGATACAGAGATTTTGCATTTTTCATCGCGCCATTTTACGCGGCCGTTCCGTCCCAGCAGCAACGTGACAATGCCGGACGGACCGCGCGCCGTTGCCCCGCTTCAGCGCGGGCGCCCATATCGATGTGCATCTGCCAGGCGGAAACGTGCGCCAGTGACCTGCCCCCTTCAAAGAGAGCCATTCAGAAGCTAGCAAAGTGCACTTTAGGAATGCGCCACAAATATCTACAGATGAGCGTCAGCGATTGCGGCGCATTGCGCTCTGGCTCCTGTTTGCTCGTATAGACCCGAGAAAGAGTCGTCCAAATCCGATCAAACCAAAACGTCCCGTTCAAGGATCACTTGTCTACCGCAGTTCAATAGCTAAAACCCTCGCCCCCTCAAGGGCCGAAAAATTAGTATTTGCCGTCAAAAAGCAGCTTCCTTTGAAAAGGAAATTTTCAAAGTATCACGTTATTGTCAATTAATAATGAAAGGGCGCCAAACTTGGCTAACTGGGTCATGGAAGAGGGCGGTGTTATTATATAACACCCGAAAGGCAAATAACGCATTGCAAGAACTATAAAATATCACAAATCCACGAACGCAATGACGTCACAAGCATCCAGTCCACTTATATAAATGGCATGACATTTACTCGCCAGATCCAGCGGCAATATCAAACAAACTCCTGATGGCAGAGATACCCCCATATCACCGCCTTGTCTATCAAAAGTCAAACTATTCGGGAGCGCTGATATCTGGCCGTATCGCGCAGTCGGTGCGTGATTACAAAGACTACCTGACGACACTAAAGCAGCAACAGCAAATTTGGGTCTCAAGAGTGCGCGATGCTGGCTACAACATCTCTGAAGACATATTAACGGAGTTCGAAAGCAACCCGTGCATTAACAGCCCGCTGTCCACCGGACCCCTAGAATGCATCGAAATGGTGCAAAATTCCGCAAAGCTGGCGTACATTTATCTGCCCGAAAGGCCCGCAATTGCATGCGACTATGAAGGTGGCCTTATAAGCATTCCTGACTGGATGTGTTTCTGGAAATACGATCTGAAGAGGTTCGTGGCGCTAGATATTGCGCCAACTGATATCAGGTCAACCAAGAAAAAAATAGTAGCTGAATACCATCGCATGGGATGCCGTGAGGTCGACGAAGATGATATCGAACACGTCCTGACCATTCCGGTGACGGATCTCATGGGTGAAGACGAATGTGTTTACTATCGCTCGCGTCCGATAACATTTGACATCATCGCGAACACGCCGGTGATACCTGATTAAGGAAGAGGTCTTAGAAAGTACCTTTTACAGTTGCTGTTGGGCTTGGCATGGATTGAGGCTGTCTTTCCGCATTCTGTCGTGCGTCTGTCATGTGTGAATCGTCCCGTTTGTTAGTCAAGCTACTTTGTTGTTATGTCTTTGTGTTATGTCTTTGTGTTTTGTCAGCACCTATGAGTGCTTTATTACTTCACAAAAATAAGCCCAGGCCCCGCCGAGACAGCGGTCGGTGCAACTGTATTTTTATATTTTATAAATGAATACTATCATACCTATTATGAATAGCTCATTTCGGTATTGGTGCCACAAATTTATGCAATTCATTAAAGGATATCTAATAATGCAATCGTGATGGCAATAAGTCGATTACATTTGAGAAGCGTAGCTTTTAAGATCCTCGTCGCATTTAAACTTCCAGAACCTAGGGTGGGTTGTGATAATTTTGCTAAAGCGCCTGAGGCCGCACGTGGCACTGAACGATCATTCAGTAATGAAGCGAACACCAGCTCTACCGCGTCTCAAAATCGCTTTCCAATTTTCGTGTGAACACACAATAGCGCTCCCCTTCGACAAGGCCACAGTCAATCCATCCAAGTTAAGAAATGGAGGTCTTTCAGCAAGGTTTTTGCGTCATGGATTTGTGGGGTTTCGGGCGGGGTTTCCGTTGCTTTGAGATTCCCGGTCGATGACGGAACGTATGTCGTGCGATGACGGCCAAGGCGTCCGCGAGTAAGGTCGCGGCGGCGATGCCGAGCAACAGGGATGGCAGCAGAGGCTTGAGCACGGAATGCACGTAAGCGCGGTTGATGCGTCGGTCGGGCGGCAATTCATGGCAGGCGTGGGCCGTCAAGGTGGTCAAAGCCTGCAGGTTATCGCAGAGCACCCTGGCGGCGAGATCTTGTACGACAGCGCGTTGCGAGAGTCCCGAAACATGCTCAAGGTTTAACCTGGGGTCGCTTGAGAAAACGGAAAATAAAGCACGTTTAGCCGTCGACGCCCTGTCGGAAAGCGCGTGGGCTAAGGCGCGGCGAACGCCTCATCCATTTGCCGGGAGCGTTTGGCCTCGTCACTCAGCAGGTAGATCGAGGTCGTGGCGATAGAGGCATGGCGGAGATTGTCTCGCACCGTCGTCAGTTCCGCGCCGCGTGCGAGAGCATGTGTGGCATGTGTGTGGCGTGTCCAGTGTGGGCTGGCGCGATGCAATTTTTCAGCCAGCACGGGATGATCGGTGCCGATGACGTTGGCGGCCAGGCGAAAAAAGCCGCGCATCACGAACCACAGACGGGAACGGGTGATGCCCGTTGCTTCTTCCCCGTCAAAACTCGCCAGTAGCGGGGCTTTCGGATCCCAGCGCTGCGGTGTCACTGGCAGACGCCTCTGGACGAGGTACTGTTCGAGTGCAACGCGCGCGAGTGGCGGCAAAGCCACCTTGCCGGGCTTGCCGCCCTTGCCCACGAGATTGAGCCGGTGAGCATCGCGTTCATCGGTACGGATGTCGCCAAGCCTCGCGCCGACAAGTTCGCTTGCACGCAGACCGGTCGCGTAGGAAAAGTCGAGCAGGAAGCGCAGCCGCTGCGCGGCGGGTGCTTCCCAGCCGTAGGACCATTCCAGTCCGTTGGCAATCGTGCGAACCAGCCCCCATTCGCCTTCCGTGAAGCCGCGCGACGTGTCAAGTGGTGTGACGCGCGTTTTGCCGCGCACCTTGATGCCGGCAAACGGATTGGTGAGCACGTAGCGTTGCTCGATCAGCCAGCGAAAAAGGGCACCCAGCACGGAGAGTGCGTAGGCGGTCGAGCGAGCGGACAGGTTTCCCGAGAACGGGGGCTTTGTCGCATTAAGGGATCTGCTAAGCTGAAGTCCCGAGGACGAACGATCTGATTGATGAAGCAAAACCTGAATCCTGCTGTGGCAAAGGTGCTCAAGCGCCTGCACTACCCGCTTGATGTAATCCTTCTCTGCGTGCGCTGGTACGTCGCGTATCCACTGAGTCTGCGTCACCTCGAGCAGATGATGGCCGAGCGAGGAATTTCGGTTGACCATTCGACCGTGCATCGCTGGGCGCTCAAACTCTTGCCGGTGCTGGAGAAAGCGTTCCGACGCTGCAAACGGGCGGTCGGCAA
>NZ_JAPMAL010000072.1:0-11604 GCF_026343935.1 Paraburkholderia sp. CNPSo 3076 | reverse complement strand
TTTATCTTATGTAAAATTGTTAGGCCCGCCGCCAATGATGCGCGGCGCATCGCCGCTTGATTATTTCCTGCCTGTTGATTCTGTCTTTCTTCGGCCCGCCATTTCAGAATCTTACGGCGGGCCGTAATACATGCATTTACCATGCTCGATTTGTTTGGCGACGTGATTATAACGTCTGACGATATCACGGCATGGGTGCATGCCGTCGCTCCCGCCTTCTGTTCCAGTGAGCGCGCCATGGCGCTCTACATCCGCCAGTGGGACGTGGTTGATAAAATCCGCCGCGCCAAACTGTCAGGCTATTTCGACTCCACCATAGAAAACGCCCGCGAGCGGCGGGCGTTCTTGCTTCGGCGCTTCCGTCTTTAAATCAGGCGGCGGCGGTCGTGGTTGCAGCGGTCGAGGCCGTCTTGGCCTTGTACCACATGAAACCATAGAGCAGCGCCGCGCCGATGGCGGCGCTTTTCCAGTCGATCTTGGGCATGTCTATCTCTGCGTGGTTGATGGGAAGCGCCGGTTAGCGCTTGACGAAACGGCCCGTGCGCGCGCTGCGCTTCGGGGTCTTGTGGTGATGCGTCTTGCGCTTGGTGGTGCGCTTACGAGTTGCCATGGGTCAGCCCCTTTTCGATGTGGTTGTTGAACCGGGTTTCGAGCGCGGCGATGCGCTCGTGCATGTTGCGAAGGTCCGCGCGGATCGCCGCATACGCCGCCCCGGCCGCGACGAGCGTTCCGCCGATCTGCCAGAGCAGCGCGGGCTCCATTACTGCGCTGCGGGAGCCGACTTCTCGCCGAGGAACACGCCGAGCAGACCGAAGATGGCCGAGGCCACGCCGCCGACCGCCGCGACCGTATGCGGGTCCACGCCGTTGGCGACTGCGACCGTGGAGGCCACGCCAGCCAGCGATGCCAGCGCCGCGTGGGTCGAGGGTTCCTGCAGACGTGCGAAAAATGCGTTCATGGTTAGGTCTCCGAGGTTAATTGCCAAAGCCCATCAAATACGACTCGTACTGCAACGTTCCGGTGTCCTGCACCGGATGAGCCATGTTCACTGCATTACTGTTTGCGTCGACAACGGCAGGCACCTGACTGGACGGCATGGCGTCGAGCAGTTGCCCGCCGATGGCCTGCGCGCCATTGACGGCGCTATCCCACAGCGTGCCCGCGACGTTGAACGCGATGCCCGATGCGCCGCCGTTCGATGTCCACTTTCTGTCCAGGTAGACACCGAGGCCGATCAGCGCGCCGAGCCCTACCAGCGTGAGAGCGGTTTTCGGTCCCATGTCAGAAGTGCCCGATTGCGCCGCTATAGTCGGACGGGCTAATGCCCGCGCCGCCCGGCGCGTTGATCGTGCCGAACATGTACGTTGGCTGTCCGCTGTAGGGGTCCCACACGCTGTTCGTGAAATTCGTGCCGTCCGCCGCCGTCCAATCCACGCCCTCCTGCTGCATGGCGTCGCCAAGCGCCGAGCGCCCGGCCTGCGAGCGGTTGTGTGCGTCCCATGCCCACATGAGCGCGATGAAAACGCCCCATTCAAGTTTGCTCATGGTCACATTCCGTAGGTTGCGGGCGAGAGGATGCCGTACATGCCGGACAACGGGCTTTCCTGCACCTGTCCCGTGTTCGTGTTGTACGTGAGCTGCCCCGGATCCACATACACGCCCGATGCATCGAACGTGCCGTTGCTGAATTCCGTGATGCCGCCGAGTTGAACGCGCGCCATGCTGTTGCCGCTCGTGGTCGCGACCGGCGAGCCCGCCACGTTGTTGACCACGTTCGACCAGAACGAGGCCGCGCCGCTGCCGATGCTGCCAAGCCCGTTTTGCGTGGGCGCGCCCGCTGCCGCGCCCGTCGATTTCTTCACCACGAGCGCGAGCACAAGCGCCGCGCCGCCCACGAGCAGAAGTCCGGTTTTGTCGAGTTTCATGCTTATGCGTCCGTCTGCACGCCGCCGTAGCTCGCAAAGTCCGTTTCGGCCTGCGCGAGCGTGCGCGTGGGTTGTCCGTAGGGCGCGCCCGGCAGGCTCGCCCACACCTTGTTGCACTTCGAAATCGCGCTATCGACGGCCCCGTTTTCCACATCGGCGAGCGCTCCGGCGCGCTTGATCAGCCAGCATGCCGCGATGTCCTGCGATGCGGCCGAAAAGTCAGGAAGGCTAAGCGCCGCCTGAATGTCCAGCCACGTGGGATAGTTGATCTGGTACGCGCCCGCCGCCGTGCTGTACGTCGAGCCGAACGGCACGCGCACGTCCGGATGCTTCGACATGTCCGAGAACTGCCCGCCGCCGAAAAGCGTGGTGTAGCCGTTCGCGCCGCTCGTGCCCTCGCCTACGCGCACCATGCGAAGAAACGCCTGCACGTTGCTGTTCGCGAGCGCCGAGGCCGGGTCCGAAAACGCGTTCTGGAAACCTGAATTCATGCTGTCCAATATCCCCGTAAAGAATCCGCCGGTCGCGCCGGTGTCCGTCTCTGTGCCGTCGCCCGTCATGTCCGCTGGCGTCGCCTGGCTGTTCGTCCACCACACATAGGCCGCTGCCGCGAGCGTCGCCGCCGCGATGAGATACAGCGGCCCCGGCCCCTTCATACGTTCGGCTCCTCGTACCACTGGAAATTGGTCACAAGGTCGGAATTCGCGACCGTGGACCACAGCGTGAGCCCCCAGCCCGGCGGCACCACGAGCGGTTCGATGTCGTAAATGTTCTGCAGCGTGTTTGCCTGTGCCGACGCGACCGAAAGCGCCGTGAACGTCTGGACTGACGATGCGTTCGTGTCCGCCATTACGCCGCCCTTCGCCGCCGTGCCGCCGCCAAGCTTCGACACGCCCTGCACGAGCCCGCCGGTCAGCTGCGTGTTCATGAATCCAATGTTCATGCTTTGCGCGGTCGAACTCGCCTTGATCACCACCGACTCACACACGAGGCGCACGCCGCTTGCGGCCGGGTTCCATAGCTGATTGCGTCCGTACACTGACGCCGCACCCGGCGCACCGGCCGCGCACGCGAATGCACTGTTGGACAGCGTGCGGAATTTGCCGCCATCCACCACGTTCACGGTTCCCTGCAGCGTGTTGTCGTCAATGCGACCGTTGCCGATCACAACCGACCCGATGATGGTTCCCGCGCCCACCGCGTTCGTGATGGTCCAACCGTTCGGGCCTGCCGTGCCGTCTTCCGGCAGGGTCACGGCCTGCCCCGGATAGAGCAAGATTTTCGAGCCCGGTTTGCTGCCTGGCGTGACGATCAGGCCGGTATCGTTGCCGCCCGCGTTGCCGAGCACGTATTTGATATAGCGGCCCGGCGCGTTCACCACCACTGCCGCGCCGCTTGCCGGTGCCGTGAAGTCGAATTTCTGCATTACGCCGCCTTTTTGCTGAATGCCGCGACGCCGACAATGGCCACGACCGCGAGCCCTGCCGCGATCAAATATCGGTTGTCGTTCTGCGACGCGATCTGCGTGGACGCGAGTTGCTGCGCGAGGCCGGTCACTGCCTGCGTGGTCTGGTTCACGCCGCCTTCCAGCGAGTTCGCGAGCGCCGTGTTCGTCTGGAGCATGGAAAGCCCCACGTCCGCGAGGTGCGACGTGGCCGCAACGACGCTTTTCGACACGTCCGTCATGCTGCTGTTGGCGTTGGCCGCTACAGCTGCGGTTCCGTTGATCGCCGCCGCCGCCGTCTGCGCCTGCGTGCCGAGCGCCGCGACCGCCGCGCCAATGCCCGCCTGCACCGCGCCTTGATCGGTCGTGACCGAGTAGGACGAGTAGGACGTCTGGTTGTTGTCGCCGGACACGCCGATGCCGTTCTGGACGGCGTTGCGCTTGTCCGCGTAGTTGTTGCTCGTGCTGCTGCTGCTGGCGTTGTCGGACGAACGGTTGCACGGCGTGACCGGCTCTCCGCGCGCCATGTTCTGTACTTCAGCGGGTCTCAGGATGCGCACAGTTTTTTCTCCAGAATCACACTGGCGCGGCCATAGCCCGCCCGTTCGAGTTTTTGCATCAGCCCTGCCCGCTTCGTTTCGATGCGCAGCGCCGCGCAATGCGCGCACTGCTTTTCGATCAGCGGCAGGACATACCGCACGAGGTCAAAGCCCGCGCGACCGTGCGCAATCGTCACTTCGCCGTGCACAATCGAGGCCTTCTTTCGGAAGCGCAGCGCGTAGAACGCCACTGGCTTGCCGTCCGCATACACGCGGAAAAACAGGGCTTGCCACAGGCAGTCCACCGCGTCCGACATGCCGCCGCTCGTGTCCGTCTTTTCCCGCATGCGCCCGCCGTCGAGCAGTCGCGCGACTTCGGCGCGCACCGCGTCCGTGACCGCTTCGCCCCGGATTTCGACGGTAATCATTTGCGCTTCGCGATCACGAGCACGACCGCCACGATGGCGAGCAGCACGAGCGGATCGCCGAGCGCGCCGGTAATCGTGTTCGGCGCGCCCGCGTTGGCGAGGCCCTGCGCGAGCGTCGAGACGGGATTAGCCGTCGCGCTTGCGCTGCCGTGGTCGCCGAAGTTGACCGACCAGCCCGAGTTGTCAACCGTGAACGGGTTGAACGGCGCGTTGCTGGATGTCTGGTTCGGGTCCGGCCCGCCGAGCGTGCTCGAAAGCACCTGCCCTGCCGCCATCGCCGCCGCGCTGTACGGGTTCGAATAGGCGAGGCCCTGCATTGCCCCGCCCATGCCGCCGCCGCTCAACGCGCCATTGAGCCCGCCCTGCACGCCGCCGAGGATTGCGCCAGTGCTTCCGTTCATGGCTTAGCCCTTATGGATAGCGAGCGCGATCACGGCAAAAATGCCGATGATCAGGATCGTGCGATTGCTCTGCGAACCGGTGATCACAGCCGCCTGCGCGCCCGCTGCCGCCTGCCCTTGCGCCACCAGCCCGGCCTGCGTCGCTTCGTACTTTTTGTAGTCGAGCAACTGGCTGTTGTTGTAGATGCTCGTGAACGCGCCGAGGCCCTGCGAGAGGATTTGCATGACTTGCGGCGCGTAGTTCGCGCCATAGCCCGCCTGATCCGCGCCGGTGATGGCCTGCCCCGTGTTCGGGACAATCACCGTGCCGTCATTCTGCGGTCCAACCTGCGAGCCGTCCGGCATGGTGAATCCCCATGCATCGGTGCCGCTGTAATACGCGTTCGGGTCCTGAGTCGGGTCCATGTTTGAGTCCTGAGAGTTTGAAAAAAGGCGCGCGGGACCGGGCAATCAAGCCGCCCGCGCGCCCGCCCCGGCTCTTACATGTTGCTCAGAACATCCAGCACTTCGACAACCGCCGTCACCGTGTCAGCCGCGCTGAAAGTCGGGTTGAATTCCAGCGAGGTCGCGTCCGCCGTGATGATGGCGTTCGTGTAGTTGTTGTCCGCGCACGGGTCGTAGCTGTAGAGGTTCGTCTGCGAGGTCTTCTGGTATTCGCCCTGCCAGAAGCTGTTGACGGCCTGGAGCACGTTGTCCCAAATCACGATGCCGTTTTTCTTCACTTCCAGCTGCGTGAGGTTGCCGCCGTGCGCGAAGTGCACGCGCTTGATGAGCGCGCCACGGTTCGTGATGTCGATAAGCTTCATCGGGAACTTGCCCGAGGCCGCAAACGACGCCGTGAACGGGATGTGCTTCGCCAGCACGCCGAGCTTGGCTGGCGGGCCGAGTTCCGAATAGCTGTCGAGCGTGGGAGCCGTGGCGCCCGCGATATCGACTTCGACCGTCAGCGACGATACGCCGCTGGACGTGTTGATGTTGCCCACGTACTGCTGCGCCATGGTCTTGGCGCGCGGCTCCGTGAAATCGATGGTCAGGAAACCAGCCGCCGCCGTGAGGCCCCGATACTGGTTGATCAGGTCCAGACGCGAGCCCACCGCGTTCACGATGATCTTTCCGTTCACCTTCACGCGGATGCCGGTAATCATGGCCTTCGTGAAGGTCGTGCCGCCGAGCGCGAGGATGATTTTGTTGTACGACATGCCGACCGGCAGATTCACGGTCGCGGTGCCCGTGGCAACAACGTTCGTGAACGGTACGTTTTTGACGAGAAGCATGGGTGCCCCTGTTTATGTGGTTGTGGTGGACGGGGACGCTTACGACACGATGGTCGTGAGCAGGGGCACGTTCAGCGACGTTGCCACAGGCCGCACGACGATCTTGGTCACGGCGTTCATCGCCAGAAACAGGGCGTAGGCCTTGAGCAGTTCTTTCATGGTTTCGACTCTCCGAAGTGAGCCGCCCCATGCGGCCCGTCTGTGTGAGCCCCGATGGTGCGACCGCCGAGCCGAAAAACACGAAAGCGCGACCTATAGAACGCGACCTATAGAGCGCGACGAAAAGCGGGGGAGTACTCGAAAAAATATTTGTCCGGTGCCCGCGCCTGGGTCGCGACCGGACAGGCGAAAAAAAACCCGCCGATGCGGGTTCGAAGCGGGTTCTATAGGTCGCGACTTAATGGGGCCTCCCTGCACCCCCTCTCGCATCGCTCGCAGCAATTGCAAAGCGTCGTCTCATCTCCCTGCCGCTGCAGATAGGGGCAAGGATGCGGACTATCGCCCGCGCATCTGTTGCACGTCTCGCAAACCGTCCCGTTATGCAGCCCTTCCGCTGGACTGCCATGCACTGAATCCACCATGATCACCCCCGTTTAATCTCACCTGTCCTGCAGTCTCGCCGGACCCATGCGAGGTCCGCCAGTTCGAGCAGTTCGTCTGGCGTGGTGCGCACGCAGCGCGCCACCGCTTTCGCGTCATCGTCATACATGAGCCGTCCGGTGCGCACATATGAGCAGTTGCCAAGAAAATCCTTGTCGATGGATGCTGGCCGCTGCGAGAGCCCGTATATCCGGATGCCTCGCTTGCGCCCGCGCCCCGTGAGCATACCCCACCCCACCGGCGAGCGGCTTGGCGTGGTCACGAGCTTGAGTTCGTCCACAACAAACGTCAGCCGCTCCGCGGCGAACGCGATGCGGCATATCACGTCGAACTGCGTGACCGCCGTTTTCGGGTCCGGCGATGGCACGAACACGACGCGCACCGGGCCTTCCGGCCCCGCCGCGCGAAACGCATTGATCACGTCTTGCACGCCCGTGAACTGCCGCCCGAACTTGCCCCACTCCGCGTCCGGGTCGAACACGAGCAGGCGCGCGGGGTTTTCGCGCGCGATTTCGGCCTTCACGTAGCTGGACTTTCCCGAGCCGGACGCGCCCATCACCGCCTCAATGTGCGCTGTCGCTTCGACGCCGTAATCGGGCGCGGCCCCGCCTGCCGCGCCCGCTGCCTTCGCGCGCCGTGGTGTATCCGTTTTGCGCGTCGCCATGCGTCACATTTCCGGGTAGATTTGGGCCGTCTGGACGGCCCGCACGAGTTCCGCTCCTGCGTCGACATCACCCACCGTCGCCGGGGCCGTTGGCGGGCCGGATTCTGCCGCCGCTGCGCCGCGAATCGTGTTTGGGTCCGAGAGCCCGCGCATGTGGCGCGCGAGTTCCGCGCGGTCTGTTGCGATCTTCAGCGCCACGAGCTTGGCCGACTGATAGAGCGCCGGGCCGCACACCATGAGCGCCACGAGTTCGCACGGCATCGCGCCCTCCACGTTCCAGCCGTACTTCTCCAGCACCGGCGCAATGGACGCGGCCATGAGCGCGCGCTTTTCCTCCGGCCAGCCCGCGCCCGGCGCGTAGCCGTCGAGCGCGGCCGAAGCGAGATCCACGAGCCCGGCCGCGCCCTTGGCATAGTCCGGTCCCATG
The DNA here is from genome assembly GCF_026343935.1 of Paraburkholderia sp. CNPSo 3076. Classification (NCBI taxonomy): domain Bacteria; kingdom Pseudomonadati; phylum Pseudomonadota; class Betaproteobacteria; order Burkholderiales; family Burkholderiaceae; genus Paraburkholderia; species Paraburkholderia sp. CNPSo 3076. The sequence continues at coordinate 3,902 of NZ_JAPMAL010000072.1, read as the reverse complement.
TCCGCTTGCGCGCCTGGTGCGCCCGGCGCCATCGCCGGATTCAGCACGCCCGCCGCCTCTGCATCGGCCTGCGCCGCCATACCGGCCAGCGCATCGAGCCCCGGCATTGCCTGTTGTGGGTCGAGTTCAGCCATCACGCCCGCCCTGCCAGCATGTCGAACACGCCGCGCGTTGCCACCTTCGCGGGCTTCTCGCTCACCACCACGTCCGGCGCGCCCGGCACGCTATCCGCGACCGGTTGCGCAATCGGCCCGGCTTCGAACTTCGTCACGCGCGCCATGAGCAGCCGGTGCGCCTCCGTCCCCTCCTTGGCGTACATGGGCAGATCGCACCACTGGCACGAATGGTCCAGTGTGCCGTGCTCGTTTTGCTTCACCGGGATATCGCGTCCACAGCACAGGCACGCAGCGGTTCCGATGACGGCCTTTTTCGGTCGAATTTTCATGATTGGTCTCTCGCGTCAGTGTTTTAGATGCCCGCTTCCTGCGCCGCCTGCAGCACATACCGCATTGCCGTGTGAAGCGCCTCGAAATACGCCTTGCCCTGCAGTTTGACCATCGCGGGGAGTTGCCTGTATGCGTCCTCCGCTAGCCGGATCGCTGTATCCGCATCCCTCACCGCCTCTTGCCGCCTCGCTTCCACACCCACTTTTCACCCCCACCGTACAGTTATTTACACAGGTCCAAGGCGCGCGATGCTCGCGCTTGAAACCCAAATCAAAACCCTCAACCGGCTGCGCGGCATAGCCTGCGCGGGCGTGCGCAGCCGGGCGCAGAATCACCCATTCGTAGCGCTTCGATTCCACCGTTACCGTGCGCGCACGCCAATACGTTGCGATGCCGTCCACCTTGCGGTATTGGTCCGCATACTCGATCCCCACGATTTGCGCCGCGCCCTCTTCGCCATAACGGTTAAGCCCGCCTCCCTGAACCTTTGCGATCCGCACTCGATAGTTACGCCCGCACGACACGCCACCTTGAGCCTTAACGTAGCGATCCCACGCGACGGAAGCGTTGTCACGCCCCTCGAATACAGCAACCTTATTGACCGCGTTGTGTGCGTCACGCACAAACGGCGGCGCATCATCCGGCACAGCTTCCACTCTGCGTAGCTCGCGCCATACCGATACCGGCGGGCCGCCGATCTGCTGAAACTGACGAATGCGCCAACGGGATGCCCAAGCTTCGACGCGTGCGGATGTTTCGAGCGAATCATTGCCTTCAAGGTCTTTCTCCAGCCGGTAGCCGTCGATATTCTTCGCGACGTACTTCGCGATGTAGCCCGCCGCCGTGCCCTTCGCCGGGTCCATGCGCTTGAAGTCGCAGCGCTTCGCCTGCGCGCCGGGTTCGTCGCCATCCATGGCGAGCGCGTAGCGGCGCACGATGGTGCGCACCGTGTCAGCGTGCTGCGCCTCGTAAAAGAACAGGCAGTGCCAGTGCGGCGTACCGTCATGCTGCGGCTCCGCGATGCGAAAGCCGTACAGGTTCACGCCGCGCCGCGCGAGCGCCGCGCGAATGCGCGCCCACACGTCACGCAGATAGGCTTGCGCCTCGTCCGGCGTGGTGCCGTCCCAGTTGCCGTTATCGACCGTGCGCGCGCCCTGCACCTTGCGCCGGTGCATTTTCGAAGGGCACGTGATGGTCAGGAAAAGCCCGGCATGGCCCGCAGCAATGGCGATCCGTTCGAAGCCATTGATTCGGGTCATGAGTTCCGTGCGGCGGATTGCCTTGTTGGCCGTACCCTTCGCCGCGAGTTGCGCGAGCGTGAATTCCTGTTCCGTTTCGAGGTTTTTCGCAATCGTGTTCTCCAGCGTGGCCGCGTTGCGCTCGTTCTGGTAGCGCCGCGCCTCAAGGCTCCACGACGACACGTAGCACTCGCGATCTTTCGCCACCAGCGACAGGCCGATGGCCGCGCGCTCTACCGCTTTCGCGTGCGCCTTGCGCAGTTGCCCGCGCCACCAGTGCGCCGCGACCATGCGCATGACGGCGGGCCGATCCTCATAACGCGACGCGTCCGGCGGGGCAATGCCGGCGGCACGACATACGGGCACGAGTCGTAGCCGCTGCTCGTACGTATCCAGCGATGGTGAATCCACGGCGGCACCAGCAGCACGCACGCACTCAATAAAATCTTCAGTAGGAGCATGTTGTTGTTCCGCTTCGATGCCGAGCCGCTTCACGCGGCACCGCTCCGCCATTTCCCATGCGTGGTTGCACACGTCGTTGTCCGATGCGTCGAGCGGCAACGCGTCCGACACCGGGCGCAGCGACGCCACCGATGCGCGCAATTCCTCGTTGGCCTTGCGCCGCGCGATGCCCTCGCCTGCCGTCACGAGCGGATCGAACGAGCCGCGCCGCTTTTCCCATCGCGAAAGCAGACGAGCCGCCCAGGGGCGCGGGATGCCCGCGACCACTGACGCGGCCCATTCGCTGTCGCTGGAGAGTCGCTTCACAGGTCGAATGCCAGTTCGTTGTGCGGCACGAGGAACACGCGCCCCTCACTTTCGACCGCGCAGTAACCGCCCGGCACCTGCGAATGGCACGCATTCGGCTCCTTCGGGCCGACCGCCACCACGCGTCCGCGTTCGCCGTCGATTTCGGCGTAGAACGCGCCGCGCGCATCAATGCGCACCTTGTCGCCAGTGCGAAAGCGGGAGAGAGAGAGGGACGCGTGCATGGTCAGAACACGTGGTGGACGTTCACGTCCGCGTAAGCCACTTCGGCCACTTCGGACGGCTTGCCGTCCGCCGTTTCGTCAAACTTCACGACCGCCGAAACGGGCTTGCCGTCGCGGTCGTAGCTTGCCGACTGCACCACGCCCGCGCGGCCCGCGAACGGGTGCGGCGTGCTCACCTGCTGGCGCGGCTGGCCGTCGCCCATGTCCTTGAACGTGACGCTCGCCGCGTCCGCCTTCACGACTACCGTATCCCATGCCTTCATTTGCGTTGCTCCAGAAAAGTGGCGCGCGCCGTGCTGAATGTCCCCACCGGCACCGGCGCGCGCTTCTGTGTGCGATGGCGGGAAAGAATCGGTTCGAGCGCCGCGAGCGCTTCAGCGCGGGCGCGGTCGCTGGCTGGCGTGCGGCGCGGTGCCCATGGGACGCTACCTACTACGACGCGACCCATGGAGCCCGCGATGTAGGCGTGCGACACGTCCTCACATGCGGCGGGCTGGACTTCAGTCATGCGCCGAGCCAGTAGAAAAAGCGGTTGAGCGCGCGCGTCACGCGGGACGGGCGACGGAAATACGGGCCTTCGAGCGTGAAGCCGCCGAGCGATGCCGGATGAATTGGTAACGGTTTGTTTCGCATGACAAAACCCCCGATGTGACCCCGAAAGTGAGAAAACCGGCCCACCGTAAAGGCGAGGATCAGTCGCCACGGCGGGGTCAGGCCGTTTTCTGTGTGGGCCGGTGCACGAAATATAGTCTTCAGTTCAATACTACGTCAACACCCCAATCTGTTGCGCCTTGTTGACGTATTGACTTATCGTTAACTCCGGGTCACTTGACAAACGGGGTACGCGTATGAAATCGACTGAGCAATATCTGGATGAGGTGCGGGAGCGGCTGGAACTGCCGTCCGATTACGCACTGGCCAAGGCATTGGGATTGACGCGTGCTTCAGTGAGCAGCTACCGCGTTGGCCGCACCTTGCCGGACGATCTGGCGTGCGCGCGCATCGCTGATGCGATTGGGTGCGATCCCATGGAAATCATTGCCGCCATCAACTACCAGCGCGCCAAGAACGACGAGGCGCGGGCGCTTTGGGAGGGCATTTGGGGAAAAGTGGTGGGGGCTATCGCGCTGAGCTTGCCAGCGTCAAAGGCTGGCTCGTCGGTGGCCCCCTCCTCCAAGGGTGGTAAGGCCGGACCGCGTGATGATCGCGGTTCTTTTATCTTATGT
>NZ_JAPMAL010000071.1:0-13413 GCF_026343935.1 Paraburkholderia sp. CNPSo 3076 | reverse complement strand
ACGTCGCGTCACGCTCGATGCGGCGTGCGCTGCGCACGCTTATTCCTGCCTTGGCGGCCGCGACTTCCTGCGGATGGTGTTTGCGCTTGTTCATGTAGAGGCGAACCTGTTGGTCGGTGATGCGGGTTCCAGACATGTGCTGACCGCTTCTTCTTTAAGAATCGATCAGCCATCCTATTTCCCCGCCGACGCGGCGCCGCCGGTGGTTCGTCGCCTCCGGCGGCTACGCCGCCTCCGACTCCTCACCACCGGCCAAAACCAACGTCAACGACCGGCCAAGCTAATTGTCGCCGCCCACTCTGCGATTCCACTTAAAAACTCGCGGATCCTGTCCGAACGAATGAGGCCACCTTTGCCGTACAGGCCAGCCAAACGCTCACTGGTGAAACGCATTTGCCACGTTGTGATGAAACGCGAATCGCAACGCAATTCGGCCATGATCGCCGCACGCGAGGTACCTTCGTCGAGTAGCAAGATCAACCGCGCACGCCTTACCTGCCCAACGGCCATCGTGCGGCTGCGCTGCATCGACATTAGTTCTTCGCGCTCGGTCTCACTCAGATTCATTTTGCCCATGCACTATTAGATCAGTGCAATTTCATTGGTTCAATGGACTGATATGACTTCACGTGTCAATGGAGATCGGTTTTCAGCTTCTCGAGTACATGTCATGTGAATTTCCTGAGGGCGACGTAGCAGTAAATCTCGACGGTGGGTCACACTGATATTCGCGGGTTGGCTACCGCATTACAGAGGTCCGCCCGACGAGCCTGCCGCTATCTAGGCTCGCAAATCGGATGTTGTCCGTTGCGTAGTCCACTCGCGGGTTACTCGCGTGCCGGGCTACGCCGCCTTCAGGAAACTCTTCCTCCAGTGGTTAGGGTGAGGTCAAGTGGGTTCAGGTGTTGCATTACGCCGCTTGCACCTCGCGCGGTACAGCGAGCGACATCGCCAGTAGGCTGATGTCCCAGATGAACCCGCTGAGTTCGCGGGCGACGGCGACCACCGCAATGTTCTTCTCGTTGCCACGGGCGACGAGTTTGCGATAACGCCGGCACAGTCGCACCTGCGCGTCCCAGGCGCGATCGACGATGGGCTTGGGGATGCCTTCATGTCGCCGCTGGATCTCGGGGCTGACACGTGCTAGGTGCCGGTAACTCCAGGCGGCCTCGACTAGCAACTTTCTTGCATAGCTGTTACCCGTCTTGGTGATGCTGCCTTGGCGCCGTTTGTTGCCGGAGGAATGTTCTGACGGGGTAACGCCTAGCCAGGCCATCAGCTGGCGCGGGTGCGCGAAGCGCGAGAGATCGCCTAGCTCGGCGAGTATGCCCACGGCCGTAGTGAACTGCACACCGCGCATTGTCTGCAGGGCCAGCACGGCAGGATAGAAGCGCCAGTTGAGGACCGCCTCGCGCAGGGCGGCTTCGAGACGCTCGCATTGCGCGAGGCGGTCCTCAATCGTACGCCGAAGCTCGTCGAGCGCGAGTTGCTGCCAAAGGTTGTCGAATGAAAACGCGCTTATCCAGCGACGGTGCGCGGCCCTCCAGTCGGCACGGCCCACATAGCGCACGCCATGTGAGAGCAGGAAGGACTTAAGGCGTTGTCGTGCACGCTTCATATCGTCTTTGGCGCTGACCCACGCACGTGCCAGATCACGGAACGCTTCATCGTGTACGGTGGGCACGTACACGGCCGACAGGTCGCCGGTGCGGAGCAACCGCACGAGCTTGACGGCGTCGCGCCGGTCGGTCTTGACGCGCTCGCCGGGCTTTCTGGGAATCAGTGACGGTGCGCACACCATGCATTCAAATCCCTTCTGCACGAGTTGGCGGTAGAGCCCATAGCCGCACGGACCAGCTTCATAGACGATGCGTATGCGGTGTGCTTTGGACTGCAGGCGTTTGCACAGGCGATCGATGTCGGTCTGCGTCGTCCCGATCCTGCCAAGCAGTTCGACCTCGCCCGAACCGAACGCGTACGCGATCGTGATCGAGTCTTTGTCGGGTAGCAGCGGCGCATCACTGCGCCGCCGCCCCCTGAGAACCGGACGTGCGGGTCACCCCGCATCCGGCTCAAGCCATTGCTTCAGCACCATGGGTGGCACCGGGCAACCTGGCGGAGCGTTTCGCGGTTCGACGGCGGGCAAAGTGGGGATCCCATGCCGGATCAAACGGATTGGCCAGCCCCCGGATTTTGACGTGCCGTTGAATCACGACCGTTGCTGCGCGGAAGAGTTGCAGGCCGCAGGTGTCACCCTCGGTTGAACCCTTTGTCGCAAAATCCCAGAACCGGTATCCGTCGCGCCGGAAGTACCGTTGTCTGACCCACCGGGCTCCTTTCATGGGGTGTCGACGCTTCGCCCATTTCCAGAGCCATCGCCAGATGTGTGAGTCGATTGAGGAGAAAATCACTTTCGACACGACGTGACGGTGATACTGGGCCCATCCCCGGATCACAGGGTTAAGCTGGCGTATCAACGCCTCCTGCGTGGCGCTCGCGCTGTCCTTGATGATTCCCCTGGCCTTGTCAAGCAGCGACTTGATGCTCTTGTTCGCTGGCTTGATCAGCAGCTTGCCGTCGTACTTGCGCACGTTCTGGCCGAGGAAATCGAAACCCGCCGCTATGTTCGTGATCCGGGTTTTCTCTTCCGAGAGTTCCAGACCCCGATCCGCCATGAACTGCCTGACTGCCGGAAGCACCCGGGATTCCAGCACATCTTTCGACACGCCAGTTACCACAAAGTCATCGGCATAGCGGACGACGTTGAGCTGAGCCTTTCTGCGGACAAGTGTGGATGTTCCCACACTTGCATCTACTGCTGCTTCAAGCCCATCCAACGCCATATTCGCGATCACGGGCGAAATGACACCCCCTTGGGGTGTACCCGCCTGGGACTCGAACAGGGTTCCCTCATCGATATATCCGGCCTGAAGCCACTTGCGCAGAACCTCCTTATCCATCGGTATGTTCTCCAGAAACCAGGAGTGACTGAAGTTGTCGAAACAGCCTCGAATGTCACCCTCCAGAATCCATTCTGGCGAAGCACGTTTGGCCAGAACGTTGAAGCACTGTTCGATGGCATCGGCGGTCGAGCGTTCGGGCCGAAAGCCGTAGGAATTGGCGTCTGCCAGGGTCTCCGCGACGGGTTCCAGAGCGAGCTTCCATAAAGCCTGCATCGCACGGCACCGCATACACGGGATTCCTAACGGACGCTTTTTTCCATTACTCTTGGGAATGTAGACACGCCGCAGCGGCATCGCTCGATAGCCTCGATGACGTAGCGACAACATTCCTTTCCACCCGGCCGCCGGTGATGACCAGACCCTGCCGTCCACCCCCGGCGTTCTCTTGCCGCGATTCTCCGTCACACGCTTGACGGCGAGCATCTTGCCGCCATGCGAGCGGGTCAGCAGACGTTGCAATGCTTTCACCTTGCCCCATCGGCCTTCCCGGACGGCCTTGGCGATACGGGCCTGAAGTCGTTTCACCTCTGCTTCGATGTGAAGCCATTTTGCACGGTCCCACATCTGTGCAGCGCCCGAGGGCGCACCAGCGTCAGGCGCTTTCGCGTCCACTGCCGTCATCTGCTTTCCCTCATATAACGATTGGTCAAGGTTATCTCGCCATGAATGACCACGCGGAAGTCTGCCCGCTTTCGCGTCGGGCAATGTCTCAGCCCGTATCCCGACCATTACAGCCGGGCGTTCGCTTTCTCCGCGCTCCTCTACCCACCGCGCCAACAGCGTTCCTTGCGGTTCGCCTGCCGTTGCCGGCAGCGCGATGGGCTTACCCTGTTCCGCATGAATTTCCGAGCGGGGCGGACCCTTCCTATTCGCCGGCGGCTTGTCGTCCATGGTGGCCCAGTACACGAGGACCACTCCACACCGCGTACCGTTTTGGTCCACGCCTGTCAGCACGTTTGGCTTGCTACTGGTGACGACGTTTATCGGAAGTTCACATATGTTGGTCGTACCCGCCCATCTCTTGCTCCTCTCCGGCTTCGTGCTGGCAGATTCCGCCTCTCCTCGCGGTTCGGCGTACCGGTTGCCCGGTGGCTACGTTGTCCCCAGAGCTTCACACCGAGCTGTTACCGGCTCGGCATGTCCGGGTAGGGAACGGTTGATGGAACAACCGGTTTCATCAGGTCATACCTTCTCCAGTGAAACAGAAACTCAAGCGACTTTCAGGTCGCACGTGAACGTCCAGACCGACGTATAGCGTGATATCGTGTTCCATGCTTTGCGACACGTGTCGCCGTCTGCCGGACGTAAACCGGTTGAGGTATTGGATGGCACTGCACGAGATGATGCGCAAACAGGCCGCGCTCCCGACACCAGCCGTTCAATGCATCGTCCACCAGGCCGTGGCTCTCGTGCAAGGCCATCAGGCGTTCTTCCAGCGACCAGTCTTCCGGACGTCCTGCATGTCCAGAACTCGAGCTCCGGTTCGCGGCGGTGGTGCCTCTCATCCAATTCCTTAATGTCAGTACGTTCACATTCAATTCGTCAGCCACGGCTCCAACCGTTCGGCTCCCGCGCTGCAGGACCTTCGACAGCGCCCGCTCCTTGAACTCAACAGAATACGTTTGTTTCGTCTTCAACTTGCACCTCTGACTCTTCTTGATAAGAAAGTTCAGAGGCGACAACTACTATGACGCCGGGGGGTTGATGATCTGACTCAAGAAACGCCCCTGATTCGGGCCAAGAGCGACCAATAAAATCCTGAGCGGACGCAGCTCTCGTGTCAGCCATGAATCTGTCAAATGATTCGATATGGGAATCCACGCGCTGCGCGTATGCGGGCATTGTCCATGTCAATATCCCGGCCAAACACACAGAAGACACATACTGAATTGTGTTTGCAAGTCTACCGAGTTGTTTGCCGTTGCCGGGATTTACAGCGGGGAATCCTTGTATGCTGAGGTAAATAGACCGCGTCGACATATAATTTTCCTTGGAGTTAACCTTTTTGCTAGGCAGATATGGAATTACAGTCGCCAGCTCCTTGGGGCGCTTCAAGGTCGATGCAATAATTGTACGCGCTCAGCCACGGAATAATTGCTCAAATGCCCTTCACGAGCGGCCTGGCGGCGTGCTGCCGTAATGAGTGCCTTGTTGCGTGGAGGGGCGGACGGTGCGCTGACCTCCTTATCCAGCGCATTACCGCTGCAACGCGGACAGGACGCCAACGAATTGGCGCGTACGAGTGTCTCGAACCGTAAATTGCAGTTGCGGCATACATAGTCGTAAAGAGGCATGAGACGTTTTCCTCAATGCGCAAGGTTGTGCGACGGAGCATCATCGGCGAAACGCGACGATTCGCGCATGGCGTTTTTGAGTCGGTCTACCGTTAGCAGCAGCTGTAGTCCAAAATCCGTGGCCATGTCGAAAGCAGTTCGCCCATCTGGCGCGACCAAGCTGTCACTCGCACCAAGGGATATTAGCAACCACATGACGTCGACTCTGCCGCTGGCTGCTGCCTGCATCAGGCATGTGACGTCGTGCGCATTGGCATGATCGACATTAAGACCGGCACTGACCAACAGTAGAATCGGCTCGGGTGTTCCGTATAGACATGCGTACCATAGCGCATCGTTTCCGTTGTCGTCGAGCGCACGGACGGGTGCACCTTCGTCGAGCAACGCGGCGACGATACGGTATTCCCCATGCATCGCCGCGAGCATCAGCGGCGTTATGCCGTCAACGCTGCAGGAATGGGCATCCGGGAAGTCGTGCGCCGACAGCCATCTAGCGACTGACGAACGTGCACGAGTTTGCCGACCTTCATCAGCGTGCGGGAGGCTTTGACCGTTCCCATTTCGACGGGCGGCAGCATCGATTAGCAATGCCATGGAAATTCTCCAGTTAGATTGCGTGAGCGTTGTGATAGATTGCGTGCATGGGGCGTCCTCATGAGGAGGCACCGTGGCGAAACACAACTTAAACCGGTCTGTTTTCGTTAGGATCACGGACTGGACCCATCAGTTCGAGTCCCTGCGCGTAACTGATGGAATCGAAACACAAGTCGAACTTCGACCCTGCGTCGGCGACCGCATCGAGTTTTCCCGCGGTGTCCTTTTTCTTCAGCTCTGCCTTATCGAGATACAGGAGCTCAAGTGTTTCGTTGTAGACCGTCGATTCCACGATAGGCAGGACATAGAATACCGCGCCCTGATAGTGCGCCTGATAGCGACTCGAAAGATCGATGTTGTCGCAGAACAGAAAGTACTTTCCGTTTGGCGAGAGTGCGTCTCCCAACACTTCGGCGACGTCTTTCAGATGTTCGAAACTCAATAGCCACCCCGCGAAAAATAAGAGATGCGGGTCGCCGAGGTCGGCCACTGCGGTGACCTGCTCGCAAGACAGCTCAGGCGGGCGGGCTTCGTCAGCGAGTTGCGGTCCGAAGCGCAGCGCGAGTTCGCCGCGAAAACCGATGCGCCGAGGCGTACTGGTGGGGCCCTTGAACACTGCATTGAGTAAACGGCCCTCGAGCTGCAAGCGGGCGAAAACAGTCTGGTCAAGTTCCTTGTCGATAGTCATATCGTTCATTAGGTTTTCCTCTCAAGTTTGAATAGCTTGTGAAATGGCAGTGACAGTTCGTATTTGGTCGAGAAGCATGGGGTTTCGCTTGCAACTTCCGTACCACCAATCCCTCTCTTGCTGGTCCACTGCCATTGACCGAGGCGGGCCGAAAATGGTGGTGCAAACCTGGTTTGCGACAACAACGCACGGTTTGTCAGGAAGCCGACGCTGCGAACATCGGTAGGCGGCATGCCGGCACGCTTGCTGAAAGCGCGATTTGCAAAGCATTTCAACGACTCTGGAGCGTTGGCATAGAAACTGCTCTATAGCGATTCGCGCGGACACCATCCGGCCGATGCGTGACTCCACAGAAGAAGATCATATGGACACTGCACGCTGAGCACATGATCGCGGCTTTGCAGCCTTGATTGGCAACCTTGGTTTAATCCTTCTATCTCAATGGAGTACCACGATGGCTCAACTTCGGCAGATCGCTTTCTACGGAAAGGGCGGAATTGGAAAATCGACCACGTCGCAAAACACGCTCGCGGCGCTCAGCGACCTCGGGCAAAAGATCCTCATTGTCGGCTGCGATCCGAAGGCAGACTCGACACGGCTGATACTGCATGCGAAGGCGCAGGACACAATTCTCTCTCTCGCGGCGGAAGCCGGCTCTGTGGAGGACCTCGAACTCGAGGATGTCATGAAGATTGGCTACAAAGACATACGCTGTGTGGAGTCGGGCGGTCCTGAGCCAGGTGTCGGCTGCGCGGGTCGCGGTGTGATTACATCGATTAATTTCCTGGAGGAGAATGGCGCCTACGACGGAGTGGACTACGTCTCATACGATGTGCTGGGCGACGTGGTGTGCGGAGGCTTTGCAATGCCAATTCGCGAGAACAAGGCACAGGAGATTTATATCGTGATGTCAGGCGAGATGATGGCTATGTACGCTGCAAACAATATCTCAAAAGGGATTCTCAAGTACGCCAACAGCGGTGGTGTGCGTTTGGGCGGCCTCATTTGCAACGAGCGCAAGACCGACAAGGAACTCGAGCTTGCCGAATCGCTCGCAGCGATGCTCGGCACACGTCTGATCCACTTCGTGCCGCGCGACAACATCGTGCAGCATGCGGAACTACGCCGCATGACGGTGATTGAGTACGCGCCAGAGAGTGTACAGGCCGCCCAGTATCGCGCGCTTGCAGAGAAGGTGCATAACAACGCTGGCAATGGCGTGATCCCAACGCCGATCACGATGGACCAACTCGAAGATCTCCTGATGGAAAAAGGAATCATGGCGCAGGTCGATGAGTCGAAAGTTGGCAAGACAGCGGCTGAACCGACCGCCTGACGGCTGCGGGGATGACGGTTGCCGTGCGGCGTACGGCAACCGATTCCGGCAATCATATTTCTCCACTTATGGATATGCAATGACCGAAACGGTTGAAGAACGTAAGGCAGCTAACAAGGCTCTCATTGATGAAGTGCTACGAGCTTACCCCGAAAAGATGGCGAAGCGGCGGGCCAAGCATTTGGGCACTTTCGAGCAGGGTAGGCCGGACTGTGGGGTGAAGTCCAACATAAAGTCGCTGCCTGGTGTGATGACGATTCGCGGCTGCGCATATGCCGGTTCGAAGGGCGTGGTCTGGGGACCGATCAAGGACATGATTCACGTCAGTCACGGACCGGTCGGCTGCGGCCAGTATTCGTGGGGTTCGCGCCGTAATTATTATGTCGGAACAACCGGAGTCGATACGTTTGTGACGATGCAGTTCACTTCTGACTTTCAGGAGAAGGACATCGTGTTCGGTGGCGACAAGAAACTCGACAAAATCGTCGATGAGATTCAGGAGCTGTTTCCGCTCAACAGAGGCATATCGGTTCAAACCGAATGCCCGATCGGTCTAATCGGCGATGACATCGAGGCAGTCTCGAAGAAGAAGAGCGCTCAGTATGGCGGGCACACAATCGTACCCGTACGCTGCGAGGGATTTCGCGGCGTATCGCAGTCGCTTGGGCATCATCTCGCGAACGATGCGATTCGCGATTGCGTGTTCGACCGGGTCGATCCGAATAAACATTCCGCGCTCGAGTCAACTCCGTACGACGTTGCGATCATCGGTGACTACAATATCGCTGGCGACGCGTGGTCAAGCCGCATTCTCCTTGAGGAGATGGGTTTGCGCGTTATTGCGCAGTGGTCGGGCGATGGTACGCTCGCTGAACTGGAGAATACGCCGCGCTCAAAGCTTAACCTGCTCCACTGCTACCGGTCGATGAATTACATCAGCCGGCATATGGAAGAGAAGTATGGTGTTCCTTGGCTGGAATACAACTTTTTCGGTCCTACCATGATTGAAAGGAGCCTGAGAGAGATCGCGTGCCGATTTGACGACACGATCAAGACCAATGCCGAGAAGGTGATCGCCAAATACCGCCCGCTGATGGATGCGGTGATCGCGAGATATAAACCACGCCTCGAGGGTAAGAAAGTGATGCTCTTTGTAGGCGGCCTTCGCCCGCGCCACGTCATCGGGGCGTACGAAGACCTCGGCATGGAAGTCGTTGGCACCGGCTACGAGTTTGCCCACAACGATGACTATCAGCGCACTACACATCACATTCACGACGGCACGCTAATTTACGACGACGTGACCGGATACGAATTCGAGCAATTCGTCGAACGCATGCGGCCGGACCTCGTCGGTTCAGGAATCAAGGAAAAGTACGTCTTTCAGAAGATGGGTGTTCCGTTCCGCCAGATGCACAGTTGGGATTATTCAGGACCGTACCACGGCTACGACGGATTCGCGATCTTTGCGCGCGACATGGACATGGCAATTTCGAGTCCTGTCTGGACTCTTTCCAAGGCGCCGTGGAAAAAAGCAGCGTGAAGCAGGCGGCCCGTTGGCGATACGGCCGTGTCGCCGGAAGGCTCTCCAGGAAATCGATTCAGGAGCGAGTCATGCCCCAATCAAGCCACAACATTCTCGATCACGAGCTGCTCTTTCGCGAGCCGGAATATCAGGCGCTTTTGCGCAACAAGAAGCAAAATTTTGAGTTCAACCATCCTGATGAGGCAGTGAGGGAGGTTGCCGAATGGACAAAGACTGAAGACTACAAGCAGAAAAACTTCGCGCGCGACTCGCTAACCATCAATCCAGCGAAGGCCTGCCAGCCTCTGGGGGCGGTATTCGTGGCAAACGGCTTTCATAAAACACTGCCGTTCGTGCACGGCTCTCAGGGCTGCGTGGCCTATTATCGCTCACACTTTTCGCGGCACTTCAAGGAGCCGACGTCGTGCGTGAGTTCGTCAATGACCGAAGACGCGGCGGTCTTCGGGGGCCTCAATAATATGATCGACGGTCTGGCGAATGCATACAACCTTTATAAGCCCGAGATGATCGCCGTATCCACGACCTGCATGGCAGAGGTCATCGGTGACGACCTCGATGCATTCATCAAGAATAGTAAGCAGAAGGGGAGCGTTCCGCAAGACTACGATGTGCCGTTCGCTCATACGCCCGCGTTTGTCGGCAGTCACGTGACGGGTTACGACAATGCTCTACTGGGCATTCTCAAACACTTCTGGGACGGCAAGGCCGGTACCGCAACACCACTCATACGTGTGCAGGATGAGAGCGTAAACTTTATCGGTGGCTTTGACGGTTTCGTGGTGGGCAACATCAAGGAGGTTCGACGTATCTTCGATCTGTTCGGCGTGAGCGTCAACATCATCTGCGATCCTTCCGACACATGGAATACACCGACGGATGGCGAATTCCGCATGTATGAGGGTGGGACCACGAAGGAAGAAGTTGAACGTGCACTGAATGCGAAAGCAACGTTCATTTTCCAGGAGTATTGCTGCGAAAAGACGGCGAAGTTTATCGCGGAACACGGCCAAGAGGTAATTGTGCTTAATTCGCCAGTCGGCGTTGCTGGTACCGACCATTTCCTCATGGAGATATCGCGTGTCACGGGCCAACCGATTCCACCTGAACTGGAAAGGGAGCGGGGGCAACTCGTTGATGCAATCGCGGACAGTCAGGCTATTCTCCATGGCAAACGCTATGCACTCTACGGCGATCCCGATCAGATGCTAGGTTACACGCGATTCCTGCTCGAGCTCGGTGCAGAGCCGGTGCATGTTGTGTCGACAAACGGTAACGACGGCTGGGCAGAGAAGGTCAAGGCGTTGTTGGACGCGTCGCCGTACGGTGCGGGATGCAACGCCTATCCGAAGCGCGATCTCTGGCATCTGCGCTCGCTGCTATTTACCGAACCAGTCGATTTCCTGATCGGCAACACTCATGGGAAGTACTTGGAGCGTGATACGGGGACACCGCTAGTGCGACTCGTGTTTCCGATTTTTGACCGGCACCACTATCACCGTTTTCCGACGTGGGGGTATGAGGGAGGATTGCGCGTTCTATTGGCATTACTGGACGAATTCTTCGAAAGGCTCGATGCGAGTACGGTCGATATTGCAAAGACTGATTACAGTTATGACATTGTTCGCTGATGGCAGAATGGTTGTTGCCTAGGCTTGGTTTGCCCAGCCCCTCGACGTGGGCGATCGTGCGCGGCCGCTCGGCAGAGCGCGGTCCGCACGACTTTTTGACTAGTTGTCCACAGCACCCAGGTATGGCCGCGCTCCGTCGTCCGATTCACATCTATCCTCTAATACTACTGTGTCATATAAGTAACTGCGCGATCTACTGTCGTACAGCAAGAAAGCCATCGTTGCATGAGCCCTTGTCCAAGCAGGATGCGCAATGTAGTAATGGAATCAGGAACGTGGCGCTGAGCGCGCTGGACTGCCCCGGGGGATGTAATCCGAGGGAAGGGCAGGCAGCGCGCGTTCAAGGAAGTTTTTTTTACCATGTCCACCTGATTGCATTCTGAGTCGTTGAGCCATCAGAAACCCATACGCAGCGATACTCAGTGTGGCGTGATGGTGAAAGCCACGCCAGCCTCGTCCTTCATAATGACCGAGCCCGAACTCCTGCTTCAGGTCCTGATAGTCGCGCTCGATGCGCCAGCGCATTTTGGTCACGAACACGAGCTGCTCGAGGGTCGCCTCTTCGGGGGCCGTAGTGAGAAAGTATTTGAGCGGCTCCGTATCGCCAGCAGGCCATTCAATGAGCAGCCATTCTTCGTCGCGAACGGTACTTCGCCAATTGTCGCGATGTGCGGGACGGACCCGCACGGCGGCAAAGCGTGAGGAAAGTGCTGCGTTGCTACCTTCCCGCCAGGTCACGGTCTGCCAGGCGTTTGCGGGCAGTTGCATAGCCAGTTCCTTCACTGCGAGCGGTTCATGGCCGGGCGCGCGGCGTAACAATGTCGGGGGTTTGTAGCGCCCGCTCCAGGGCTTGGGCGGAAGCGGCGCCGTACCGTGTGCCCATACAGAGGTGCCCGGCCGGATCCCTACCGCATACAACAAACCCAGTTCAGTTACGCCTTCCCGAAAAGCGGTTTCGTCGCCGTACCCGGCATCGGCGAGCACAATGCCCGGTCCAATACCGGATGCGACAGCCTCGCGGAGTTGGGCCAGCGCAATCTGTGGCTTGGTTTCGAAGGCGAGATCGTCGGGGATGCCCGCACGACGCGCTCGCTCCCGGTCTTCAATCCATTCCTTGGGGACATACAGCTGCCAGGCAATTGGCAGGCTGCCGCGTTGCGTCGCGATCGACAGGCTCACGGCGATCTGGCAGTTATCCTGTTTGCCCAATTGCCCGCAGTATTGCCGCGCTACGCCGACCGAATGCTTGCCTTTCTTCGGGAAGCCCGTGTCGTCAATAATCCAGTAATAGCCAGTCTCTTCAGCAGCGTGCAGGCCTAACGCGGGCATCACCCATTCTCGTACCCGCTGCAGGACCGCCCGGTCAGACCATTCTGCCTTGGCCACAAAATGGTGGAGTGACTGATGTTTCGCACTCGCGTGAAGTGGGTCAATATGCGCGGCCATCGGCTCGACGCTCTTGCGTGACAATGGCATCACCAAGCCCGAACAGTAACCCTTGAGGCCGGCATGGCGATCGGCGTGCCCTAACGCCTGCGCCAGATGATTCAGATACTCGTCAAATTCATCGACATCTTCTCTCATCACGATCGCCCGAAATATGTATTATTCAATACTACCAGGTATCGTTTCGCTGCAGATGTTTTTTCTGACACAGTAGTACTAACAGGTTGCGGAAATACCCCTCGACGGGAAGCGGCCTTCCACGATTTGCGCGCCCACTGCCGCTAAATCTTTCGCATTGTGCAATTTCAACGCGAATCAACCTTTTTAAAGCGCTGTGAGGCCGACTTCTGGCCTCATTGGCGCCTTTTGCCCGCCACTATGGACGGAACTGTGCCAGCGATCGCATGCGCACGAGGTTGTAGGCTGCCATGTTCAACACGAACATCTGGTCCACCTTCTTCAACCCGCGCACCATCACCTGGCGCATGCGTCCCACGGTCTTGGCCCAGCCGAAACCTTGTTCGATCAACTTGCGCTTTTGCTGCGAAATGGCGTAGCCCGCGCTCGAGGCAATCGTATCGGGCACTGCCGAACGCCGCCCCGAGGTGTTTTGCGCAACGTGCGGTGTGACCTTCATCTGTTGACACGCCTCGATGAATTCCTGGGCATCGTAACCCTTGTCTGCACCCAACGTAATTTCTACGTTCGGGTCCTCCACCGCTTGCCGTGCGTCGTGGATCATGATCTTGGCCGCTTCGCGCTCGGCATGCCCGTCGGCGCGTGTCACGCGCGCGTTGACCACCAGGCCGTGCCGGTTATCGGTCAGCGTATGGCCCATGTACCGCAATTCGCTGGCCGTTTTGCCTTTGCGATAGAGCTGCGCATCTGGGTCGGTTCTTGACTGATGTGTCTCGTTGC
>NZ_JAPMAL010000008.1:0-256427 GCF_026343935.1 Paraburkholderia sp. CNPSo 3076 | reverse complement strand
AGCCCACCATCACCTGGTTGTGGTCGATGTGGTACAGGAATGAGCCGCCGTAGGTGTCGCTTTCCAGCGGCCAGCCCGCGGTGTGGATCACGAGGCCGGGCTGGTGCTTCGAGGGATCGATTTCCCACAGTTCCTTGATGCCGATGCCGTAGACCTGCGGATCCGCATCCTTGCCGAGCTTGAACTTCTCGTTCAGTTGACGGCCCAGGTGCCCGCGGCAGCCTTCGCAGAACAGCGTGTACTTCGCGTGCAGCTCCATGCCGAGCTGGAAGTTTTCGGTGGGCTCGCCGTCCTTGCCGACACCCATGTTGCCGGTGGCGACGCCCTTGACCGAGCCATCGTCGTTGTAGAGCACTTCAGCGGCCGGAAAGCCGGGGAAGATTTCGACGCCCAGGGCTTCCGCCTGCTGGCCCAGCCAGCGCGTGACGTTCGCGAGGCTGATGACGTAGTTGCCGTGGTTCTTGAAGTTGTCGGGCAGTGCCCAGTTCGGCACAGATTTAGCCCCCGTTTCGGAAAGAAAAAGGAACTTGTCCTCGGTCACGGGCACGTTCAGCGGTGCGCCTTGCTCTTTCCAGTCCGGCATCAGCTCGTTCAGGGCACGCGGATCCATGACCGCGCCCGAGAGGATATGCGCCCCGATTTCCGAGCCTTTCTCCAGCACGCAGACGCCGATTTCAGTGCCTTTCTCCGCGGCCAGCCGCTTCAGGCGGATCGCGGCAGACAGCCCGGCGGGGCCGCCGCCGACGATCACCACCTCGTATTCCATCGACTCGCGTGGACCATGCACTTGCTGATTCCCTTCCGCCATCCCCGCTCTCTCCCTAGCCTCGTAACGTCGCCATGCTCGTTGGACTCTCGCCCGTCGAGGGCGCCGTCAGCACGGGAATCGCTTCCAGCATCTCCCGTAGATGACAGCGAGGAGTATATATAAATGAATGTCGTATAACAATATGAACGATAGGCGATGGTGACGGCGCCACATGGACGAGCTCGTCCATGTGCACGGCCGTCGCCGGCTCAGAGTGGGGTGCCTCGAAATACGTCGAGGAAGCCCGCCGTCTGGAGTTTGTCGAAGATCGCTCCCACGGCCGCTTCAGGAGACGATTTCGTGGTGTCTATGCGCATTTCCGGATTCTGCGGACGCTCGTAGGGCGAATCGATGCCGGTAAAGTTCTTCAGCTCGCCGCGGCGTGCCTTCTTGTATAGGCCCTTCGGGTCGCGCTGTTCAGCCACTTCGAGGGGAGTATCGATGAAAACTTCAATAAATTCGCCATCTTCCATGAGATCGCGCGCCATGCCTCGTTCGGAACGGAACGGCGAAATGAAGGCAGTGATCACGATTACGCCCGCGTCGGCCATCAACTTCGCCACCTCGGCGACGCGCCTGATATTCTCCACGCGATCCTCGGCCGTGAATCCGAGATCCTTGTTCAACCCATGTCTGACGTTGTCGCCATCGAGTAGATAAGTGCGCTTTCCCATTGCATGCAGGCGCTTCTCCAGCAGATTGGCAATGGTCGATTTGCCCGCCCCCGATAGTCCGGTAAGCCAGACAACGCCACTCTGATGCCCGTTCAGCACCCGTCGCGCGCGCTTGTCGACCTCAAGCGCCTGCCAATGGATGTTGCTTGCGCGGCGCAACGCGAACCGCAACATGCCCGCGCCAACTGTATTGTTGGTCATGCGATCGATCACGATGAAACCGCCCATTTCGCGGTTATGCTCGTACGGATCGAAGGCAATCGCGCGGTCAAGCTCAATTTCCGCGACACCAATTTCGTTCAAAGTAAGCGTCTCGCCAGCCACGTGTTCGAGCGTATTGACATTCACTTTGTACTTGAGCGGCATTACGGTTGCCGTAACGGTCCGCGTGGCGAGTTTGAGCAAATAGCTGCGCCCGCGCAGCATAGGCTCGTCGCTCATCCACACGAGTGTCGCCTCAAACTGGTCGGCGACCTGTGCGGGCGAATCGACTGTCGAAATCAGGTCGCCGCGAGAAACGTCCACTTCGTCAGCAAGCACGAGCGTGACGGACTGTTCAGCGTAGGCCACGTCGAGCTCGCCATCTGCCGTCACGATTCGGGCTACGGTGCTCTCCCGTCCCGAGGGCTGTATCTGTACGCGATCCCCCTTACGCACCGCGCCGGATGCGATCATTCCAGCGAAACCACGAAAATCGAGGTTGGGACGGTTGACCCACTGGACCGGGAAGCGGAAGGGCTGGGCTTGCAAGCGCGCCTCGTCGATCTCGACAGTCTCGAGGTGATGCATCAATGAAGGACCGTCGTACCACGCAGTCTTTTCGCTTTTCCCAATGATGTTGTCGCCGTTCACGCCGGAAATCGGAATGGCCGTTACCCCTCGAATACCGATCCTCTCCACAAAGTCACAGTATTCGCGCGAAATTTCATCGAATCGCTCGCGCGAGTAGTCGACAAGGTCCATCTTGTTGACCGCGAGCACCACGTTGCGGATACCGATCTGCGACACAAGATAGCTGTGTCTGCGAGTTTGCTGCAGCATGCCCTTGCGGGCGTCGACCAGGATAATGGCCAGATCGGCCGTCGATGCTCCCGTGATCATGTTGCGGGTGTACTGCTCGTGGCCTGGCGTATCGGCTACGATGAATTTGCGGCGATCCGTCGAGAAGAACCGGTAGGCGACATCGATGGTAATGCCCTGCTCGCGTTCGGCCGCCAGGCCATCCAGCAGCAACGCGTAATCTATCGCGCCGCCACGCGTACCTACTTTCCTGGAATCGGCTTCGAGTGCCGCCAGCTGGTCCTCAAACAGCATCTTCGACTCGTACAGCAAACGGCCTATCAGTGTGCTCTTGCCGTCATCCACGCTCCCGCATGTGATGAATCGAAGCAGGCTCTTCGTTTCGTGCTGTTTCAAGTACCGCTCGATGTCGGTTCCAATGAGTTCGGAGACGTGTGCCATCAGAAGTACCCCTCTTGCTTCTTTCGTTCCATCGAAGCCGCCCCATCATGATCGATAACGCGGCCCTGCCGTTCCGAGGTTGTCGTCAGGAGCATCTCTTGAATGATTTGCGGAAGAGTCGCGGCGCGCGACTCCACTGCACCGGTCAACGGATAACAGCCGAGCGTACGAAAGCGCACGATCTTCTCCTCCGGCCTTTCACCCGGCTTGAGTGGCATACGGTCGTCGTCGACCATCACGAGCACGCCGTCCCGCTGCACTACCGGACGTTTCGCTGCGAAATACAATGGCACGATTGGGATGTTCTCAAGGTAGATGTACTGCCAGATGTCAAGCTCAGTCCAGTTCGAGATCGGAAACACACGAATCGACTCGCCCTTGTTCTTGCGCACGCTATACAGGCGCCATAGCTCGGGCCGCTGGTTCTTCGGGTCCCACTGATGTGTTGCAGTGCGAAACGAAAAGACGCGTTCTTTCGCGCGCGACTTTTCTTCGTCTCTGCGTGCTCCGCCAAAGGCCACATCGAAACCGTGATTGTCGAGGGCCTGCTTGAGACCCTGGGTCTTCCACATATCCGTGTGGACTTGCGATCCGTGATCGAACGGATTGATTCCTAGTGCCTTTGCTTCCGGGTTCTGGTGAACGATCATTTGCATTCCCGTCTCACGCGCCATGCGATCGCGCATCGCGTACATGTCGCGAAACTTCCACGTGGTATCCACGTGCAACAGTGGAAACGGTGGCGGTGCGGGATGAAACGCCTTTTTCGCGAGATGGAGCATGCAGGCGCTGTCCTTTCCGATCGAATAAAGCATCACCGGTCGCTCTGCTTCTGCAACGACTTCTCGCATGATATGAATGCTTTCGGCTTCGAGCCGTCGCAGGTGAGTCAAAGTAGGCATGACAGGTCCTTCAGGAGGAACGTTTCATTGCGAGGCCGCGATAGCGCCCAGTATCGATTCGGCAACCTCTCGACGACAGATGAGCAGATCCGGCATCGCGGCGTCTGCGCCGTTGTATATGCACGGGCTGCCGTCAATGCGGCTTGCGTGAAGGCCAGCAGCGAGTGCCACCCCCACCGGCGCACACGAATCCCACTCGTATTGACCACCGGCATGGAGATAGGCGTGCGCCTCGCCTCGCACGACCGCCATTGCCTTGGCGCCTGCAGAGCCCATCGGCACGAGTTCAGCGTTCAGGCGTTCCGCGACCTTCTGTGCAAGATCAGGTGCCCGGGTGCGGCTAACGAGAATTTTCAGTTGCCCTTGTGGCGCAGCGGGTAAGGTTGCCGGCGAGCCGGTTGCGAACGTCATCCCCAAAGCCGGTAGCGCGACCGCGCATGCGTCCGGCTTACCTCTCACGGTCAACGCAACGTGGACCGCCCAGTCGCTGCGCCCTTCGATGCGCTCACCATACTCGCGGGTGCCGTCGAGCGGATCGATGATCCACACCCGATTGCAAATAAGGCGTTTCGGGTCCGGCACCGATTCCTCGGAGAGAAAGCCATCGTCAGGTCGTACGTGGCCGATGATTCGCGCGATAAGCTCATTGGCCGTAGCGTCGCCGACTGCGCCCAGAGGTTTGCCGGCAAGCACCGCCGATGCGCGTATCGCGTTCAACGCATCACCGGCCGCCGTCGCGATGCGAGCAGCGAGGCGATGGTCGTCATCCAGCGCGAACGCCTCTTCGAGTACGTTCATCGCAGTGCCCCGTTGCGCGGCAATTGCTCCATTCCTGCGAGACCCGCGGGCGTATACCAGATGTGTTCGATATAGTGCCCCAGCGTAGCGCGGTGATCCGTGTAGAAGTAGCGGGCCGCGCCCGACGACTGGCCGTCGACAACAATGGGCACACCTCTCGCAGCCATTTGCTCTCGTTGCGTATCGAATGCGGCTTCGCTTTCGATCAACTGGGCGATGTGATGGTGACGAATTGCGAAACCCGTTTGAGGCAACGCCTCGCGGTAGATGCGATCGTCGCCCGAAAGCGGTTCGATCAACTCCAATTGCGTTCGTCCAACGAACGCGAGGGCGATATTCAGCTTGCAGTGGCGGCCGCCCATGGACTCGATTTCAATTCCGGGCAACCGCGCCCACGCCGGAACGTTGTGTTCAGAAGCGAAGCGAGCAATCGCCTCGTCCACATCAGTCGTGACATAGGCAATCTGGAGGAAGCCGGAAAACGGCGAAAGCGAAGCAGTCTTCATCTGTCGAGCCCATAGGTGGTCCTGTAGCGGGAGAAGCACTCCCTGATCGCATCCGCGGCGAGACCAAATTCGTCAAGCGTGTAGCCATGGGCACCGTGAGCACGCTCCGGATTCTGCTTGACACGCTCGCGCATCGCCTCCTCTGTTTCCGCACTCAGCCCGAAACCGAAGTGACTATAGATCCGCCTCACCGCGCCGATCGGGTCGACCTGAAAGTCCTTCTGCCGGATATCGACGAACTGCCCCTTGGGTAAATGCGCACGCGCCTCGATTGCCGCTTCGCTCGCTCTCGCCCAATTCTCAACTTCCCGTCGGCCGATCTCGTGCCTGTCGACTCGCTCGCCCTCGGAGACGCGGCGCGCCATCGTCAGCACACTCGCGAGCGAAGGGAGTGCCTGCGTCGGGTCGCGGTGCGTCTGCACGACACAGGCATCGGGAAAGACCTCGAAGAGAGCGGGCAACTGCATGATGTGGCCGGGATTCTTCAGCAGCCACGTCTTCTCGCTATCGCGCGCTCCAATCAAGCCAATGGCCTTCGCGAAGTAGCGATATGCGGGCAACTCGCTTTGCTCGCGCCACCAGCTATCGTATTGGGGCACGCGGAATGACGCCCCCCAGAGGTTGCTGCAGAATCCCTGCTTGAGGATCTCGAGACATTCGTCCACCTCATCGGCCACGATGTTGTGCGCTGCGCGCATTTCAGGCGCGGCGTTGAAGAAGGCTTCGAGCCCGGCCGCGGTCGCCTGGAACTGTGCATGGCCGCTCCACGCCTCCCGCGGGGGGCGAGGCTGCGGAAAGACCGTCAACCATTTTTCCAGCCCCTGGAACTGAGGATCCACCGAGAGCAGCTTATGCAACGCTGTTGTGCCTGTTCTGGGTATTCCCGTTATGACGAGCGGGCGCCGCGGAATTTTCTGCGCGGCGCCGGCATGTTTGCGTAGGCCATCTACGAGCACCAAGCGCGAAATCAGCGCGCCGACCAGCGCATTCCAGACGAACTCGCGCCCTCCGGGTGCGAAGCGCGGACCGTCGTCGTCGAGCGCAATCAAAAGCTGCGTCAGACCCGGCATGTACTCCGCGCCGACTCCGAAATCGTTCAAGCCGGCTGCGCCGCTAGCGGCAGCATGCAGCGCATCCTCCGCGTCTGTGAATCGTCCAGGCAATGACACGTGGCATCTCCTTTAAAACATTTGTTGTACTTACCAACGACGCCTCAACTGCGCGCCGATGCGTCGTTCCCGCAAGCGCTTCTCACGCTCGCTCTCGTCAACAATAGGAGTTTGCGCTGGCAGGTGATTGCGAACGTCAGCCGATGACACACGCTTGAGCGTCGGGACAGGCTCCGAACTGCACGCATACCATCTGCCTATCGCCGTGCCGCGATTGATGCCGCAGGTATCGAGCCAGTTCGGCACACCCGGATCACGATGAGCAATCACAGCGCGAAAATGCCCGTCTTCGTCGACGTGAGCCTGATGTCCATTGAGACTGCTTTGATGATCGATAAAGTCGAGCGTGTTGAAAAGCGCGTCATTCAACTGCACGTTCCAGTAGCGTTGTGTCTGCGGCAATGCCGTTTCAAGGATCAGCGCCTCGTCGGGACCAAAGTCGAAAATCGCCTGCCAGTAAGCCTGTTTTGCGAGACCGCCGCCGAAGGTAAAGAACTCGAATTCGTTCACCTTGCTACGTGCACGCAGTTGCTGCATATGTGTGAGCCAACGGCGTGACAACCGGCCCGCATAGTTCATCAGTTCGCCGGTTCGCCGCGCGATGTCCTCGTACCCCATCAGTGGCTTCGTGAACGGCGCGTCAAGACACTCGATGGCGACACGCGCGTCGCGCTCCGTACCCCACGCATAGGAACGCTGGCGCAGCATCGCAAAGTCGGCTTCGCCATGTAGCGGCAGCCAGTTACCCTCGTAACCGGCCGGCCGCTGCGCACTCAACAGCACCTGGAAGTTCCCGTCGTCGTCGATCTCCAGATCGTCGAGATCGAATTGACCGAGCGGAGGATGGATTTCGTCGGTGGTTCCCATGATGCCGCGGCCGATATCGAGCGTCAGCAGATGCACGCTTCCACGCTCTCCCACAAGCCGGTATCGCAGGTCGCCGCGTAGTGGGGCGATGAAGTACGTGTCGTCCGGATTTGGCTGCAGCATGAACACCGAGTTCAGGAAGGGCAGCCAGTCGGGATGAAGTGGATCGGACTGGAAATAGATGAAGTACGCAAGCGAGAGGTTCATCTGAAACTGACGATACAAATCCGCCCGCGTTTGAGGGTCGTCAGGCGTTTCGGTCAGTTCGAGCAAGCTCTCGGCCTCGCCGAGCCTGGAAAGATAGTCCCTCCACGATTTCAGCTGAGCCATGGATTCACCATGACCTTGCATTGCGTCGAGCGATTGCGCAGTGCTTCAAAAACTTCAGGCAGTGCGTCGAGCGAAATGCGATCCGTGATCATCATGCGCGGTTCGACATGGCCCGCGTCGAACACGTTCGCGACATGCGTGAACTCCCGCATGCTGTATGTAACAGCGAACAGGATCCGCACTTCCTTCCACACAGCCGCAGCGGGAACGAATTGATCGGGGACCGTGCAAAAGCCGAGCACGATCACGTCACCCTGCGGCTTGACACACTGAATCGCCTTCGCGATCAGGTTCTTCTGTCCCGCGCATTCGAATACGACGTCCGGTGCACCTTCAAGCACATCGGCGGCCAATGTCGACAGATCTTGCCCGGCGTCGGGTACAACGAACGCATCGGCGCCCATATGCCGCGCGAGCGCCTCGCGGCGTAGTGAGGAAGCGGTCGCAACGATGCGTCCCGCGCCGAGCCGCCGCGCCCAGAAAGTCGCTGCGAGCCCCACGGGGCCTGCGCCAATCACCAGCACCTTCGCACCCGGCGTCAGTTTCGCGAGCGAGACGCCGTGCAAGCCAACCGCCATCGGTTCGATGAGTGCACCGTCCTCCATGCTCAGCGTCTTGGGAAGCTTCGTCGCGACACGCTCCGCGACGACGGCATACTGCGCAAACCCAGCCGCGGCGCCCTTGAACTCCGCACAAAAGTTAGGCTTTCCCGCAAGACAGGTGACGCAATGCCCGCAACCCGTGAACGGGAGCGCCGTAACAGAATCTCCGACCCTCAACTTCTCCACACCCTTTCCAACCGCAATCACTTCTCCGGCAAATTCATGACCCAGTGTCGAATTTTCCGGAAGCGTGAAGTGCGGCGCGTGCCCGTCCGTCATGTGGAGATCCGATCCGCAAATCCCGCAGCGGTGAATTTCCAACACAACTTCGCCCACACCCGGAGTTGGATCTGCAAGACTCCTAACTTCTAGCGGCGAACCAACGCCCGTGAAATATGCGGCTCTCATCGATCGCATCGCCGTTTTGCGTGAGTGATCTGCTCATGTCGAGCACCTGGAATTTACTTTACTGGGAAATTAATTCGATTCCACCAGGTGTTTTTACGGAGAGTGCGCAGGAAATTCGCCTCGGCGACTATTGTTGCCGAGCGATCCCGCTGTAAGAAGACATGCGGTGTAGGCCCGGTCAGCTCACCGTGGCTGGACGAAGATGAGAAAAATGGCCGGCAAAGGGTGCCGGCGTGAGTGCTGCGTAGCGAACCGCTGCGCAGCGCAACGGGACATTTGGCGCCGACGGCGATCGACGAGAAGATATCAGCGGCGCTCGCTGCTTCGACGCACAGCCTCTGCGTCGGCAAATAGCTGAAGTTCGCGCAATAGAATCGAGAGCGCAGCCCGCCGTTCCGGCGCCATATGACTGGACGCCACCCAGTCGGTTCCGTATGCCCTTTCGCGGAGAATGTTTTCCAGGACTTTGCGCGCTCGCGGCTTCATTCGCACGAGAATTCCGCGTCCGTCCGCCGGGTCCGGCGTTCGCTCCACCAAGCCCATCTGCTCCAAGCGGCTCACGCACTTCGTGATGCCGCCAAGCGTCATCGCCAGCGGCTTCTGAAGCTGCGTCGGCGACTGGGTATAAGGTGGCCCCGAAACCAGCAGCGCGTCCAGCAGCAACAACTCGGCAGCCAGGACGCCCTGGCTCGCGGCGGCCTCTTTGAGTGCCTGGTCGATGTGTGTCGACAGCCGAAGCAGTCGTTGCCCGATAAGATAGACGTTCGCGTCTTCGGCCGGCCACTCGCGCGCCCACGCCGCGGCTCGAGCGTCGAGGGCGTCGCCTGCTTCGGGGCTTACCGGTGTCTGCAACGCGACGCACTCCGCGAGGAATTGCGCTTCGGCGTGCGCGCGCTTCGAATAGAGCGCCTCGCCGCTATCGTCGTGAGCCACATCGACCCAGCCCGCCTCGTCGAGTGCACCCAGGTGATCGAGCACACTCGCGCGCGATATGTTCAGTCCGCGCGCCAGCCCGGGCGCGCTTTGCGCACCTGCGCCCAGCAACGACAACAGTTGTCGCCGGGTAGCGTCCGCGAGTGCGGCAAAAAGTGAATCGGCGGTCTTGCGAGCACCCATACCATCATCGATCGGTTGAGACCCGCGTGCCAGATGGCAAATGCACGTAACGAGCCATAGGCGACATGACGTGATCGGTAGCTCTACGGCTCGCGTCAACGCCATACAGGTGCCGTTTCCTGTAACGGGGTCATTTCGGCAACGCTAAGTTACCAGAAAAATCCGCCCGCAGAACAACACAACAAAGCGCCGTGCACGCCCAGCGCGCACGGCCCAACTATTGTCCAACGAGGTCGTAAGCAGCAAGTGCCGCAACCTCCGTCACACCGCCGTCCACTGGCAGGCATATGCCAGTAATAAACCGCGATTCGTCGCTGGCGAGAAACAGCGCGGCTGACGCAACATCCCACGCGTCTCCTTCCAGCGGAAGTGGTGCGATCTTGCGGCGCCGCTCGCGCGCCTTTTCATTGAGCATGCTCTGCACCATGGGTGTAAAGATGTGCCCCGGCGCGATGGCGTTGGCGCGCACATGATCACGGCCGTACATCACCGCTAACTCGCGCGTGAACGCAACCATGCCTGCCTTCGATGAACCGTACGCGGCTGACCCGTGACTGCGTATGCCAGCAACCGAACTGATATTGACGATTGCCCCGCCTCCGCGCGCCACGATCTTTGGCACCGCACTGCGACTCATCAGGAATGCGCTCTTCAGGTTCACGTCCATCACGCGGTCCCACGACGCCTCGTCGATATCCTGCAACCGTCCCGGTGCGCCTGAAATTCCGACGTTGTTCACGAGTATGTCCAGGCCACCATATCGCTCAACGGTCTCTTCGACGATTCGCGCGCACACGGCTACATCCGTGATGTCACCCGTACAGACGAACCCCTCACCGCCGGATTCGGTAATCAATGCGAGTGTCTCGGTAGCCCTTTCGTACTGCTGATCGACAAGGCACACGGACGCGCCCTCAGCCGAAAAAAGACAGGCAATAGCCTTGCCCGTGCCGTAACCTTGCCCGAGCGACCCCGCGCCAGTGACGATCGCGATCTTGCCGCTCAAACGCTGATAAAAAACTTTTGGAGAAGGCATGCTGTAGTCGAATGATGTAGTCGCTCGCCACTCAAAGCATTCGCGCGCTTGTGTGCCCGGTGTGGCTGTCCATACGCGCGCGCTAGAGTCGGCATTTTCGACCAAGCTTAGTCTCATGAGGACGATAATGCAACACATAGTTGCATTATCGTTCCTTGCGATCACCTGAGCCTACTCTTCCGTGATCCACCAATGCCGCGCCAAAGCGCGCCGCGTAGGCCGTGTTCACCGCCTCCGTCTGGAAGCGTGTCTCGTTGATGGCGAAGATGAAGTAGCCGTATGCGAGATCGCGTCGATAGTCTTCCCAAGCTTCGTCGAACGAGGGCGCCTCGACTCCGCCAGTTGCCAATTGCGATAAGTAGTGCTCGAGCAGCGGCCGCTCCCACGCGCGACGGTCTTCGATATCGAGCGCGCAGCCTATGTGGTAGGCAACCTCCAGGCTCCACGGCGCCCGGCTTACTTGAGCATCGAAAAAGCCTGGTGTTCCGTCCGGTTCGACGAACAGGTTGCCTAGATGCGTGTCGCCATGAATGAGACACACGGGCTTTCCTTTGTGCTGGCTCGCAATGTCTGCGAGCGCTGCCACCATCCATTCACGACCGTGCAGGTACCGGCTCACGGCGGCCCCTCGCGGAAGCGAGACGTAATGGGCCCACACATCCGGTTCCAGATAGCGATTCTGATATTCCAGCGACCAGTCGGAAAAACGCTCCCCCACCCAATCAAAGCGGCCGCCCATTTCAAATTCGGCGCTGTTCCAGGTTTGCGCGTGATAGCGCGCCATCGCACTCAAACGCCGCTCCACCTCTTCGTAGCGTTGCGATCGCTGCGCCCTGCAAAAGCGAGCCTCGCGCTGCTCGAGGTCTTCCATCACGACGACAGATTGCCATCGATCGGGATCCGCGCCCGCATAGAAGCATTTCGGCGCGTTCATATTTATGAATGGCAAAACGTCACGATAGAACCGCATTTCATTGCGGTACATGTCCTTCATTGACTCGCTGTGATCCTGAAAGCCACCTTTTACGATCATGCGCGAAGGCAGCGCCATTTCCCTGCCCACATCGTTGTACTCGAGCGCCACGCGCACTTTCGTCGACGTTCCAGGCAACACGGCTACGTGGTTGCACGAAGTCACTTCCACGCCCGCGAAGCGAAACGCGAGTGCCGACGTGAGCCACTCGGCGGTCACGCCTTCCACCGTGACCGGCAACGACATGTCACTCATCACAGCAAATGCAGACAAGATTTCCCCCTGGCGATTGAAATACGCAAGCCGCGTGCGCATCGTCGCGCACAGAGTCGTTCGACCGCAACATGGGGAAAACCACACCTGGTCGAGCGTTGCATATTTTGAATGTCGTGCATATAGTTGCTCACAGATGCAGATACTTTTTTGGCAGGTACCTGATGAATCTCCTTGACGCACCCGCACTGGTCCATGACTTCGCCGGTGCCGCACCGGCAAGAATGCTCGCCCCGGAGGAATACCGAACTGAAGAAAGCGTGGCCTTCAAGATGAATCTGGTTCACCTTCTGCTGGGCAACGAAATCGACCGGAAGCTTGCCGCCAGCGGACTTTCCGCTCTCCAGTGGGGCATCCTGAAAGCGCTCTACGACGAGCGCGCACGCACGCCCACCGCACTCTGCCGCATCCTTCTCGCGGACAGTGGCGCAATGACCCGGAAGCTCGATTCACTCGAAAAGCGCGGATTGATCGAGCGAATCCGAAGCATTTCCGATAGACGCAGTGTCGAACTCGCATTGACGGCAAACGGCCGTGGATTGCTGCGCGAGACCCTGCCGCACATCGTGGAAACGAGCAACCGCCAGCTTCACGGCTTCACGATGGACGAAGTCGCAACCGTCAAACGTCTTCTCGAGCGAATGATCGTCAACCTGAGCTGAACGGCTACGTCCATGCCCGAATTGAGCGACGAATCCGCCAAAGCTCAGCGCTTGACTCAATTGAAAAAGGAGCAGTTCATGGAGCACACTGAAACAACCGCAAGACCGGCCGAGACGTCGACGCAAGCGTCGGCTTCCGCGCTGCTGCCGGTTGCGCATGTCTACCGCGGCCGTATGATCACCGGAAGCGCGATCAAGCACGTATCGCGAGATCTCGGTCAGGGGTTCTGCACGCCCGAAATCGAACTGGATGACCTCGTCTGGCCGCGTGCGCAGTCGGGTCCAGCGTTTGATGTGCCGGTCGAGCAGATTATTGATTTCCTCGTCGAGCTCGGTCCCCGCCTGCATCTCGACGTCAATCCGCTCATGCAGGCCGCACTCGAATCGATGATCAAGGTGAGTCCCCTGGGACGCCGGATCCTCGAGAACTGCTATCGGGATCTACCTAACCTGTTTTTGCGCGAGGTAATCGAAGACGAGTTGCGTGTGAGCCTTGGCGACGCGAGGCTCGTCGACGGCTGGGTAGAACGCACGCTGCGCGGCCGACCTAGCCGTCTGCGCGCCTTCCCGCCGAGGCTCGTTCATATTCTGGCGGGCAACTCGCCGATGGTTGCGGCCATGACCGTCATGCGCGCCGCGCTGACAAAAGGCGTGCATCTGCTCAAGCTGCCGTCGAACGACCTGTTCACGGCCACCGCGATTCTGCGCACGATGGCCGAAATCGATCCGAACCATCCCGTCACGCAGTCCTTTTCCGCCGCCTACTGGCGCGGAGGCGACGAGAACGTCGAGTCCATTCTTTATCGCCCGCAGTACTTCGACAAGATTGTCGTTTGGGGCGGCGAGAGCGCGGTACGCCACGTGACGCGCTACGCCGGGCCGGGTCTGGAACTGGTTGCCTTCGACCCCAAAGTGTCGATCTCCCTGATCGGCCGCGAGGCCTTCAGCTCCAGCGAAGTTCTGCGTGAGGTCGCGCGTGCGGGCGCCGCCGACGTGCTGTCGTTCAACCAGGATGCGTGCAACGCAAGCCGCTATCAGTTCATCGAAGGCGACGAAGACGACGCCGACCGCTACTGCGAGCAACTCGCTCTCGCGCTGGGCGAGGACTACCGCTATGGCGATGGCCAGGGCCCTCTGGTGCCGAGCGACATTCGTGAAGCCGTCGACGTGCTGCGTGAAATGGAGCCGCTTTATCGCGTGTTCGGTGGCTACGACGGCAAGGGTCTCGTCGTGCGCTCGGACGAAATGGTTGACTTCCATCCGATCTGCAAGACCGTCAACGTCATTCCCGTAGGCAGCTTGCGCGACGGAGCGCGCTACGCGACCGTAGCGACGCAGACCGTCGGCATCTATCCGCCGCATCGGGTAACCGAGGTGCGCGACGCCCTTGCGTGCGCAGGCGTGCAGCGCATGGTCGCTTTGGGCGAATCGATTTCCGATGGCGTTGGTGGCTACCCCCATGACGGCATGTTCCCGATCCACCGGTTCATGAAATGGATCTCGGAGGAATCGGGTCCGAACCAGGAGGAGACGCGATAATGCATGCCCTTTCCTCCCTCCTGCAATTCACGGATCTGCAGGACCCCTTTCGCAACGCGCCCGAGAACCTCCATACCGTACAGCTGCAGGCCGTACGGGAGCGCTTCGCGCAGCGCCGTCAACAGATTCGCATTCTCGACAAACGGGCCAGCGAAGCCGGTGTAACGGAACTTGGCACGCTGGATGACGCTGTTCCGCTGTTATTCGCCGACGCCGTCTACAAGAGCTATCCCGATTCGTTCATCGAAAACGGCAAATGGCGTCACCTCACGGCATGGCTTCAAACCCTTACGACGAACAAGATCGATGGGCTCGACTACAGTAAGGTCGCCAATCTCGACGACTGGATCAACGAGTTGCGCCGCAACGGCCACTATGTGATGAGCTCGAGCGGCACCTCAGGCAAGCAGTCGTTCATCTACCAGAGTGAAACCGACCGTGAACTGGGCTGGCGCCTGCTCGACCAGGGTATTCGCTGGGCGGCAAGCTCCATGCGCGATCGGTCGCGCCGTTATCCCGCGTACCTTTTGACGCCCTCTTCCGGGTCCTACACCGGCACCGAGCGCATGGCGAAGTTCGCCGAATCGATTGCACTGCCTGGCGACATTCACTACATGTCGGATGTGCCACAAAGCGCCGCCCAGACCACGCGCATGGCGCGCATGCGGCGGGCGATTGCGGACGGCACCGCGTTGCCCAGCGAAATCGAAGCCTTCCAGAACGAAAATCGTGAACGGACCGAGCGCGTGCAAGCCGACTTTCGGCGCTTCATCAACGAGTTGCTCGAGCGACGCCATGAACCGATGTTCATCATGGGCATGATGGGCATGCTCTACCAGATCGTAGCCACGGCTCGCGAACGAGGCATTCCCGACGGCGACTTCAACCCCGACACGATCATCAGTATCGGCGGCGGCAAGAAGGGGGCGAACTTGCCGGAAGATTTCCAGCAGCAGTGCGAACGCTTCTTCAATTTCAACGCGACCAATTTCAACGATGGATACGGCATGGGCGAAGTATCGGGGTTCTGCCCGTGGTTCCATCAAGCGAAGGCGTGGACCGTGCCGCCGTGGCTCGTCCCTCTAGTACTCGATTCCACCGGCGAGCAGTTGCTAAATCCGCGTGACGGAAAAGGTGTCGTCGAAGGGCGGCTTGCGATGATCGATCTGCTCGCCGACGGCCGTTGGGGCGGGGTCATTAGCGGGGACAAGGTCACCGTGGAGTTCGGCCACGGCATCGACGGCGTGCGAACGCCCATCATATGCGACGTGGTGCGCTACAAGGATCTTCCCGGCGGCGACGACAAGCTTTCGTGTGCCGGAACGATCGACGCCTATGTCCGCGGAGAAATTGCGGATATGACCGAAGCCCGTATTGCCAATTGAGCCAATTCTTTCCAATACTACGTAGACCTACTCAATAATGACTGAGCAAACGACAAATCCGACCGTGTGGTTCATCACGGGAGTTTCGTCCGGCTTCGGCCGGTCCCTGGCGGAAGCGGTCCTCGCACGCGGTGACAAGGTGGTGGGCACCGTGCGTAACGACACGCAGATAGCGCCGTTCGAGAATCTCGTGCCCGGGCGCGCCTACGGCGTGTTGCTCGACGTCACCGACGCCGCTTCGGTGCCCCGCGCCGTCGAGCAGGCCATTGGCCAGGCGGGCGCCATCGACGTTCTCGTGAACAATGCCGGCTACGGCCTGTTCGGCGCATTCGAAGAGGTTTCCGACAAGGAAGCGCGTCAGCTCTTCGATACCAACGTGTTCGGCACGGTCAACGTGATCCGCGCCGTGCTGCCCCATTTTCGCGAGCGAAAGCGCGGGCATATCGTGAACTTTTCCTCGGTGGCCGGAGTTATCGGCATCACGGGTTGCAGTTTCTATTGCGCCTCGAAACACGCGATCGAAGGCCTGTCCGAATCGCTAGCGCGAGAACTGAAGCCGTTCGGAATTCACGTGACCATCATCGAACCGGGCGGTTTTCGCACAAATTTCGCGGGTGGCTCGCTGAAATGGAGCGAGATCGAATCGCCTGCCTACGCTGAAACGGTGGGCAAGATGCGCCAGATGATGGGTGGCTACCACGGCACGCAGGCGGGAGATCCAGCCAAGGCCGCCGCCGCCGTCGTGCGTGCGGTATCCGCGGAGAACCCGCCGCTGCGGTTGCCCCTCGGCCCCGATGCGGTTGACGTCGTCCGCAAGAAGCTCGCGTCCGTACAGGACAATCTTGAAGCGTGGCTCGACGTGTCGAGTTCCACTGACTTTGATCGCTAACGCTGCAGAAGCTCGTTGCCCGGGAGACGACATGTCCGCACTGGACCCATTTTACGCAATGCTTCGCGATGACGCCGATCCGTTCCGCAATCACCCTGAGAACCTTCGCGAGCTTCAGCTCGCCGCCATGAAGGAGCGTTTCGCCGAGCGCCGCAACCAGATCAGGCTGCTGCGCCGCCGCGCGGACGATATGGGCGTTGAAACCATCAACCACCATGAGGACATGGTTCCTCTCCTGTTCGCGCATCAGATCTACAAGAGCTACCCCGAGCAATTCATCGACAACGGCCGCTGGAAGCACCTGGCGGCCTGGCTGCAGACGCTTTCCAGCACCCCGGTGAGCGAAGTGGATATGACGGGCGTGGCGGACGTCGACGCGTGGATGGGCCGGTTGCGCGAAGCGGGACACTACGTGTTCAGCTCGAGCGGCACGTCCGGGAAATGCAGCTTCATCAACCAGACGCGAGCCGATCTAGAGAACGTCACCGAGTCGTGTGTGAAACTCGGCGTTCACGGTAACGAACTGATCCGCCGTGATTTCGGCAAGCGCCCGGTATTCCTGATGATGCCGCCTGCCGGCGCGCATCGTCACATCGAACCGGTACTTGGCGCTGCGAAGCGACTTGGCGCCGAAAGCACGCTGATGTTCGACGAGCCGGTGCTTGCTTCCGCAACGATCTCGATGGGCCGCATGCGTCGTGCCATTGCCGACGGTTCCGCCAAACCCAGTGAAGTCGCCGCTTTTCAGGAGCATGCAGTGGCACGGCAGCGCCATACTGGCGCGATGATCGACGGCTTTCTCGACAGGCTTGTCGCGCAGCGCGACGTCCCCGTTCTCGTACAGGGCAACTGGTCGTTACACTGGACGCTCGTGGAGCGCGCCCGCCTGCGCGGCATCACCGATGGAATCTGCCACCCCGACACGGTGATCACGACCGGCGGCGGATTGAAGGGAACCTCGGCGCCCACCGACTATCGGGAGCAGATCATACGCTTCTATGGCATTCGCCAGGAGAACGTCCAGAACAGCTATGGCATGTCCGAAATGATCGGGACCGGCCCTTGGTCGGAGGTGGCACAGGGCTACGCAATCTGCCCCTGGATCGTTCCGTTCGTGCTCGACAAAGCAGGTGAGCAGCTACTGAATCCGTCGGACGGGCGCGGCGTTGTCGAGGGCCGCTTCGCGTTTTTCGACCTGCTTGCCGATGGATACTGGGGCGGCTTCATCACCGGCGACAAAGTCACAATGGACTTCTCGCCGGCGGGCAACACCGACGGCCTCCAGGGACCGCTGGTCAGGCAGGTCGGCCGCTATGCCGACCTCGAAGAAGGCGAAGACAAGCTCTCTTGCGCGGGCACGATGGAGTCGTATGTGCGTGGGATGATCAACGTTTGATTTCGGCCGCGAGCACTTTGGACCCTAGGGGGTGCCAGTATTGGCACCCCCTCGCGCTCGTGAGTATACTGATGCCCTAATTCCGTCATCAAACGCTCAACAATGTCCAAACCTATGGCAGTTCAGGCTCCCGACGGAGCCTCGCGGCTCGCTGCGGCGGGCAAACCTCGAACGGCCGGCCGGCCCACCCACGACGACGCGCTCCAGTTGCGCGAGCGCCTGCTCGACGCCGCCAAAACGGTCTTCATGAGGGAGGGTTTCGGCGCCGCAAGGGTCGAGGAAATCGCATCACTGGCCGGCGTCAGCAAAACTACCGTTTACCGCCAGTTCGGCACGAAGGAGGAGCTTTTTCGCTCAATCGTCTGGCGCGGGATGTCCGACCTGCGCGGCAAGCTCGATGAGCACCTGGAGCCCGGCCGCGACTTTTCGACCAACCTGGCATGCCTTATCGATGCGCTCGTCGAGCACATGGCAATACCGGACAGCATTCACACTTCACGCATGGTCATTGGCGAGGCGATACGTTTTCCGGATGTCGCAAGGCAGTTTCTGCAGTTCGTGGTGACGATGCTGGAACCGCTTACAGCCGTTCTGGAAGCCGCAGCGGCGAATGGAATGATCGACATCGACGATCCTGCGAACGCGGCACGTGATCTCCTCACGCTGGTCACTGGCGCCCCCGAAGTGCACCTCGCGATCCAGACTACGCGCGCTGAACGCAAGCGTAGGGCCGAGCGGATTCATCGGATCCTGTTGACCGCCTGGAAGTATCGAGCAACGCTCGATAAGGTTCGGGCCAGGGCAATGCAGTAACGTTCGCCGCGCGCCTGCCTCGCCGGCAGACTAGCCGCCGACTTCCCCCATCACCTGAAACTGTCCGGATGCCTGGGCAATGCACTTCGCATTGGCCCAGATCCGGCAGTCCGAGAAAATCACCCGTTTTCCAGAGCGCAGAACGTCGACATGGGCTTCCACCCAGTCGCCCGGTTCCGCGTTGCCCATGAAGTTGACCGTCAAGCCCGTCGTCAACACCCTTACAGCCGGTTGACGCGAATACTTGCTTGCCCACGTAATGGCCGTATCCGCCAGCATGCAAACGGCGCCGCCGTGCATCATCTGGCCGAGATTCCGATGCGCCTCGCGCACGTACATTCCGACGACGTGTCCACGCTCGCTTTTGCGAAAATAAGTAGGACCGAACATCTGATGGAAGGGGCCAAATTCCGGCATCAAGGCAAAGCCCTCCGGAATGGACTTTTCCTCGCCCTCTTCAAGCGCGTCTACCGCCAGTGCGTGTGCTTGTTCCAATGCCACTCTCCTCTTCAACGCCGTTGGTGACCGGCGCCAATATTCCTTTTTCATCGGCAGGACATAGCGTATCATTATTCGCACACAAGTCAACTATATGAATGAATATGGACATCGGATCGCTCTTTACGCCACTCGTTGTTCGAGGCGTCACGCTTGCCAACCGTATCGTCATGTCACCCATGACTCGCGGTTTTTCTCCCAACGGACTGCCCGGCAGTGACGTCGCCGCCTACTACAAGCGGCGCGCGCAGGGCGAGACTGGCCTCATCATCACGGAAGGTGTCGGTGTCGATCATCCGGCGGCGCTAGGCGAAGCCGGACTCGGCGAGAATTCGATTCCCGTACTCGCCGGGGAAGAATCGGTCGCCGCATGGCGGCGAGTGACGAACGAAGTTCATGCAAGCGGCGCCGTGATCTTTCCGCAACTGTGGCATATGGGACCGATGAAAGAGGCGAACACGGGGCCCTTCCCCGCCGCCGCGCCACTGCGGCCATCGGGACTGTGGGGACCGTCCGGACGTACGACTTCTCTCAACGCGGGCTACATGGAACGGGTCATGCCACCAACCCGACCAATGGCCGACACCGAGATCGCGGACGTCATCGCCGCCTACGGTCGAAGCGCGACTTTTGCGAAGGCCGCCGGATTCGACGGCATTGCCATCCACGGAGGGCACGGCTATCTGATCGATGCGTTCCTTTGGGCTGAGACCAATCAACGCACGGACAAATGGGGTAGGGATCTCGTGGCGCGCAGCCGCTTTGCCGCCGAAGTCGTGCGCGCGATACGCGAAGCGATCGGCGATACGATGCCGATTACATTCCGCTTTTCACAGTGGAAACAGCAGGATTTCCGTGCGCGCCTCGCCAACGATCCGCACGAGCTCGAACAGATCCTCGCACCGCTCGCAGATGCTGGCGTCGACATCTTCGAGGCGAGTACGCGTTATTTCAATCGCGCGGAATTCCCGGGCTCGGAGATGAATCTCGCAGGCTGGGTAAAGAAAGTGACCGGCCGGTATTCTATGGCGGTGGGCGGAATCGGCATTAATAAGGGTTACTACGATTCCATGGCCGGAGCCGAAACATCGGTACAACCCGACCTAACACCACTGCTGGATCGTTTCTCGCGCAACGAGTTTGACCTTGTTGGCGTAGGACGTTCGCTTCTGCACGACCCGAACTGGGCTCGGCGTGCCCGCCTTGGCGAGCCGTTTCTCGGATTCAGCAACGATTCGCTCGCGCGCCTCACCTGAAATGCAGTTTTGCAGTTGACGCCCCTGTATCAGGCGTCAACTGCTATTGGTGGCCTGCTAATCTTCAGGTGCGCCCAGTAACCGGAATCAATGCACCGGTTACCCCCGACGCAGCTTCGGAAGCGAGAAAAAGAATCACGTTCGCGATTTCCTCGGGCCGTACCCAACGTGAAAAGTCTGCATCGGGCATGTCGTTGCGGTTTTGCGGCGTGTCGATAATGCCCGGCAGGATCGCGTTCACGGTAATTGAACGATCCTTGAGCTCTTCGGCTAGCGCCTCCGTCAAACGCATCACCCCCGACTTCGACGCCGTGTACGCACCCATTCCCATACCTGCCTTGAGTGCGGCGCCAGCGCCGATGTTGACAATGCGACCGCCGTGCGCGCCGACAGCAAGATAGTCCAACGCCGCTTTCGATGCCGTTGCGGCCGTCCGCACGTTCATCTGATACATCAAATCCCACGTCTCGAGGGAGCCGTCCGCCAGTGTTTCCCAGCGAAATCCGCCCGCTATGTTGACGACGGCATCGAGCTTGCCAATCTGCTCGACAGTCGCCGAAAACGCCGCGCGCGCCGCGTCCAGGTCAGTCAGTTCCACGCCGCCTCGCCACCAGGAGGCGTGTAGCTGCTCCGCGCTCGCGCCCTCCGGCGCAGGCGCCTTGTCGATCAGCGCGACCTTCCAGCCGTTGTCGGCAAATACCCGGCCCACCGCGCGTCCCAATGTGCCGAAGCCACCGGTTACCACTACTACCCGTTGCATGTCCGATCACTCCCTCGCCGCTTCGGGCGCGAAAAAATCAACGTCCCTTGAAAACCGGCTCACGTTTCTCGCGAAACGCGTTGACCGCTTCCTGGTGGTCTTCAGTCAAATTCGACAGCGCCTCGTAGGCGATCGACGCATCGAGAATCGAATGCGCGAGTTGCTTGAGTCCGATGTTGATTGAAGCCTTGGTCCATTGAATCGCACGCGCGGCTCCGTTTGCCAGCCGCTTCGCCATGGCATCGACAACAGCATCGAGTTCGTCAGCCGGGACGGCGTGATTGATGAGCCCCAGACGCGCCGCCTCTTCCGCGGTGAGGAGGTCACCCGTCAGGAGGTATTCCTTGGCCTTCGCGTAGCCGACGAGCTGCGGCCAGATCACCGCGCCGCCATCGCCCGCTACGAAGCCGACTTTCACGTGCGGATCGCCGATCTTCGCGTGATTGGCCGCGTAGCTCAGATCCGAGAACAACGCGATCGTCGCGCCCAGACCAATGGCATGACCATTGATCTTCGCGATGACCGGCTTCGGACAATCGAGCATCGAGAAGACGATTTTCTTGGCGCGCTGCATGCCTTCCAGAAACAACGCCGGGTTGTCGATGACCTGCTGCATGTGCTCGAT
This sequence comes from Paraburkholderia sp. CNPSo 3076, assembly GCF_026343935.1. Lineage (NCBI taxonomy): Bacteria > Pseudomonadati > Pseudomonadota > Betaproteobacteria > Burkholderiales > Burkholderiaceae > Paraburkholderia > Paraburkholderia sp. CNPSo 3076. The sequence goes on along the minus strand of NZ_JAPMAL010000008.1, from coordinate 234,681 downwards.
ATCACCGCCCGCGCTGAATGCGCGCCCAGCGCCCGTCAACACGACAACACGGGTCTCGTTGTCCTCCGCGACATCGAGAAAGAGCCGCGACATCTCGATGTCCATCTGCTCGTCAAACGCATTCAGCGTTTCGGGGCGGTTGAGCGTGACGGTCAGGACGCCGCCGTCGCGTTCGAGCAATAACGCCTTATAGTCCGAAATATTCATGGCTAACCTGTTCACAAAGAAGAGACAGCGCGGGACGGCGGGTCGCGCCGCCGCGCAAACGCCGGGTGCCATTCCCGCCGCACCGGCGCCCCGCGCGACTTCGATTACACCTGCAGCGGAATGAACCTGCGGCCGTTGTCGTACATGATCTTGCGCGTGTCTTCTTCGGCAAGCGCATTGAGCGCTTCCGCCGCGAAGTCTATCGGCTCCGGCACGCCTTCCGCGTGCGGATAGTCGGAGCCCATCAACAGGAAGTCCGATGATCCCGTTTGCGCGATGATCTGGCCGATGTCGTCCTCAGGATACGCGACCACAAACACGTTTTCCTTGAAGATCTGGCTCGGGCGCTTCTTCAGTTGACCGCATGGCCAGTAACCATTCTTCGCCATGCCCCGGCACTTGTCCATTTTCACGAGCAGCGACGGCACCCATTCGGCACCGTTTTCCGCGCTGCACAGCTTGACGCGCGGGAAGCGCTCGAAGAAATTGTAGAAGATGAACGACGACAGCGTTTCCATCACCGGACGCTCGCCGTAACCGTGCATCCAGACAAAGGCGGTTTGACGCTGGCGCGACTGCTGCACCGGCTCGCCCCACACCGCCATGTGATCCTTCATGTAGATCGCTTCCGACACGTGGAACGTGACACGCACGCCTGCTTCGTTGAGGATCGACCAGAACGGATCGAAATACGGGTCCGCCGGCGCACGGCCATTGAACGGCCCCATCGGCATCAGGATGACGCGGACACCGTTCGCGACCAGCCATTTGGCCTCGGCGACAGCGGCGTCGAGATCGTCGAGCGTGACGACCGGCGTCGTGTAGATCCGGTCCTTGTAGTTGAAGCCCCAGTCGTCGAGCATCCAGTGGTTATACGCATGCAAAACGGCATTTGCGGCAGCAGGCTCGTTGAGGTACGAAATGCACGCGACCATTTCGCCGATGTACATCGTGCAGGCCTCCACGCCGAATTCGTCCATCTTCTTCAGGCGTGCGTCGCGATTGAACATGTCCGGCGTCGGGGCGACACGCATGTCGACGTTATCCTTGCCGTCCTTCATCGCGCGCAGCCATTCATGCAATTTGCCCGGCGGCGGCACGTGCCCCTCGGCCGAGGTGTAGCCTTCGCTGATTTCCACCTTGCGGTCGCCGACATACATGCAGCGGTTGCCGTCGGCCGTGACACGGCTGGTGAACGACCAGTCCTTCTTGAACTTCTCGGGCAAATGGCGGCTGTATGCGTCCTCGACTTCGTAGAAGTGTGTGTCGGCGTCGTAAATCTTCCCTTGATACGCTTGCATGAACTCTCTCCTGATTGTGGGGGAGCGCTGCTGAACGTGCGCCCTTGAGAGAAGTATCGGCTCAAGCCATCAGCCCAAAAACTCTCATATCGAACCCAGAAACGTCGATATCGAATTGATATCGGTCGACACCGTCAACAATCCTGAAGTTCGCACACCACTTTCCAGAAAACACCAATGCGAACGTCGTTCGTATATGAGTATACTCGAAACGAGACGTACAACCGGAGACGTTTATGCAAGCTGAAGTCCTCCAGCAGCAGGCACACCGAGCACAGCCCGTTGCTGGTCCCCCGCGCGGGTTCACGACGGCGATCCTGCTAGCCGCGGTGGCAGCCTCGTCTGGTATCACCGTTATCTATACGGTACTGGTCACGCTCTACAAAGCATTCCCTGCCTCCAACTCCGTGAGCTGGACCGTTACCGCCTACTGGCTCGGCTCGGCCATCTTTGCCGCCATGAGCGGGCGGCTCGGCGACCTGTTGGGCTACCGTCGTATCCTGCTCGTCGTGATGTCGGTCGCCGCAGCCGGGGCAGTCGTCGCCGCGTGCGCAACCAACGTCGGCGTGCTCATCGCGGGGTGCGCGATGCAATCGATCGCGGCGGGCATCACGCCGCTCTCCATCGGCATGGTTCGCGAGAACCTGCCGCCCGCCAGACTGCCCGCCGCAGTGGGGCTAATCAGTGCGGCCGGCATGGTGTCGGCGGGGTTGATCTACATTTGCGCGGGCGTCGTCGTTGACCACTATTCGTGGCGAGGCGGCTTCTGGTTCAAGGTCGCGCTTTGCGTCGTGGCGGTCGTTGCCGTACGCGCGTGGACACCACCGTCACCACAGCATCCCAGCGTCCGGATCGACTACATTCGAGGCCTTGCGTTCGCTCCCGCACTTTGCGCGATCCTCTTCGCGATGCAACAGATTCGCGCGTGGGGGCTTGGCGATGCGCGACTCTGGGGTTTGATTGGCGGCGGCATGGTCGTGCTCGGACTATGGGCGCGGCATCAACTCAAGGCGCGTCATCCGCTCATCAACGTGCGTCTGCTGAAGACGCGCGAGGTCATCTTGGCGAATGCCTGCATGGCATTCCTCGCGGCAGGCGCGATGCAACTGGGACAGGTTTTCTCGCTGCTCGCCCAGCAGCCTGCCGGCACGCACGCCGGATTCGGGCTGAGTGCAACAGCGGCCGGATTGCTGATGTTCAGCGTCAACATCGTCGCGATGGTCGCGAGCCCGTGGAGCGGCCGCGTTGCGGCCCGCTACAAGGCGCGTCGCGCTGCCTTGATCGGCATGGTCATATTGGCCTTTGCCTGGGCCTCACTGATCGTGCTCCATCGCAGCCTGCTGCTCTTCGTTCCAGGCGCGGTCCTGTGCTCGTTCGGGCTCGCCTTCGCGAGCACGGCGCTGTACAACCAGATCGTGGAAACGACGCCTGCGCATCAGACAGGCGAGGCGACGGGCATGCTCTACGTCTTCTTCTCGTGCTTCTTCGCGGTAGGCGCCCAGGTGGTATTCGTGCTGCTGCGCGGCGCGACGGGGGGACATGACGACGGGTCGTTTGCTGCCGACAGTGGCTATGTTTCTGTATTCGTCTACATCGCCTGTAGTTCGATTGCCGGACTGCTGATCGCTTCCATGCTGCCGAAGCGTCACGCCCATTGATCGTCGTTGCGGACGATCTGTTACACGCGGGTCCAACGCTTCTTCAAAATCGCCATGCGTGCCGCACATTGAAGCATATGCCTCAATGTGCGGCACGCTGGCCGGTCACTCCTCTTCGGCTTGACCCAATGCAGACGCGCGCTGGGCCACCCTGATCATGTTCTGCTCGAGTTGCGGGCGTTCGCGATCGAAACGCTCGAGCGGCGCACCAATCGCCATCGCTGCAATCACGTTACCGTTCGGCCCGAAGATCGGTGACGACACACCCGCGGAGTCCGGCAGCAGTTCGCCGCGGCTCACCGACAAACCGGTTTCGAGGATGTGATCGAGTTCGTCACGCAGCGCCTTCTTCGTCGCGACCGTTTGCGGCGTACGACGCTCGAACTTGACCGTCTTCATGTAGTCGGTAACGAAAGCTTCCGGCGCATGAGCCAGCAGCACGCGCCCCGCAGCCGTGCAATAGAGCGGACGGCGCAATCCGATGTGCATCGAATAGCGCACGGATTGTTCGCTCTCGATCACGTCGACATAGGTGATCTCTTTGTGCTCGTGATCAAGGACGCCGATATAAACGGTTTCATTGGTGCTCTTCGAGAGATCCACCAGGAACGGGCGCAGCATCTTCGAGAAATTCCACGCGGCCATCACGCCGGCGGACAAGCGGAAGATCGAAGGCCCCAGGCGATAGCGGCCTGCGTCGTGTAGCAAAAACCCTTCCGCCACGAGAGGCCTCAGCAGATTGAGCAGGCTGCTCTTCGGCGACTCGAGGGCAACATTCAGTTCTGCCAGCGACATCCCTTCCGGAGACTTCGCCAGCACGTCGAAAATTCCGAGGAGTCGGGTCAGCGAGCGCGGCCCGCTGACATCCCGATCCGCCGGCGCCGAGGTCTCTTTCAACATGATTTTCCCCATGAATTGACTCCATCGATTATACGTGAACTATTCACATAGTTTTACAACGATCACAATTTGGCACACTTTTCCACCGTCCGAATTCGGGAATACGCCAGGCCAACCTCTCGTCCAAGTTGAGATATAGTTGAACGACGTTCACAAAATTGAAACGCTCGGGCGACGGTTTCTGCAACACTCACGTGGCACGCACGTGCGTCGAACTGCAGCATCAAACTTCACTTCTGGATCACTCATGCACACGAAAAAACTGGCAGAAAAGGTCGCCATCGTGACCGGAGGCGGGCAAGGCGTTGGACTCGGCATCGCCCGCGCGCTTGCCACCGAGGGCTCGAGTCTGGTGCTGACTGGCCGCACGGAAAGCAAACTCACGCACGCTGCCGGGGAATTGAGCGCCATCGGCTCGCAAGTGCTCGTCGTGCCTGGTGACACGCGCAATCGAGCCGACGCCGTGCGCACGGTCGAACTTGCAATTGAGCGTTTCGGACGCGTGGACGCGCTTATTAACAACGCACAAAGTAGCAGCCCGGGTGTGTCGCTTGAGTCCGTTACCGACGATGACTGGAGCAACACACTCGAGTCTGGCTTGTACGGCACGCTGTATTTCATGCAGGCAGTATTGCCGCACATGAAGGCACAGGGCTGCGGCGCCATCGTCAACTTCGGCTCGCGCACAGGTATCGAGGGGCTCAAGGGATTCGGCGCGTACGCCGCAACCAAGGAGGGCATTCGTGGACTTTCACGTGTTGCCGCGCGCGAATGGGGTGCCTATGGCATTACCGTCAACGTCATTTGCCCGGCGGCGCTCACGCCAGCCGCTGAAGCCTATCTCGAAGCCAATCCCCAGGAACGCACGCGCTATCTCACTGAAATCGCTCTTGGCCGCTTCGGCGATCCTGAGCTCGATATTGGACGAACAGTTGCATTTCTGTGTAGTGACGACGCTAATTTCATAACCGGGCAGACTATCAGTGTGGACGGCGGACAGTCAATGCTTTAGTGCGTCTTTTTGAACACAGTTGCAATATATGAAACGGGAAGTTGCATTTCGCAGCGGCGCAGAAAATTTAATTGAACTATAAGTTGCATTAACTGAGATACCTCGATCCGATGGTGAGTTCGCGAGAGACGCGTACCAAGACGATTGAGAGTGGTCACATCTTTCTCCTCCGGCACACTTCGCGAGAGCGTGTGGAGTTTGGCCTTGGCTGCGGGACACCGAGCCAAGGTTATTTTTGCGCCGTTGCGTTTGGGGATCAAAGAACCCCTGACTGCAAAAGCGTGATACGAAACAAACCCGTTGGCTGCCGAGGGATCGAGCAATCCCGCAACCATCCTCGAATGTCTCGCAACGACAGAGACATTCGTTATCCTGATTGATATGGATAGTCCACAAGAGAGCGCAGCCCCGAAGGGCTGCGCTTCGCAAGATCCTGCTTTCTAAAGTACCTTCTTTTCGCGCAAGGTATCGATATCGGATTGCGACATACCCAGCACATCACGCAGCACGGCGTCCGTGTGCTGCCCGAGCATCGGCGGCGCTCCGTACGAATCGATAGGCGTGCCCGACATCTTCACCGGATTGGCAACCATACGGACCGCCTCGTCGGTGAGCGGATGGGCGACTTCAACACACATCGCACGCGCCTGCACATGGGGATCGGCGAACACTTGTTCCAGATTGTTGATCGGCCCCGCCGGCACCCCAGCCGCGTCAAATGCTGCCAGCAGTTCGTCGCTTTGCCATTCGGCGATCAGCGGCTCGAACACTTCGCCAAGCGCGCGACGATTCTTCACGCGCAGCACAATCTCGCTGAATCGCGGGTCGTTGGCGAGTTCGGGGTGCCCGAGGACGTTGCACATCCGCGCGTATTGCTCGTTGTTTCCGGCAACGATCATGATGTCGCGATCGGCACAACGGAACATGCGCGACGGCATGCCGCCGTTCCCCTCCGTCCCGCGCCGGATCGGAATCTGCCCCGAAACGAGGTACTGGCTTGCGTAGTGCGATGTGGCGGCGATCATCGCGTCCAGCAGCGCCAGGTCGATGTACTGCCCCTCCCCACTGCCGCCTTGCGCCGCGTCGCGATGATAGAGCGCGGCGATGATCGCGGACGCCGCGTACTGTCCACAAAGGATGTCCGCGAGACTGGGCCCGGTTTTCATCGGTCCTCCGCCTGGCACGTCGTCGCCGTTGCCCGTGACGCTCATCAGACCGCCCATCGCCTGGAAAATCGAGTCGTATCCGGGGCGCGGACTGTACGGCCCGGTTTGTCCGAACCCTGTTATCGAGCAGTAGATCAGGCGCGGATTGACGAGCTTGAGGCTCTCATAGTCGAGCCCATAACGCTTAAGGTCGCCAACCTTGTAATTCTCGAGCAGCACGTCGCAATGCGCGGCCAGCGAGCGTATCAGCGCCTGACCGTCGGGCGTCGATATATCGCACGTGATCGACTTCTTGCCGCGGTTCGCGCTGATAAAGAACGTCGACTCGCGCGTGACCTTGCCCTCGCGATCCATGAGAAACGGCGGGCCGAACTGCCGCGAATCGTCCCCCTTGCCCGGACGCTCGACCTTGATGACCTCCGCTCCGAGATCCGCCAGCATCTGCGCACCCCAGGGCCCCGCGAGAATACGGCTCAGGTCTAGTACGCGAACCCCCGCCAACGCGCCTTTCGTCATATCAAACTGTCCCCTTGAATTCATACCGGCCGCGCCGCAAGCCATGCATCAGCGTCCGACGAACTTCGCCGTACGCTTTTCGATGAAGGACTGAACGCCTTCCTTTGCGTCTTCCGTGTTGTAGAGAAACTGCTGGGTCGACTGAATCGTCGCGTAGGCATCCTGCCAGCCTTGCCCCAGTGAAACGCGCGCGTTCTGCATCGTGGCCTGCACGGCGAGCGGCGCCTGCGCGGCGATTCGCTCTGCGATAGCCAGCGCGCGGTCGAACTCCTGGCCCGCCGGCACGACGTCCTGAACGAAGTTCATGTGGCGCGCCTCCTCGGCAGTGAACTCGTCGCCGGTGAGCAGCACCTTCATCGCGTTGCCCCAGCCGGCACGCTGGACCATGCGGAACGTCGCACCACAACCTGCCATGATCCCCCGCTTCACTTCAAGCTGGGAGAAACGGCAGTTATCCGCGGCCACGGCCACTTCCGATGCGAGCATCAATTCGACCGCGACCGTAAAGCAGATTCCCTTGAGAGCGATGACGACCGGCTTGGTGCGCAGCGGCGCGCGCAAATTGAACGGATCGACCTCGCCCTCCGGAAGCAAGGGTTTGCCCTCACGGCGCAGCGGCGCGATCTTCGGCATGTCGAGCCCCGCCGTAAAGTGGTCGCCTTCGGCATAGACCAGGCCGCAGAACAGATCGCTGCTGTTCTCGAGCCGCGTGTAAGCGGCGGCCAGTTCCTTGAACATCTTCGGGGTAAAGCCGTTGCGCTTTTCCGGCCGGTCGATCCCTATCAAAAGCAGGTTCCCGCGTTGTTCAACGCGAATCTGTCCGTCCTCGTGACGAGTCGTCATGCACTGTCTCCTCGCGGTGTTTTCCATTAGCGAATCTGACCATGGGCTCAATTGACAAAGCCGGGTCACACATTCAGAATCATAAACGTCGTTCACAAATTTGGCAACGCGCGGCACGCCCCGATGCAGTCTGAACGGGGTGCCACAGCCAATACAACCAAGGCCGGGCAGATACCGATGCTGGCTTAAGTGTTCACCCTGATTCCCGCAAGGAAAGACCATGGCCTACGAGACGATCATCGTCGATATTCACGGCAAGACCGGCTTGATCAAGCTGAACCGTCCGCAAGCCTATAACGCCCTGAACAACCAGTTGATGGACGAGCTGACGGCCGCACTCGACGGCCTCGAGGCCGATCCTGCCATCGGCGCGATCGTGCTCACCGGCGGTGAAAAAGCATTCGCCGCCGGAGCCGACATCAAGATGATGGGCGAATGGACGTACATGGACGTCTACAAGAACCAGTTCATCACTTCGAACTGGGAGCGCACCTCGCGTTGCCGTAAACCGGTCATCGCCGCCGTCGCCGGTCTCGCGTTGGGCGGAGGCTGCGAGCTGGCCATGATGTGCGACTTCATTCTGGCCGCCGACAACGCGCGTTTCGCCCTTCCCGAAATCACCCTCGCAACCATTCCCGGCGCCGGCGGCACACAACGCCTCACGCGCGTGCTCGGTAAATCGAAGGCGATGGAGATGATCCTCACCGGCCGCAAGATGGACGCTGTCGAAGCCGAACGATGCGGACTCGTGAGCCGCATCGTTCCTGTCGATACGCTCGTCGGCGAAGCGCTGAAAACAGCCGACGAAATCGCGCGATTCTCGCAACCGGTCGTGGCGATGGCGAAAGAGTGCGTCAACCGTGCTTACGAATCGAGCCTCGCCGAAGGCATCCTGTTCGAGCGGCGCATGGCGTATTCGACCTTCGCCACCGAAGACCGCAAGGAAGGCATGGCGGCCTTCGCCGAAAAACGCAAGCCGCAGTTCCGCGATTGTTGAATCGCTGAGAAAAAAGAGCCACTTCTGCCGTCGCTAACCGAGCACGCCAGGCCGCGCGCATCCAGCGCCCTTCTCTGGCACCCACACTCCCTCCCCAGACTACAGGCACGTGATGAAAACCTACGTCAACCGTATTACTGAATTACTCGGCATTCAATACCCCATCATTCAAGGCGGCATGCGCTGGGTGGCGCGCGCTGAACTGGCAGCGGCCGTAGGTAACGCGGGCGGTCTTGGGTTCATCTCCGCGCATACGCATGCAAGCGCCGACGCGCTCGCGCGTGAAATCGACAAAGTGCGTTCGCTCACGGACAAGCCGTTCGGTGTGAATCTGACCGTACTCGGCGCGAATGCCGGTCTCGACTATGACGCGTATGTGCGCACCATCGTTTCGCAGGGTGTCAAGGTCGTGGAAACGGCAGGCAGCAATCCCGCGAAATACATCGCCGAATTCAAGGCGCACGGCGTCAAGGTCGTCCATAAGTGCGTCACGGTCCGCCACGCGGTGAAGGCCGAATCGCTCGGCGCAGACGCCGTCAGCATCGACGGGTTCGAATGCGCGGGGCACCCCGGTGAAGACGATATCCCGGGACTGATCCTGATTCCCGCCGCCGCCGACAAGCTGAAGGTGCCGATTCTCGCCTCCGGTGGTTTCGCCGATGGGCGCGGTCTGATGGCGGCTCTGGCGCTCGGTGCGGACGGCATCAATATGGGCACGCGCTTCATGCTCACGCAAGAATCGCAGGTCCATCCGGCGATCAAGCAACGTCTGCTGGAAGCGACGGAGCGCGATACGGTGGTGGTCGGCCGCTCGCTCGGCGATTCAAGCCGTGTGATCAAGAATAGCGTGAGCCTCGCCGCGCTCGAACTGGAGCACAGCGGGCACGTGACGCATGCCGACCTCTACGCGCTGACCGGAGCAAAGCGTTGGATGGACGCGTTCGTCACGGGAGAAGTCGAAGGCGGCGCGTTCCCCGCCGGGATCGTGACCGGTCTCATCCACGACCTGCCGACTTGTGCGGAATTGATCGAACGCATCGTGAAGGAGGCTGCCGCGATCGCGCAACGCCAGCTCGGCTTCGGAGCCGCTCTCGCATGAAACTCACCGGTCTTCGCGTCGTGGACCTGTCACAGTTCATGCCGGGTCCGTTCCTCGCCGCCAATCTCGCGGAACACGGGGCGCAAGTCATCAAGATCGAACCGGTCACCGGCGACCCCACACGCGGCGCGCCGGGCACGGATGGCGCGTTCTTCGCCGCGATCAACCGCGGCAAGCGCAGCATCGCCCTCGACCTGAAGCATCCCGATGGACGCGAGGCGGCGCTCAAGCTGATGAACGAGGCCGACGTGGTGATCGAATCGTCACGGCCGGGGGTGGCCGCCCGCCTTGGCATCGACTACGACACGGTGAGCCGGACGAACCCGCGACTCGTTTATTGCGCGATGACCGCATTTGGACAGAACGGCCCGCTCTCTCAGCTGCCCGCCCATGATCCGGTGATTCAAGCGCTTGCGGGCACGCTGCCGCGCGATAGCCGCGGGATGCCCGTTACCACAGGGCCGTCGCTCGCCGCGCTGGCCGGTTCGTTGACGGCGTTGTCCGCTGTGTTGATGGCACTCCTGCGCGCGCGGGAAACAGGGCGCGGCGACTATATCGACATCTCGCTCTTCGATGCGGCGCTCACGGCGCAGCCGTATCTGAGTGGCCACTTGCTCAACACGCCGGACGTTTCATCTCAGGAGACGCCAGACGACGACAGCAGGCTCGCACTGCTCAGCAGCTATGAGACCGCCGATTCGAAATGGCTCTGCCTCGGCGGCCGGGAGCGCAGCTTTGCCACTAACCTGCTTACGCCACTCGGCCGCCCTGACCTGGTCGGCGACGCCATCGGTCCGGCCGGCGAAGCTCAGACGCGGGTGCGCGCATTCCTGACGCGTACCTTCCTGACCCGCACGCTCGATGAATGGCTCGACTGGTTCGAGGGCCGAAACATCAGCGTCGCGCCTGTGCTCTCGCTCGCCGAAGCGCTCGACCATCCACATGCGCATGAGCGCGCGATGATTCAAAGCGATCCGTCCGGACGCAAACACGTTGCAAGCCCGATTCATTTCCGCACGGAGCCTGCAGCGCCGCCGCTCGCCGTTCCGCGCCTTGGCCAGCATACGGAAGACGTACTGCGCAGCATCGGATACAGCGAAGAGCGGATCGCGGAAATCATCGCGTCGGGCGCCGTGCGTGGGCAGCACGACGAGACCCATGCCGTTGCGCAAATGACTCAAACTACGCACTGACGCGAACAACATCATGCCTTTACTGCTAGAGGCGGACTCCGTCGACTTCGCATCCATCGTTCGTCCCGGAGATACCGTCGCGTGGGGTCAATCGAACGCTGAGCCCCTCCCGCTCACGAGAAAGTTGCTAGAGCAACGGCATAGCATCGGAGCGTTTCGGATTTTTCTGGGCGCCAGCAGTTTCGACACCTGCCGCCCGGAGCACGCAGACTGCATTGAATTCGTTTCGTACTGCGGCACAGGCGCCAACCGCGCTTTGGCCAAGGCTGGCTCACTCGATATTCTTCCGTGCCACTACTCGCAGTTTCCACAGATGATGGAGTCGGGCCAGTTTCCCATCGACGTCTTGCTGCTGCAGCTTGCGCCGCCCGATTCGCAGGGCCGCTATAGCCTGTCCATTGCACATGAATATCTGATTCCGGCACTGACGCACGCGCGCGTCGTCGTTGCGGAAGTGAATGAGCAGGCGCCCTGGACATACGGCGAGCGCTACCTTCGCGACGACGAGATCGACTTCATCCTGCCGACGTCGCGGGCTCTGCCCGAAAGTTCGCCCAGCGCAGCAAGTGCAACGGATCTGGCGATCGCGCAATACACGGCAAGTTTGATCGAAGACGGGGCCACGATTCAACTCGGTCTCGGCGCGATTCCAGAGGCGATCCTTGCGTGCCTCACCGATCGTCGAAACCTCGGTATTCATTCCGGCACGATCGGAGACAAAGTCGCCGATCTCATGCAAAGCGGCGTGATCACCAATGCGCGCAAGACCATCGACATGGGCACGACCATCGCCGGCGTGATGATGGGTGGCCGCCGCATTCACGAGTTCGCGCACCGCAACGACGCCATCGAGTTTCGTTCGACCCGCTACACGCATGACCCGCATGTGCTCGCGAGCATCGATCGCTTCGTCGCCATCAACTCCGCAGTCGAAGTCGATCTTAGCGGGCAGATCAACGCCGAAATTGCCGGGGGCGTATACGTTGGTGCGGTGGGCGGTGCATTGGACTTCCTGCGCGGCGCGCGACGCTCTCGTGGCGGCGTTCCGATCATCGCACTGCCCTCCACGGCTGGCAAGGGCGCTACCCGCATTGTCGCGTCGTTGACCGGGCCGGTCAGCACGCCACGCAGCGACGCCGGGATCGTGGTGACGGAATATGGCGTTGCCGATCTGCGCGGACTAACGTTGCGGCAACGGCGCGAGCGCATGCTTGCGATCGCGCATCCGGACCATCGTGGCGCTCTCGACCTGATGGCCGGCGCCCCGCCGTCCAATCGCTCCGGCAGTCAGACACTCGTAGCCTGATCGCAATCTGGCCCGAATCAGAATCTCGAAACCCTGCAAGGAAATGTCCCATGAAACGCGCAGCAATTGTGTCCCCCGTACGAACGCCCGTCGGCACCTTTGGCGGTAGCCTGCGCGGCGTATCCGTCGAAGAACTCGGCGCACTCGTTGCAAACGAAACGATCCGGCGAGCGGGCCTCGATCCCGCTCGCATCGACGACGTCGTGTTCGCGCAATCGTATGCGAGCAGCGAAACGCCCTGCGTAGGCCGCTGGATCGCGCTGCAGGCGGGCCTGCCCGTGGAAGTGCCGGGCATGCAACTGGACCGCCGCTGCGGCGGCGGCCTGCAGGCGCTCGCCACCGCGGCGATGATGGTGCAGACCGGCGCCGCCGACGTGGTGCTGGCCGGCGGCGTGGAAAGCATGAGCAACATCGAGTACTACAGCACGGACATGCGCTGGGGCGCCCGTTCGGGCTCCGTCCAGTTTCACGACCGTCTCGCACGCGGCCGCGAGCGCTCGCAGCCCGAATCTCGCTTCGGCTATATCTCCGGCATGATCGAGACGGCGGAAAATCTCGCCACCGACTACGGCATCAGCCGGGAGGCCGCCGATGAATTTGCGTTGCGCAGCCATCAGCGCGCGGCGGCGGCGTGGGAGTCGGGCCGCATGGCCGAAGAAATCCTTGCGGTCAGCGTTCCCCAAAAGAAGGGCGAACCGCTCCTCTTTTCCAGGGACGAAGGATTCCGTGCGGACGCCAGCATGGACAGTCTCGGCAAGCTTCGCGCGTTGACGCCTGGCGGCACGGTTACCGCGGGCAACTCCAGCCAGCAGAATGACGCCGCAGCCGCTTGCCTAGTCGTCGCGGAAGACCGCCTCGAAGCGCTCGGACTCGAACCCATCGCCTGGCTTACCGGCTGGGCCGCCGCCGGCTGCGAGCCGTCACGCATGGGCATCGGCCCCGTGCCTGCGGTCCAGAAGCTCATGGCGCGCACGGGTCTCTCGCTCGATCAGATGGATCTCGTCGAAGTCAACGAGGCGTTCGCATGCCAGGTGCTGGCAGTCCTCAAAGGCTGGAACTGGCACGATACCGGCCGGCTCAACGTGAACGGCTCCGGCATATCGCTCGGCCATCCGATTGGCGCAACGGGCGTGCGGATCATGACGACGCTCCTGCACGAACTCACGCGCCGAAAGGGGCGTTATGCGCTCGAGACCATGTGCATCGGCGGCGGCCAGGGTATTGCCGCAATCTTCGAGCGCGCTTGACACTGGGCGACGAAGCGCACGGCCTGGCGCGTGCGCATACCCTAACCCTCAGGCCTCCACCTCGACCATCACGAAGTCGGCCTTGGTCGCGCCGCACTCGGGGCATGCCCAGTCATCCGGGATGTCTTCCCAGCGGGTGCCGGGCGCGATGCCCTCCGCAGGAAGTCCCGCTGCTTCGTCGTAGTAAAACCCGCAAAAAATGCACTGCCACTTTTTCATGATCGCTCTGTGAGTCGTTGAGTTGGAGTTGTTTCAGGGCGCTACATCCCAGGCGAGCGGCAGATAAAGCATGCCGTTGACGGAGCCCGAGCCGCATCGTGGCCTGTCGTCCTCGCGAATGCGGAAATCGGGAATGCGTTTGAGCCATTCCTGCAGGAACACCTTGATCTCCGTGCGCGCGAGAAACGAGCCGGGGCAGCGATGCGGCCCGTTGCCGAAGGCCGCATGCATCACCGGCTTGCGCGTGAGGTCGACGGCAAGCGGGTTGCTGAACTTACGGTCGTCGAGGCCGAACAGCGAGTTCGGCAACTGGATCTGGTCACCCTTTTTGAACTGGATGCCTTTGTATTCCATGTCCTGAGTAATGAGTCGCGCGGTATTCGCCACGCCAAAGCGCCGGATCAATTCGTCGACCGACGACACCATCAGTTCCGGATTCTCGATGAGCTGCTGCCGGTGCGCCGGATTCTCGGCGAGGAAACGTGCGATGAAACCCATCAACGACGCGACGGTATCCAGCCCGCCGAACAGCACGACGATGAACATGCCGAACATGCGCTCGGGGCTGATCGGCTTGCCGTCGATCTGCGCGTTGACGATCAGGCTGACCAGGTCGCCGCCCGCCTGCGCCTTGCGCTTTTCCACCCATGTGGCTATATAGCCGCCAAGGCGGTGCTGGGATTCGATGCGTTCTTCGAGATTGCCGCGCACGGCCCACTCCGCCCATTCGAGCAACTGCTCGCGATCGCTCAACGGAAGATCTGCGAGACGCAGGAAAATTACGATCGGCAGGATCTTCGAGAACTCCGAGACGAACTCGCATTCGCCTCGCGGAGCGAGCTTTTCGATCAACTCGATTGCGAGGCTGCGCACGTCGCTCTCGAGCGATGCGATTGCCTGTGGAAGAAAAGCGGGCGTGATCAGGTTGCGGTACGCAGTGTGCTCAGGCGGGTCGAGTTCGAGCGGCACGAGCCGCGACTCGTTGAGCGGCGGAACGTTGACGCTTTGATGCGAGAAGCGCGTATGGTCCTTCTGCATCGCCTCGATATCTTCGCCTCGCGTGGCGATCCAGTGGCCGCCATAGTAAGGGGACCACACGATGTCGGGCCCCGCGTGCAACGACTTCCATGCCAGATGAACATCGTCTTGTGCGCCAGGCGGGTTCATATAGTCGAAATCGACCACGAGTTCTCGCGGAACGTGGTCTGGCACGGTCCAGCCTTTCGTATCATTCATCTTGCGTCTCCTTTCATTTCGTCGTCTTCAAATGGATGAATCGCCACACTCCGCGTCAACACGCTAGCGTTCATATTATGCAACGTCGTTCAGTTTTGCTATTATACCGAGGCGAGCTTTTCTACATCAACGCCTGTATCGAACGGAGACAAGAGTGAGCGATTTCGTCAGGGACAAGGTGGTAGTGGTAACGGGGGCGGGTGCCGGCATCGGGCGCGATTTCGCGCTGCAATTCGCGGCGAACGGGGCCAAGGTCGTCGTCAACGACCTCGGTCGTAACGCCGAAACCGGCGAATTCGCCGCACAGCGCGTTGTCGCGGAAATCAAGGAGGCCGGCGGACAAGCGGTTGCCTCGACGGACAGCGTCGCCGAATGGGATTCGGCCCAGAAGATCGTGCAGGCCGCGCTGGACACGTTCGGCCGCATCGACTGTGTGGTCAACAACGCCGGCATCGTGCGTGACCGCATGTTCTTCAACATGAGTCTCGACGAGTGGAAGGCCGTGGTCGACGTCCACCTGAACGGGTCGTTTTTCGTGGCGCGTGCTGCGGCTCCGCATTTCAAGGCCCAAAACGGCGGCAGCTTCGTTCATATGACCTCCACGTCCGGTCTGATTGGCAATATCGGGCAAGCCAACTACTCGGCCGCCAAGATGGGTGTCGTCGGTCTGTCGAAGTCGATCGCGCTCGACATGGCCAAATTCAATGTGCGCTCTAACTGCATCGCGCCGTGGGCATGGACTGCGATGACGGCCTCGATTCCCTCGGAAACGCCCGAGCAAAAGGCACGCGTCGAGATTCTCAAGCGCATGGAATCCCGCAAGATCGCGCCGCTTGCGGTGTACCTCGCCTCCGACCAGGCCGCCAAGGTTTCGGGCCAGATCTTCGGCGTGCGCGCCAACGAAATCTACTTCTTCAACCAGATCCGCATGATCCGCTCGCTGCATCGCGACGGCGGCTGGACGCCCGAAGCGATTGCCGAGCAAGTCATGCCGGCGTTCGAGTCGAGCTTCTTCCCGAACGTGCCCTCCATGGCGCTCACGCCGTGGGATCCGGTGTAAGCACGGTTGAACAACGCCCGCGCCACATCTTTCGGTGGTGGCGCGGGCGGCGCAGTGGCCGCCCCGCAGTTCTCCTTATCTTTCTACCGAACCGCGCACGTTTTCGGTCTTTTCGGACAAGCCGACTATGCGTCTTGCCTTGAGCAAGACCGGCAAGTCCACCATCCGTCCATCCACGGACACTGCCCCGCCTTCAGCGCGCTCGTACGCCTCGACGATTCGCCGCGCCTTGGCAATTTCATCTGCGCTCGGGCTGAACGCAGCGTTGACCGCTTCGACCTGGCGTGGATGAATGCACAGCTTGCCGCCGAAACCCATCGATCGCGCCTTCGACGAGTCCTCCGCAAGTTGCCGTTCGTCATCGATCGCCACGGTTACGCCATCCACCGGAGACTGAATTCCGGCTACACGCGAGGCCAGTACGATGCGCGAACGCGCGTGCAGCAACGCATCCCATGAACCATCGCAATCGAGATCGAGCTCGAAGTCCACCGAGCCGAAAATGAGCCGCTCAACACCGGGCATGCGCGCCACTTCCAACGCGTTCCAGACGCCCATGGCGGATTCGATGATCGGCCATATCGGCTTCTGCGCTGCCGTCGCGACAGCGGTCAGCGCTGCCGAATTCTCCGCCTTCGGCAGCACGATGCCATCGATACACTCAGACGCCGCAAGCGAGAGGTCATCCTCAAACCACTGTGTTCCAGCACCGTTGATGCGCAACAGCACACGAACCGGCGAAGCCGAAAATGTTCGCGCGGCATCGGCGACATGTGCGCGTGCTGACGCCTTATCCGCGTCGACGACGGCGTCTTCAAGGTCCACGATCACCGCATCGGCCCCTGCCGCGAGCGCCTTGGCGAATCGCTCGGGCTTGCTCCCAGGCACAAAAAGAAACGAACGCATAACACTCCAGTTCAGGGCCCGGTCCGCGGACGATCAAACACGTTGGCGGACCGGATTCATCACATCAGGCGAGCACGGCCGATGCTTCCATACGCAACGATCCATCGCTGCCCGAAATCCACAAGCCCACTTTGCCGGGGTCCAACTCGTCCCGCTTGCCGCAGACATAGAAAGGTGACGTGTCCACCACTGGCTTGATCGCGCGAAACGAGAACGATCCCACGCGCGCACCCGGCAATTCGGATCTCAGCGAGTCCATGAGTAGCGTGGCAAGCAGCGGTCCGTGCACCACGAGCCCCTCGTATCCCTCCTCGCTGGTCGCGTATGGCCGATCGTAGTGAATACGATGACCATTCAAGGTAAGCGCCGAATAGCGAAACAGCAGCACGGGATCGGGAACGACCTCGCGCGCCCACTGAGCGCCTGCGGGCGCAGCCTGTGGCGCAGCCGGCTTTTCGCTCGCGGCCGGATGATCGCGATAAACGATATCCTGACGTTCGACGATCGCGAGTCCGGCTCCGTCGCTGACCTCGTGCTTGACCTTGACGAACACGAGATCGCCGGTGCGTCCCTGCTTGTGCGCAACGCTCTCGATGCGAGAAAGACGCGCAATCGCGCTGCCCGCCTTCAGCGGCCGCAGAAACTCGAGCTGACTGCCCGCCCACATGCGCCGGGGCAGGTCGACGGGCGGGAGGAAACCGCCGCGCTTTGGATGGCCGTCCGTACCGACCATCGACTGACGATGAACAGGCAGAAAATAAAGCCAGTGCCACAAAGGTGGCAAATCATCGCCAGCCGCTGCAGGCGGCTCGTCGCGGTCGAGCAAGGCGCCGAGCGCCGCCATCGGCGTGAGAGTGACCTCGTCCCGCACTTCCTCGGTGCGTCCGGTCCATTGCTGCAAATGCGCAATATCCATGACCATTGCGACGATCACTCCAGATCCAGCGCTTCACGAATCGCAACGGCGATCGGAAGCAACGGATCTTCTTCCGGCGTGGCCGGGTTGAACAGCTTGTTGTGGCAGATCGCCACCGCGAGTCCCGTATCGGGATCCGCCCAGCCGATCGAATTGCCCTGCCCCGGATGGCACAATGCGCGCGGCGAACGCGCCGCCGTCACCGGCGGATGATTGCCGCCGAACCAGAAGCCGCCGATTGTGATCGGAATCGGAAAGCCGAACATCACCGGGTCCGGCTCTTCGCTGTTGGCGCGCGGCGTATTCAGCGTGGCCACGAGTTCCTTCGAAAGGATCCTCACGCCGTCCAGCTCGCCGCCGCATGCCAGCATCGCCCAGAAACGCGCTTCACTACGCGCATTGAAGATCCCGCCAACACCCGCCACTTCGGCGCGCCGTACGTCCGGGCGCTCGAACACGTGTGGCGTCAACGCGACCGGCTGCGGCATCGAGCGCAGGAACAGCGGCGGCAGATATTCCGCGGGAACTGGCACTATTGCATCGGTAAGTCGAGCGATGCGCGGCTCGACTTCGTCGGGAATGCCAATCCAGAGATCGTCTATACCGAGCGGCTTCGCAATCTCCTCCTGAACGAAGCGGCCCAGCGAGCGCTTCTTCGGGTCGGCGCGTCGCACCAGCTCGCCAACGATCCAGCCGAAGGTCATCGAAAGATAAAGCGTCTTCGTGCCCGGCTCGGCGAGCGGCTCCAGGTTCGCGATGGCGCGCGTCATCCATTGCCAGTCGCACATCAGTTCCGGCGTCACGCCGTCCGGCATCTGCGGCACGCACGCGCGGTGAGTCAGCACATCGCGTACCGTCGTCTTGTCTTTCCCGTGCGCACCGTACTCCGGCCAATAGCGCGTGACCGGCGCGTCGTATTCGATGAGCCCGCGGTCGGCCAGAATGTGCAGCGCGGTTGCCGCGACTGCCTTCGTCACCGAATAGACGTTGAAGAGCGTATCGCCGTCAACGAGGCGGCCGGTGGACGGATCGGCCACGCCGCTCCATGCGTCGATCTCGAGCCTGCCATTCAGATAGGCCGCCACCTGCACACCGATCTCGCCGCCTTCCTGCGTCGCGCGGTCGAGCGCCTGTTGAACGATTGCATTTCGCCCAGGTAGTGTTTTCACTGCCAGATCCATATCGTGTCTCCCATTCGTGAACATGTCGCTTTGACGGGCTAGGTCTTGCCAGACTGCGCGGCAATGCCGGCGAGCCCTTCGAGCGCGAGTCCGTAGCCCAGTTCGTCGGCCATGCGACGCTTGAACGGCTGAGCAAAGACCGCGCGGGTATAACGCAGGGTTTCGATCGGCTTCGCCGCGAGGCCGCAGGCGATCTCCCAGGCGCGATCGAGCAGCGCTTCCTGCGCGACGACTTCGCCGACCACGCCAAGCTCCCACGCGCGTTGTGCCGTCATACGCTCACCAGTGAGCAGGAAATGGCGAGCGCGGTTATGGCCGATCAACATCGGCCAGACGATCTGCACGCCATCCGCCGGCACGACGCCGTGAACGAAGTGCGCCTGGTCCGAGATTTCGGCGTGACTGGCCGCGAGCACGATATCGGACATCACGAGCAACTCGGCGTGAATGAGCGCCGGGCCGTTGATCGCGCCGATAACGGGAACCGGAACGTCCAGCAGTTGCATGAGCAAGTCCTGCCCCTCGCGCTGCAGGCGCGGCCAGATTTGCGCAAGCGGTTCCGACGGAAGCTCGGCGTAGTTCATGGCGTCGCAGAACGCATCGCCGGTGCCCGTCAGGATCACTACGCGATTTTCGAGGTCGCGTGCGATCTGATAAAACGCCTCGCCTAGCTGAGTGTGAATGCTGCCGTCGAGCGCGCCCCACTTGAGCGGGCCGCCATCCGTGTGCAGGCGTACCTGTAGAACGCCATCGCGCCGCTCGAATTCAATGTTCGCAAAGCGCCTGCCGTAGTCCTCGAGATGGCTCATCGTGCATCCTCGAGGATCAGGCCGGCGGCACGCCATGCCATCGCCATCATGGGGCCATTGGTGTTGCCGGAGATCATCGTGGGCGTCACTGAGAGATCCATCACGCGCAGGCCTTCAACGCCCCGCACGCGCAAGCGCGAATCGAGCACGGCAAGCGCATCGGAGCCCATCTTGCAGGTGCCGCAAGCGTGATAGCCGGACTGCCCCTCGCGCCGGTAGAGGTCGAGAATCTCGGCGTCGGTCTGAACGGCGGAACCTGGACGCGTCTCTCCATCGAGCAGGCTCGCAAGCGGCTCGGCGGCCAGCACGTTGCGCATGAGGCGGAACGCGTTGACGGCCATCCGCTGGTCGTACGTATCGGCAAGATAGTTCGCAACGACTTCGGGCGGCACGCGGGAGTCCGCCGACTGGATCCTCACGTGTCCCTCACTGCGCGGACGCAGTGGATAGCTGAAAAGCTGCATGCCAGGAAACGTCTCGAACGCATAGCTGGCCGCGCCGAAATCCATCGAGTACGGCGCCATCATCAACTGAACGTCGGGGCGCTTCGCGTCCGGAGCAGTCTTGACGAAGCCGCCCACCTGATAGGAGCCGAGCGACATCACGCCACGGCGGAACAGGAAATACTGCATCGCGTTGCGCCACAAGCGCAGGCCGCTGAACTGCCGGTTCTGCGAGTTGCGCCAATGCCGCAAACGCGCCTGCACCATATACAGATAGTGCTCGCGCATGTTGAGCCCGACGCCCGGGCTCGCTGCCACGACCGGAATGCCAAGCGACTGCAGATGGCCGGGATCGCCAATGCCCGACAACTGCAAAAGCCGCGGTGACTCGATCGCTCCAGCCGACAGCACGACTTCGCGGCGTGCACGGTAAACGATCTGCTGCCCCGCGCTTTCGCATTGCACGCCTGTTGCGCGCGTGCCGTCAAACACGATTCGCGCGGCCTGCGTCGCAGTAACGACCGAGAGGTTCTTGCGCGAACGCGCGGGCTTCAGAAAGGCTTCGGCCGAGCTTTGCCGCTGCCCGTTGCGTATCGTGTAGATCAGATAGGCCACGCCCTCGTGATCGAGCCGGTTGATATCCTCCACGCGCCGAATGCCAAGCGACCGGCACGCCTCGAGAACAGCGTCGCCAATGCGGTTGCGCTGCGCATACGGCGAGACTTTCAGTGGGCCGCCCGAACCCCGCAGTTCGTCGGCGCCCAGCGCGTGATCTTCGATCTGCCTGAAGCACGGCGCCAGGTTCTGCCAGCTCCAGCCCTCCACGCCCAGTTCGCCCCATCCGTCGTAGTCGTCTGGATGTCCACGCATGTACACCATGCCGTTGATGCTGCTCGAACCTCCGAGCATCTTGCCGCGAAGCCAGATTTCATTGCGGTGCCCGTTGCCGTCGTCGGGCTGCACCGGGATGAACCAGGCGTGCGCCGGATCGCCCAGCAGCTTCCCGAATCCCTTGGGCATCCGGATCAGGGGACTGTGGTCCTCGGGTCCTGCTTCAATGAGCAGCACCGTATGGCGCCCGCTTTGCGAAAGACGGTTGGCGAGCACGCAACCCGCCGCGCCCGCGCCAACCACGACATAGTCAAACTCCGTCATCAATGCGTTCTCCACCGTCGGTGCGCGCCGGGCAACTCTATGCGCGAGCTGTCCGGCGGCACTTGCCTTGTCGGTCGGCCTCGTGCAAAGCCCGTGAGGCCGGCTTTGTTCTGATTAGCCGAAGACGACGGGAATCGAATGCGGAACGCGCATCATGATGCCGTTGATCTGCGGAGCCTGCGCGTCCGGATCGAGACGAAGATTGGGCAGGCGGTCGAGGATCGCGTTGAGCGCGCGCGTCATCTCCACACGCGCGAGGTGTTGACCAATGCACACGTGAGGTCCATACGCAAACGCGAAATGCCGGTGAGCCGGTTTGCGATAGATGTCGAACTTGTCCGGATCGGGGAAACGGCTGGGATCACGATTGGCGCTGCCTGCCAGCACGTCGAGAAATGCGCCTGCGGGAATCTCGACGCCACCGAGCGTGACGTCACGCGTCGCCATGCGCGACTGCATCAACACGGGGCCGTCCCAGCGCAGCGCCTCTTCGATAGCCTGCGCGACCAGCGTACGATCCTGGCGCACCGCCTCGAGCTGCGCGGGAGCGCGCAGCAATGCGAGCAGCAGCACGCTGGTTGCGCGATAGGTGGTGTCGCCGCCCGCATTCACGAGTTGGCGCAGGAACGAAATGACGACCTCGTCAGGCAGCAATTCGCCATCGACTTCCGTGGTGGCCAGCGCGCTGACGAGATCGTCGCCCGGATTGCTGCGGCGCGCCTCGACGAGTTGCGCGAAATAAGCGCCCAGCTTCGTCGACGCCTCCACACCGTGCGCCACGTCGATCGACACCAGCGTTTGCGCGATCGCCAGCTTGTGAAAGATTTTCACGTCCTCCGGCGGCAACGCGAGCTGACGGTAGATGATATTGAACGGATAGTGAAGCGTGAACTCGTTGACGAGATCCGCATGCCCGCGATCCACGAACTTCGACATCAGTTCGTTTACCACAGGATCGACCAATGTGTCGCCCCATGCCGCCACCGTGTGCGGCAAAAATGCTTTCTGAAAAATGCGGCGGTAGCGCGGGTGCTCTGGCGCGTCCATCGTCGAAATGCTGCGTCCGAAGCTGATGCCGATATTGCGCTCGTAAGACTTGTTCGAGTACGTCGCCGGATCGCCCAGCACCTGCGATACCTCGTCGTATCCGAATACGCAGTAGTGCGCGACATCGGACATTGTTAGGTCCGCCGCACCGCCCATCAGCACACGATAATCCCCTTCCTGAACCGTGCCTTTTTCGCGCAGCTCGGCAATGCGCGGATACGGGTTGGCATCGGCTCCGTAAGCGAGCGAATCCTCGAAAAAGGGATTGAACGTCGGATCGTCGAAGTCTTCAAGTCGCAGCGCGCCAGCCATGGTTCCAGTCTCCGTTAGTCGTTCGATTGCAGGTGCACGGCCTTGCCGTTTGTACCTATAGTTGAACTATGTTCGATTTTGCACGATTGTGCAAGAACGTTTTATTATTCGGTTGAAGGGGCCTCCGGCGCTTGACCGGTTTGCGCCCGTAATGAAAGGGAAACTATGTCGTCGAGGAATACCCAAGCCGCCAGCAGCCCGGCCGCCGATAACAACGAGCCGCGCGCCCTGACTCGCAGCACAACGCCCGAGCGCATTCTCGATACGGCCGAAAGGCTGTTCGCGATGCACGGTTACTTTGGTACATCGATTCGCGACATCATGCAGAGCTGCGGCATGGAGCTGAGCCTCGCGCGCTACCACTTCGGCAGCAAGGACGCCCTGTTCCAGCAGGCGATAGGCCGCCGCGCGGCCGTGATCAGCCAGCAGGTGATCGGATCGCTGGAAGCGGCGCTCGCTCCGCTGCATGGCGAGCGGCCCGACGTGGAAGCCATCGTGACCGCGCTTTCCGCGCCGGCCTTCGCGCATCTGAAAAGCGGCGACCCGGGGTGGCAAAATTACCTGCGACTGCTGACCCAGATCGGCTGTCTTCTGGAGCGCCCCGACCTAACAGCGCCGTTCTACGACCAATACGCGCCAGCGGCGGCGCGCTACCGCGACGCCTTCGCGAAGGCGCTGCCTGGCGCCAAGCGGGAAACCGTCGAACTCGTGCAGCATTTCGTCGAGTCCGTGTTTCATCTGGTGCTCAACGAGCTGTACGCGAAGGAAGCACGATCCGGTACGCGCGCACTTACGGCACCACATATCGAGCGCATGCGCACCTATTTGATCCGCTTTGCGGTTGGCGGCATCGAGGCGATGGTCAACTCCCCGCGGGACCAACGGGGTGCGTGAGCGGGGTCGATGAGCGGGGTCGATGAGCGGGGTTGATGAGCATTGACAGCCGCGCCGATCGTCGTTCACAATTTAGAACATCATTCATAATAACTAAGGCCGCAGCGAGTGCGACCGTGCGAGACGGAGTTCGCCTTATGACAGCTGTAGACGCAGAAAACACCGCGCTGATCGTTGGGGCGGGTCACGCTGCGGGAGAATGCGCGACCGCGATCCGCGAACAGGGTTGGACGGGGCGCATCGTGATGGTGGGAGAAGAACCGCATTTGCCGTATCAGCGGCCACCGCTTTCGAAGGCATTCCTTTCGGGTGAGTCGACCGCCGAGCAGCTCTACCTGAAACCGCTTTCGACTTACGACAAGGCACGGGTCGAGTTCATTCCGAATACGCGCGCGGAGCGCATCGACCGTGACGCGAAGCGGGTCACGCTCTCCAATGGCAGCGAAATCAGCTACGCCAAGGTCGTTCTGGCCACCGGCGGCCGCGCGCGGCGACTCGCGCTGCCGGGTATCGAAGCCATCGAGAAGCTGCAGAATTTTCACTACCTTCGCACGCTTGATCACGTCGCGCGCATTCGCAACCAGTTTCATGCGGGCTCTCGCCTCGTGATCATCGGCGGCGGATATGTCGGCCTCGAAGTGGCCGCCGTGGCCGTGAAGCGCGGCTTGCATGTCACCGTGCTCGAGGCATTGCCGCGTGTGCTCGCGCGTGTCACCGCGCCCGAGCTTTCCACGTTCTACGAGAAAGTGCACCGCGAGGCCGGGGTCGACATCCGCACGAATGCGATCGTGAGCAGTTTCGAACTCGACGCGTCCTGCGACGCCGTCGCCGCAGTGTGCTGCGCGGACGGCACGCGCGTCGCGGCGGATCTCGTCATCGTCGGCGTGGGACTGGAGCCCGCCACCGAACTCGCGCAGGCCGCGGGTCTCGCCGTCGACAACGGCATCGTGGTGGACGAGCATACGCGTACCTCCGATCCGGATATTTTCGCGGTCGGCGATTGCACCAACCATCCCAATCCCGCGCTCGGCCGCCGGCTGCGCCTGGAGTCGGTGCCGAACGCACTCGAGCAGGCCCGCACCGCCGCGGCGTCGCTGTGCGGCAAGGAGCGCGTCTATAACAGCGTGCCGTGGTTCTGGTCCGATCAATACGATCTGAAGCTCAAGATGGTCGGGCTGTCCCAGGGCTACGACGAACTCGTCCTGCGCGGCAGTCCCGAAAGCCGCTCGTTTTCGACGTTTTATCTCAAGGATGGCGTGATGCTCGCAGCCGACACGGTGAGCCGTGCGCCCGAATTCATGCTGGCAAAGCGGTTCGTCGCCGAGAAAATTCCGGTTCGTGCGGCCGATCTCGCCGACGAGTCGATCCCGTTGAAAAGTCTGCTTCCCCAGTCCAACTAATTTTTCAGAGGTCCAGAAGCCATGCCGCTCATTCGATTCATCCAGCCGGACGGCAGCGAAGCCAGCGTAAGCGCCAACGTTGGCGACTCGGTCATGCAAACCGCGGTGAACAACCAGGTCCCGGGCATTCTCGGAGATTGTGGCGGCAGTTGCAGTTGCGCGACCTGTCACGCCTACGTCGACGAAGCCTGGCGCGGCCACATGCCAGCGGCCGAGTCCTACGAAGTCGACATGCTCACCTGTGCGATGGACGTGCGCGAAAACAGCCGTCTGACGTGCCAGATCTTCATGACGCCGGAACTGGACGGCCTGGTGGTGCGTCTGCCCGGCTCGGCGGCTTGAGCGTCATGACCACGACTGCCCCACGCACGACGCTAATCACCGGCGCGGCTTCCGGCATGGGCGCCGCGCTAGCCCGGCATTTGACCGCACTCGGCGAACGGGTGATTGGCGTCGATCTGAACAATGCCGATGTGTGTTCGGACCTCGCCGACCCGGCGGAACGTGCAGCGCTCGTCGCGCGCGTGCTGGAGATTGCGCCATCGATCGACGCGGTGGTCGCGTGCGCCGGGGTATCTCCCCCCGTGGCCGGCGATACGCTGGTGTCGGTCAACTACTTCGGCGTTGCGGACCTGCTGCCGCGCCTGTTGCCGCTCCTGCATCGCGCGAGGCAGCCCCGCGTCGTGGTGATCTCTTCACTGGCCTCGCTTCATCCCGTCGATACGCGCCTCGTCGAGTTGTGCCTCGACGGCGACGAAACCGCCGCGCGGGAACAGGCCGCAAAAATCGGCGCTCAATGCTATGCGTCGTCCAAACGCGCGCTGACGCAATGGATACGGCGCACGGCCGTGCTGCCCGGCTGGGCGGACCAAGGGGTGTTGCTGAACGGGATCGCGCCAGGCATTGTGAAAACGCCGATGGTCGCGCCGCTGCTGGAAACCGCCGAGGGCCGCGAGGCGCTTGCAGCGGGTGTACCCACCGCCGTGCGGGACTATGCGAGCGCTGAGCAGATCGTTCCGCTCCTTGCGTTCCTCGCCAGTCCGGCCAATGGCTACATGGTGGGCCAGGTTCCCTTCGCGGACGGTGGCGCCGACGTGCTTTTGCGCGGGGAAGCGGCGCTTTGATGCACACGCCCGCGCGCTAGCGCCGAAGGCGCAAACACGATTACGGCGGCGCTTATGGCGCCTTCGTCAACGCGTCGATGGCGGGTTGTTCGCTCCTGCTCCAGAACGCCGCCCACGTCGGAAAGCCCTGCGGGAGACGCGGCTGGTAACGGTCACCCTCATATTTGCCGGGCCAGTTCTGGAAGCGCGGCGCGCCGGGACGTGCGAGCCAGTCCGTCGAATACCAGTGCTGCTCTTCGCGGCGCTCGAAATACCACTGCCCGTCGCGCCGCACATAGTGATCGAAGTAACAGATCGCCATGACCACCCACGAGCCGTTGTCCTCGTGCTCCGCGCGGCAATATACGCTGCCCGTCGCATGGTCGGCGTCGATGAAATCGACCGCGTGGCCGCAGATCTGGTGGATGCTGCGATAAAAGCCGCGCAGGATATGTTCGGACCCGTAGAACGTTTTCAGCGCAGCGCGCCCCACGCCCCATCGGCCGCAATTGACGTCTTCGGCGAACAGTTGCACGAGGCTGTCCAGATCGCGCGAATCGACCGCGAGCGCGTATCGAACCGGCAACTGCTGAATGGCGAGTTGCGCCTCGACGCGTTCGACACGCTCAAGAAGGCTGGCGTCCGTCGTCATGCCGCCCCCGTCGTAGCGTTGGCTGCGGCCGAGCGCGCGCGGAATTCATCGGCATAGTAAGGCTGGTGCGAAAGCAGTCCGCCGTCAACGTTGAATACCTGGCCCGTGACGAACGCCGCTTCATCCGAAGCGAGATACACGACCGCGTGCGCAATGTCCTCGGGCAGCCCGAGGCGAGGCGTGAGATGGTGGCTCAACATCATTTCCCCGAGTTCGCCCGCGTAGTACGCCTGAGTCACCGGCGTGACGATCAGCCCGGGAGCGATCGCGTTGCACCGTATGCCCTCCTTGCCGTGCTGCGCGGCAATGTAGCGCGTCAAATTCTCGATGCCGGCCTTGCAGACGCCATAGGCGCTGTACCCCAGCGCACCTGCCTGAGCCGAGCCCGAAGAGGTATTGATGATCGAACCGCCGCCGCGCGAGCGCATGAGCGGCAGCGCGCGCCGCGAAGCCAGCATGGTGCCGCGAAGATTGATGCGCATCGTGTCGTCCCAGACCGCGACGTCGACCGCCTCGACCGCCGCATCGACCGTACTGGAAAGCGACGTGGCGGCGGCGTTGTTGTGCAGGATATCGAGGCCGCCCCAGGCCTCGAGCGTGAGATCGAACAACGCCTCGATCGAGCTTTCGTCGCCGATATCGACACGCGCAGCAACCGCCTGGCCGCCCGACTCCTTGATACGGCGAACCTGCTCCTGCGCGCCTTCGAGATTCAGATCCGCCACGACCAGCAAGGCGCCTTCCTGCGCGAGCCTCACGGCACAGGCAGCGCCGATACCCGATGCGGCCCCGGTCACAATCGCAATCTTGTCTTTCACGCGTTGCACGATCTGCTCCTCCGGGCTCACGCCGTTACCGGTGTGCGGTTGCTTGCCGCAACGCGGTCGAGATGAAAGTCGATATCGCCGAACATCTTTTCCATCATCGCCATCTTGCGGAAGTAATGTCCGATCGGATATTCCTCGGTCAACCCCATGCCGCCGTGCAACTGGATACCCTGCGCACAAACGAAGCGATTGGCGCGCGCGGCAACGGCCTTGGCCGCCGAGATGGCGCGGCTGCGTTCGGCAGCCGGACGGTCCAGGTGCGCAATTCCGCAGTACAACATCGAGCGCGCTTCCTGCGTGGCGACGAACATCTCCGCCATGCGGTGCTGCAATGCCTGGAACTTGCCGATGGGCTGGCCGAACTGCGAGCGTCCCTTGATGTACTCCGAAGTGATGGCCATCACCGCCTCCATCATGCCGAGACTCTCGGCCACGCTCGCAAGGACGGCGAGTTCCGTTGCCTGCGTGAGCACCTCCAGCGCGCGCTCCGGTCCGACGATCAGCGCATCGTCGCCGACCTCGACGTTGTGCAGATCGATATCCGCCGCACGCGAACCGTCGAGCAGGCGATACGGCCGGCACGTGGCGCCCGCAGCGCGACGGTCGACAAGAAACACGGCAACGCCTTGCGATGCGCTTTCCACTCGCGCGGTCACGAGCAGTTGATCTGCCGACTCACCGGCCACCACCAGCGTCTTCGCGCCGCTGATGAGATACCCCGAGGAGGTTCTACGAGCATGGGTTCGCTCATGGCAACCCACCTTGTAGCGGCTGCCCGCTTCACTATCCGCGAGCGAAAGCAGCAACTTGCCTTCGATGACAGCGGGCAGCAGCGTCTCGCGCTGTGGCTGCGAGTCGCCTCGCTCGATGATCGTGGCGCAAAGCAGCGCCGTTTGCACGACGGGCTCGAGCGCCATGCCGCGGCCGAGCGCCTCCATCAGGATCGCCATTTCGACAAACGAACACCCCAGTCCGCCAACATCTTCCGGCATGGTCAGTCCGAGCCAGCCAAGCTCCGCGTATACGCGCCAATGCTCGCGGCTGAAGCCCTCCTGCTGCGCCGCGATGTGCGTGCGCGCCTCGAATCCATACTCCTGATGGACGTAGCGCTCCGCGCCATCCTTCAGCATCAATTGTTCTTCGGAGAAGTTGAAGTCCATGGCTACAGTCCGAATGCGAGTTTGGCAATGATGTTCTTCTGCACTTCGCGCGCACCGCCGTAAATGGTGGATGCGCGAGCGATGAGATAGCCCGACGTGCGGCCGCCGACGTAATCTGGCCAGTTTTCGTCGACCGCAGGATCGGCGTGCGCGCCGCTGTGGTCGTCGAAGCGCATCACTCGGGGACCCAGCGCGTCCATCTGTAGCTGCGTCACGCGCTGCTGCATTTCCGACCCGCTGATCTTCAGTGCGGACACCACGGCATCGAGGTTGCGCTCGCTCTTCTCTTCGGCGAGGATGCGCAGCACCGACCACTCGAGCGCCATGAGATCCGTTTCGATCTCCGCAACCTTGCGCGCGAACCCGGGCGTATCGATCAGCCGCACGCCGTCGACCATCTCCTGAGCGGCAATGTCCTTCGCGCGTTGCAACTCACGTTTGTTGAAGTACAGGAACGCGCTTGTCGTGCGCTCCTTCTCCAGCAGGTACTTCGCATAGGTCCAACCCATGCCCGCCTCACCCACGAGATGCGCCTTCGGCACACGGACGTTCTCGAGGAACACCTCGTTCAGTCCCCTGCCGCCTTCGATTGACACGATCGGACGCACGGTAATGCCCGGCGTGTCCATCTTGACGAGCAGGAACGAGATGCCTCGCTGCGGCTTGACCGTCGTATCGGTCTTGACGAGAAAGAATCCCCAGTCAGCAATCGTGGCGTCGCTCGTCCAGATCTTCTGGCCGTTGATGACGTACTCGTCGCCATCGAGTACCGCCGTGGTTCTCAATCCGGCGAGGTCGGAGCCCGCGTTCGGTTCCGAGAAGCCCTGGCACCAGAATTCGTCGCCACGCAGGAGCGGCTTCAGGAAGCGCTCTTTTTGCCAGGCCGAGCCGAACGCGATGATGACGGGCGCGACCATATGCGTGGACTGCCAGCTGTAGTCCATGGCGTCGGCGTTGTACAGCTCTTCCATGAAGATATGCTTGCGAAACCCGCTCCAGTCGGTGCCGCCATGCTCGACCGGCAAATGGGGCGCACCCCAGCCGCGCTCGTACAGAATGCCCTGCCACTTGCGAATATCATTGCGCGCAGGCGGATGCACGCCAACGCGCCACCGGCGTGAAATATCGGCGGGTGCATGCTCTTTGAAGAACTGCCTCACTTCCCGACGAAACGCTTCGTCTTCCTTACTGTATTCAAAATTCATGTTTCCCGACTCCTGAATCTCTTACGCACCCGTATATCAGACTGGCCGGACCCGCCCTGCTCGTGCGGGCGCCCCAACTCAGCGGCCACGGAAGGCAGGCGCTCGTTTCTCTCTCGCCGCCAGCCGGCCCTCCGCCGCGTCTTCCGAATTCACCGCGAGCGCTACCGCGTTCAGTTCCTGGGCCAGAAACTCTTCCATGCTTGCGGTGTTCAACCGGAACAATTGCTTCGTCAGGCCAAGCGAAAAGGTCGGGCCGGCCGCGAGTTCGCCGGCCAGCTTCGCGGCTGCCGCGTCGAGTTCGCCGTCCTCGACGAAGTGGCTGGCAAGACCCATATCGAGCGCTTCCTTGCCTGTCAGCCGGCGGTTCAGATACATGATTTCCTTGGCGCGAAACTCGCCGCAATGACGCGCAAGCAGATGCACCATGCCGCCTTCGGGCAGCGTGGCGCGCATCAGGAATGCGGGAATGAACTGCGCCGTATCGGAAACGATCAACTGGTCCGCGCACAGCGCGAAGCTCCATGCAATACCCACGGCAACGCCCCGCACAGCCGCGACCATCGGCTTATTCAGGTTGTACAGCCTCAGCGCGATCTTTTGATACACCGCCATCGATGCGCGCGCATGCGCAACGCTCATTTGCGGCGGCGTGGCGCCGCTGCCGCTGCCTTTGATGTCGGCGCCCGCGCAGAAAGCGCGGCCCGCGCCGGTGAGAATGACTGCGCGAATCTCCGGGTCCTGCTCGATGCGATCGAGGTGGCCGAGAATCAGCTCGAGCATTTCCGGCGTCAGCGCATTGAGCTTCTCGGGGCGGTTCAGGCACAGTGTCGCAACCGCGCCATTCAATGTGAGTTCAACGTCCATGATGTTCGGATGTTCGTTCGAGTTCGGTTCGTCAACTGCCACGAGCGTGCAGGCGGATCATCCCGTCGCCGAAAGGCTCGTCGCGGCGCTTGAGCGCTTCCTTGAGCCCAACCGCTTCCATATCTGCCTTAAACTGCGCGCGGCGCGGTCCCTGGCTCTGGTGAGCCCGCGAGTCGTTCTCCACGGCGAGCCGCTGAAGCGTGCGCGAACCGGCCAACTCCAGGCCGATGTTGACGATGCGTTTGTTGGCCGCCAGCAGATCGGCGTCGACGAAAGACAGACGGCGTGCGAGTTCGCCCACCTCCGCTTCGAGTTCCTCCGCCGGCACCGCGTCCATGACGAGGCCGATCTTCGCCGCGTCGCGTCCCGTGAGCGAGTCTCCGGAAAGCAGCAGACGTTTCGCCCACTGAGGACCAACGTGATAGAACCACATGTGCGCGGGGGGGGAGCCGTTGGCGCGCGTGGCGGGAAAACCGATTCTCGCGTTGTCGGCGGCGATCACCATGTCGCATGCGAGCGCGAGATCCGTGCCGCCTGCAAGACAGTTGCCGTGAACCTGCGCGATGATCGGCTTGTGGATTTCGGCCATCAGATTGACCGTCTCCGCCTGCCGCTCCATCGACCAGCAGTCGTCGTCGAAACTGCGAATCGTGCCGCGATACTCGCCTGGATCGACGGCTTCCGCCGCCCGGTCCGTATACGTCGTCACGAGGTCGTAGCCCGCACAGAAGTCGCGGCCAGCGCCCGAAAGCACGATCACGTTGACCGACTTCAGATCGTCGGCTTCGAGCAATGCCGCCTTCAGTTCCTGCAGCAGCGGATTGTTGATGGCATTGCGCTTGTCCGGGCGATTCAGCGTGATGCGCGCAACGCGCTCCGCGACTTCGAACTGTACGCACTCCGTACTCTTTAGCCATTTGGCCATGATCGGTTCTCTCTGAATGAAGCGATTGCCGGTTCAACTACGCAAACTGCTTGCGCAAAATCACCTTGCTGATCTTGCCTGTCGGCAACCTCGGTAGCTCGTCGACGAACGCAATGGCTTTCGGGCACTTGTAGCTCGCGATCAGATCGCGGCAGAATTCGATCAGCTCGGCTTCGCTGGCTTGTTCGCCCCGGCGCAAAACGACGATCGCCTTGACACATTCGCCCCACTTCTCATGCGGAACCCCGATCACGGCCACGTCGATGACTGCGGGATGCTGCACCAGTGCGTCCTCGACTTCACGGCTGTAAATGTTCTCGCCGCCCGAAATGATCATGTCCTTCTTGCGGTCGACGAGGAAGATATAGCCGTCCTTGTCCTGATAGCCCATGTCGCCGGAGCGATACCAGCCGTCTCGCAGCGCTTCCACCGTCGCGACGCTGTTGTTCCAGTAGCCGCTCAATTGCGTCTGCGAGCGCAGCCATACCTCGCCCGGCTGGCCTTGCGGCAAGTCGTTGCCGTGGTCGTCGACGATGCGTAGTTCGATGCCGGGACACGGCCGCCCAACCGATGCGAGGCGCCGAACCTGTTCCGGCGAGCCGTGCGGCTTGACCTCGTGAGAAGGCAACCAGCATGCGTTGCTCTCGGTCATGCCGTATTGGACCGAAAACACGGGGCCGAGCACCTGAATGCCACGCGAAAGCAGCGGCGCAGGCACGGGCGCCGCCGCAGTAACGATGTTCTCGATGCTCGATACGTCGTAGCTCGACAGTTCCGGCACGTCGAGCACCGCCTGAAGCATGGCGGCCACCATGAACGTGAAGGTGATACGTTCTTCGGCGATCGTTTCGAGCATCTGCTTCGGCTCGAAGCCGCGATGCACGACCGTCGTGCCGCCCATCCAGGCCACAGAATTGACGAAACCAATGCCGCCGACATGGAACGCCGGCGTGGTTTGCAGCACGCGCGTCTTGCCGGAAAATTCCGTGACGAGCGCGCAGCTTTCCGCGGTCACGCACATGGCGTGGTGCGTGCGGACGACGCCCTTGGGACGCCCTGTGGTGCCGCTCGTGTACATCAGGTAGGCGTAGTCTTCCGGGTTCGAACGGATCGGCGGCCCTTCCAGCGGGCCCTCGTCCATCACCGTTTCGAATGAAACAGCCCACTGCGGCGCGTCGCCGATGCAGATGTACTGCTCGATTTCCGGCAATTGCGAACGCAGCCCATCCACGACATCCGCGTACTGCGCCTCGAAGACGAGCGCCTTGGGCGCCGCATCCTTGAGGATATAAAGAATCTCCGCTGGCGCCAGCCGGAAATTGACGGTTGCCAGAATGAAGCCTGCCCACTCGCATGCGCGGTAGCTCTCGTAGTACTCCGCACAATTCATCGCGAGGATCGCAACCCGATCCTGACGCCGCAGGCCGCGCTCATATAGCGCCCCCGAGAAGCGGCGCGCGCGCTCCGCCAGCTGAGCGTGCGTCAAACGGCGCTCAGCGTACACGAGCGCCGTGTGGTCGGCATGCAAGCGAGCGTTTCGCTCAATCATCTCGCCAAGGGTTCTCATTTCAGTCCCGTCGTTGTTTTGTCACTTCGTTCTCTTAGCCTGCGAACGCCTGCGGATCGGCCAGCACGGTCCCGATGAATGCGGCGAAGCGCGCCGCATCGGCTCCATTGATGACGCGATGGTCGTAGCTCAGCGAAAGGGGCAACATCTTGCGCCAGCTAATACCGCCGTCTTCCGCGGGCGCGGCCGCCAGCCGTGTTTTGGTCACGCCGAGAATCGCCACCTCCGGCGCATTGACGATAGGCGTGAAGCCGGTACCCCCAAAGCCGCCAAGCGAGCTGATCGAAAAGCAGCCGCCCGACATCTCCGCCATCGAAAGGCCCTTTTCGCGCGCCTTCAGGGAAATCGCCGCGAGTTCGGTTGCGAGTTCCTCGACGCTCTTCTTGTCGCAGTCGCGCAGCACCGGCACGAGCAGTCCAAAGCGGGTGTCGACAGCGACTCCAATGTGGAAATACTTCTTGAGGACGATGTTCTTGCCATCGCCGTCGAGCGAGGCATTGAATTGCGGGAACTCCTGCAAGGCGCGCACCACCGCCTTGATGAGAAACACGAGCGGTGTGAGCTTCACTGCCGCATTCGCCTCGTTGCGCGCCTTGCGCCAGGTTTCGAGCGATGTGATATCCGCGTCGTCGTGGTGCGTCACATGCGGAATCGTGAGCCAGTTGCGCGACAGGAAGGCCCCTGTGAGCTTCTGGATGCGCGAGACCGGCTTGATCTCCACCTCGCCGAATTCGGCGAAGTCGACCTGCGGCCAGGGCGGCAAATTGGCACCAAATGCAGGCGTTACGGGTTCGCCGGGTCCGGCATTCGCATTGGCCTGCGGCCGGTTAGCAACGGATTCGACACTCATCGCGGATGCCTCTTCAAACGACCTTTGAGTACTTGACGGCGTGAAGCCGATCAGCCGATTTCCGCCAGCAGCGTGCCGACGGGATACACTTCACCAACCTGCGCAACGATGCGCAGCGTGCCCGACGCTGGCGACTCGACTTCCTGAATCGATTTGTCGCTCTCCAGCGCGTAGAGAATCTGGCCTTCGTTGACGGTTGCGCCGTCTTCGGCCAGCCATTCGGCCAGCGTGCCTTCGTTCATCGAAAAGCCCAGTTTGGGAAGCAGAACTTGTGTGGTCATAACCTTGCTCTATTGATGATAAAAATCCTTGGGTGTGCGCCGCTGTTATTTCAACGTGGCGCGAACCGCCTCTTCGATATCGGCCACGCCCGGAACGAACGCGTCTTCAAGCGGCTTGGAGAACGGCACGGGGCAGAATTGCGCGCCCACTCGCTGTACGGGTGCCTTGAGTTCGCGGAAAAGGGCTTCGTAAATGCGCGATGCGATTTCCGCACCCACGCCGAACGGCTTGACCGCCTCATGCACGACGACGGCGCGCCCGGTTTTGGCAACCGAAGTCAAAATCGTTTCGGTATCCAAAGGAGAGACAGTGCGCAAATCGATCACTTCACAGGCAATGCCGTCCTTCGCAAGCGCCTCGGCAGCAACCATGACCTCCTGCACACGGCGGCTGTAGCTGATCACCGTCACGTCGGTGCCTGCGCGCACCACGTTGGCCTTACCAAGCGGAATCGCCACGCCGCGCTCCGGCGCATTGCCCGGATTCCAGTAGGATGGCATGTTCTCGATGAATAGGCATGGGTCGTCGTCGCGGATGCAGGAGAGCATCAGGCCATAAGCATCGGCCGGGTTGGAAGGCGCGACGACCTTGATGCCCGCAACGTGAGCGAACCATGCCTCCAGGTAGTCGGCATGCTGGCCGCCCGTGCCGAATCCCGCGCCCGTCATGGTGCGAATGACGATAGGCACGTTAGTCTGCCCGCCCGACATGAAGCGCAGCTTCGCGGCGTGATTGACGATCATGTCCATCGCGACCGCCGTGAAGTTCATCAGCATGATTTCCGCAACAGGACGCATGCCGACCATCGACGCGCCGATCGCGGCACCAATGATGGCCTGCTCGGAGATCGGCGTCGAACGCACGCGCGACGTGCCGTATTTCGAAGACAGTCCCTTCGTCACGCCGACAATGCCGCCTTCCTGGCCATCGGCAACGTCTTCACCCAGCACGATCACATTGGCGTCGGCGGCCATTGCGTCGTCCAGCGCGTAGTTGACTGCCTGGATGGTGTTGATGTTCG
Organism: Paraburkholderia sp. CNPSo 3076; assembly: GCF_026343935.1. Lineage (NCBI taxonomy): Bacteria > Pseudomonadati > Pseudomonadota > Betaproteobacteria > Burkholderiales > Burkholderiaceae > Paraburkholderia > Paraburkholderia sp. CNPSo 3076. The sequence goes on along the minus strand of NZ_JAPMAL010000008.1, from coordinate 199,202 downwards.
TGGGTGCCTGGCTCATGCGATCACCTCGTCCTTGAAGATGTCGCGCCGAAGCTCCGCGACATCGGGATATTCGCTCGACAACGTGAATTCGACAGCAGCATCGATCTGCGCCTCGTGATCCGCTTCCATCGCCGCCAGTTGCTCTTCGGTTGCGTGCTTCGCGTCGATGAGCCACTGCCGGAAGAGCGGCACGGGGTCCTTGGCGACCCAGGCAGCCTTTTCGTGCTTGTCCATGTACGCATCCGGGTCTCCGAACACGTGCCCCTGAAAGCGGAAGGTATTCGCTTCGATGAGCGTCGGCCCGCCGCCATTGCGCGCGCGATCGACCGCCTCGCATGCCGCCTTGTGCATCGCAATCGGATCGTTGCCGTTGACCGTTACGCCGGGCATCTGATAAGCGACCGCACGTTGCGCGATATTCGCCACGGAAGTGCCGTAGGCGTATTTGGTGTGCTCGGCGTAGCCGTTGTTCTGGCACACGAAGATCACCGGCAACTTCCAGACGGAAGCCATATTCAGCGACTCGTGGAAGGCACCAATATTCGACGCGCCGTCGCCGAAATAAGCCACGGCCACCCGCGGCTCGCCACGAATCTGCGCGGCCAGCGCGAGTCCGTTTGCAATGGGCATGGAACTGCCCACGATGCCCGTCGTCACCATGACGCCGGAAGCGGGATGGGTAACGTGCATCGGGCCGCCTTTGCCCTTGCAGGTGCCGGTCACGCGGCCGCCGAGTTCGGCCCACAATTCCTTGAGCGGCACACCCTTGGCGATCATGTCGTGAACACCGCGGTAGATCGTGCAGATGTAGTCGTCGTCGGTGAGGCACACCGACATCGCGGAGGGAATCACTTCCTGGCCGCGCGGCGAGTAGTACGGCATGACCAGCTTGCCGGACTTGATGACGGCACGAAAGCGCTCATCGTTCTGCTTGATGAGTGCCATGCGCCGGTAAATGTCGACCAGGACTTCACTGCTGGGCGGCTGATAGGCATTCATTCGTATCTCTCCTGTCTCACCAGATTTTTGGCGCGCCGCTCGCATGCAGCGCCGCGATATAACCAAATACGAACGACGCGCCGATACTGCTGCCGGCGCCCGGATAGCACCGTCCGACCACGGACGCCGTGCAGTTTCCGGTGGCGTACAGGCCGGGAATCTGTGTGCCGTCATCCCGGAGCACGCGAGCGTATTCGTCGGTCACGAGGCCACCCGCCGTACCGACGTCGCCGGGGTACATGCGTACCGCGTAGAACGGGCCCTCCTCGATCGGCGCGAGGTTCGGGTTCGGCTTAATGGTCGGGTCGCCGTGGCAACGATCGAATGCGCGCGAACCGCGCCCGTAGTCTTCGTCGACGCCCGTTTCGCAGAAGCCGTTGAAGCGCTTGATCGTCTTGAGCAGACCGTCACGGTCGATATTGCATTTCGCGGCCAGCTCTTCGAGCGTATCGGCCTTGATCATGTAGCCGCTGTCGAGCCACTTCTGTGGAATCTGCCCCGGCATGGCTGTGCCCCACGGGTAGTACTTGCGCTGCCGGCTGTCCATGACGACCCACGCGGGCACGGCCTTGCCGGTCTCCTTGTGGCGCTGGTACATGCGCTGGCCGATTTCCATATAGGCCCCCGCTTCGTCGCAGAAGCGTTCGCCGTCCTGATCAACCATGATGGAAAACGGCAGCGAAAGATCGAGGTGATGCATGAACGGCAGCGGCGATCCATCCGGTGCACGCGCCCCCTCGGGCAGTTCTTCGTTGGGGCCAAGCGACGTCACGACCCACCACGCTTCCTCCATGCAGTCCACGGCCCCGCCCAGCGCGATAGCGGCTTGCAGAATTTCACCGGTATCGCCCGGATTGGCGTTGGTCCAATCGGCCGATGAAGGCTGCGGCTGGTATTTGCGGCGCATTTCCGCGTTGTGCGAAAAACCGCCCGTGTTGAGCAGCACGCCTTCGCGAGCCTGGATGCGCATCTCGCGGCCGCAGCGAACCGCAACGATGCCGGTCACACGCCCGTCCTCGACAATGAGTTCACGCACCGGCGTGTCGGTCCAGATGGGCACATTCGCGCGCAGCGCCATCTGCAACATGCGTCCCTGAATCGCCGCGCCGTTGGCGACCAGCTCTTTGCCCGAGATCTTCTGGTACAGCATGCGGCCGCCAAGCTGCATCGCCTTGCGCTTACCGGCCCACGTCCGCTTCATCAGAAAGAGCTGCGGGTACTCGTCCGAGTTGGCCGGCATCGAAGGGCCTTTGTAGCGCGACAGACGCGGCGCCCATTCGCCCAGCTCCTTCACGTCGAACAGTTTTGCCAGCAGCGAACGGCCACGCGGCTCTCCGCCGGGCAGCGTGTCGTAGTAGTCGGACCAGCCGTCCGCGTACACGAACTGCATGCCGTGCTGTTCGAGGAACTCGGCCATCTTCGGCCCGGTGCGCAGATACGCCTCGCGTCGCGCCTCCGATGTGCCTGGGCCTTGATAGGTCACCGCCGCGTCGAAGTATTGACGCGCGCGTTCATACGAATCGCTCACGCCGTGGCGCTTCATCACGTGATTGTTGGGCAACCACCAGACCCCGCCCGAATAACCGGTCGAGCCGCCGACCTTCGGCAACTTCTCGATGATGAGCGCCTCCTTGCCCACCGACTTGCAGGCCAGCGCCGCGCACATCGAACCGCCACCGCTCCCGACCACCACGAAATCGTAGCTTGCGTCCCAGGTCCCCGACATCACTCCTCCTGCGCGATGAATTCGCGCAGCGCGCGATGGAAGTTCGACACCGACGTTTCCTGAAGCGGATTCGTGCGCGAACCCTTGAACCCGCGCGACTTCATACCCTGCTGCACGTTAGTCATGTTCTGGAAGTCCTGCCACAGGATCAGGCCGAAGTTCTCCTGCGCGTTCTCCTTCCAGTCGTCCGCGCCATAATAAAACTCACGCTTCAACGGCGGCTCCGCGCCAGGCGCGAAGCGCTGGAGCGACCAGATGTCGTAGATGCACGAATCGGGGTTGTCACCGTCCGGCCGTGCGCGATAGAACAGCGCGCCGTCGGGGTACGGGAGAAACACGAGATTCGGAAACACGTGCCAGTCCGCACCGGCGCGACCGAGTTGCTCGAACGTGATATCGGGCCAGCCCGCGCCTTCGGCGATGGCTGCTTCGCGCTGGAACTCCATCGCTTTCCCAAGGACTTCGAACTGGTTGCCCGACGGCGACATTTCATGCATCAAACGCTTCGCGGCTTCATAGTCGCGAGCGGTGTTGATCGCCTTGAGGGTTTCCTCCATGACACGGAAGAAGTTCACGAGCCCCTGGCGCACGTCCTCCGGCATCGGCTTGCCGGTGCGCGGCGACGGCGCACCGATCATGCGCGTGGCCGTCGAGTACCCGAACATGCCGTGGCGGCCGTAGGCGAAGCTGCGCGTTACGTCGTCGCCGGCAACGTCGAGCAATTGCGGATGCGTTGCGGCAACGTGATAGCCTTCGTTGAACGCTTCGAGCGCGACCTTCCAGTTGCACGGCAGGCGAATCGACTTGTACCAGCGGTAGCGCATCTTCTCGAACTCGAAGCAGTTCGTGATCTCCGGCACCGGATCGAGGAATTTTGCGAGCGGCTCGGCGTTCGGATCCATGTTGATGAAAACGAAACCGCCCCACGTGTCCACCAGAACGTCGGTGAGATGCAGATCGCCATCGGCCATTTCCGGGCAGCCTTCCCAGTCTTGCCGGTCGAGCACGCGCGCCACACTGCCGTCCAGATTCCACTGCCAGCCGTGATAGGCGCAGTGGAATTTCGCGGCCTTGCCGCATCCGTTGGTCAGGCGGCGGCCGCGATGCTGGCAGACGTTGAAAAAGGCCTTGATCTCTTCAGCCGACTTTCGCACGACGATGATCGACTCGCCCGCCACATCGAAGGTCACGTAGTCGCCGACGTTGGGAATCTCTTCCAGGCGGCAGGCAACCTGCCACACGCGCGGCCACAGGCGCTCGTTCTCCCGCTCGAGAAACTGCTTCGACAGGTAACTGTCCTTCGGGACGAAATCGAGTCTGACCGTGTGCTCACCCGAATCGGGACCTCTGTTACCCATGGATATCTCCTTGATGTGGCCGGCGTAGGCGCCGGTTCCGGCTTTTTATGTAGCGGCCGCTCGTCTTGCAGCCTGGTCGGTAGCCAATATGCAACTATCGGTGCAATTTCTGTGAACGGCGTTCAGATGCTAGGCTTACGCCAGGATTGCTGTCAATCCGGGCGAACGTCAATCGAACTCAATCGAGCGCCGCGGTCAGCGCGGGTACCGCTTCGAACAGATCGGCGGTGAGCCCGTAATCGGCCACCTGAAAAATCGGCGCCTCGCTGTCCTTGTTGATCGCGACGATGACTTTCGAGTCCTTCATGCCGGCAAGGTGCTGAATAGCGCCGGAGATGCCCACGGCGATATACAACTGGGGCGCGACGATCTTGCCGGTCTGCCCGACCTGATAGTCGTTCGGCGCGAACCCGGCGTCGACGGCCGCGCGCGACGCGCCGACGGCGGCGCCGAGCTTGTCCGCGAGCGCATCGAGCAGCTTGAAGTTATCGCCGTTCTGCATGCCGCGGCCGCCCGAAACGACGATATTCGCCGCGGAAAGCTCCGGGCGGCTCGACTTCGTGAGTTCCTGACCGACAAAACGGGCCTTATCGAAGGCCGGTGCCGTGGCAACCGCGCGCGCGGGCGCGGTGCCCGAACCGGTGGCCGCCGCATCGAAGGCGGTCGGGCGGATCGTGATGACTTTGATGGCATCGGACGATTGCACCGTTGCGAGTGCATTGCCCGCGTAGATCGGACGCACGAATACATCCGGCGCCCTGACGGCGACGACATCGGAAATCTGCGCGCTGTCGAGCAACGCCGCCACGCGGGGCATGAAGTTCTTGCCCACGGCCGTCGAAGCGGCAATCACATGCGTATAGCCGCTGGCAAGTGAAACAACGAGTGAGGCGAGATTTTCCGGCAGCGCGTGCGCGTACTCGGGTGCGTCCGCCACCAGCACCTCGGCGACACCGGCAATGCTTGCCGCTTGCTCCACCACGGCCGCTGCGCCGTGGCCGGCCACCAGCACATGAATGTCGCCGCCCGCTGCGCCCGCCGCCGTGACGGCGTTGAGCGTGGCGCGCTGCAGGGTTGCGTTGTCGTGTTCGGCGATTACGAGAATAGTCATGATCAGATCACCTTCGCTTCGTTGCGAAGCTTTTCAATCAGCGCTGCAACATCCGGAACCATTACGCCGCCTTTACGCGCCGGCGGCTCAGTCACTTCGAGAACCTTCAAACGAGGCGCGACGTCAACGTTCAGCGCTCCGGGGCTCAGCGTCTCCAGCGGCTTCTTCTTCGCCTTCATGATGTTGGGCAGCGTGACGTAGCGCGGACTATTCAAGCGCAGATCCGTCGTGACCACGGCCGGCAAATCGAGCGCGACGCGTTCGAGTCCACCGTCGATCTCACGCGTGACGAGCAGTTGCTGCCCGTCCACTTCCGTCTTGAACGCGAATGTCGCTTGCGGCCAGCCGAGCAATGCGGCGAGCTTCTGACCGGTTTGACCAGCGTCGTTGTCGATGGCCTGCTTGCCGAGCAACACCAGTTGCGGGTTTTCCCGCGACGCAACGGCGCTCAGCAGTTTGGCGACTGCGAGAGGTTGCAGGTCGGCATCGCTTTCGACGAGCACTGCGCGATCCGCCCCCATGGCGAGCGCCGTGCGCAACACCTCCTGCGATTGCGCAGTTCCCGCCGATACCACGACGACTTCACTCGCAATACCCGCTTCCTTGAGGCGCACCGCCTCCTCTACCGCGATCTCATCGAACGGGTTCATGGCCATCTTCACGTTGGCCAGATCGACACCCGAACCGTCGGCTTTCACCCGCGGTTTCACGTTGTAGTCGATCACGCGCTTCACCGCGACCAGTATCTTCAATTTGACGCTCCGAACGCTTTGTTGAACAATGTTCCATATTCTGAACTCATCTTTTTACGGCTGTCAACGAGAAGAATGAACAAGGCGTCGTTCGGCAACGAATTTGGCGCTCTCGTTCACCACCATGGAGACAACGAATGAAGCTCTATCGATGCGAACGTTTTGAGGGAATCTCAGGCCTGGCGCTACGCGAGGAACCCGATCCACCGCCGCCCGGCGCTCGTGAAGTCCTCGTGCAGGTCAATGCGAGTTCGCTGAACTTCCGCGAGCTGTTGCTGATGAACGGCGCGTTTCGCGACTGGATGGCGCCCAACTTCATTCCCGCCTCGGACGGCGCCGGCGTCGTGCTTGCAGTCGGTTCTGGCGTTCGGCGTTTCAAGCCCGGCGACCGGGTGATGGCGAATTTCGCGGAAAACTGGCATGGCGGCGCGCGTCCGCAACACGCGGATATGCTGGGCCGCGGCGCGATAGTCGAAGGCATGCTGCGCGACAAGGTGGTGTTGAGCGAGGAGGAACTGGTTGGCGTTCCGGATCATCTCTCCGACGAGGAGGCTGCGACGCTGCCCTGCGCCGCGGTCACCGCATGGAACGCGTTGTGCACGCACGCGCCCCTTCTGCCGGGCGAAACTGTCCTCGTACAAGGGACGGGCGGCGTATCGATTTTCGCGCTGCAGCTTGCGCGTCTGTTCGGCGCTCGCGTGATTGCCACCTCGTCGAGCGATGCGAAGGTCAAACGCCTCGCGGAATTAGGCGCCGACGCTACCATCAACTACCGCGAAACGCCGCAATGGGACGACGCCGTGCTGCGCCTGACCGATGGACTGGGCGTCGACGTCGTCGTCGAGGTGGGAGGCGCGCAAACGTTCGGCAAGTCCGTTGCCGCCACACGGGATGGCGGCCGGATCAGCGTCGTGGGGCTGCTAACCGGCGCCCCCTCTCCGGGCGAGGGATTCTTCACGCGTGGCCTGTCGATCGCGCCGATCCGCGTCGGTTCCCGTCAGGATTTCGAAGCGATGAATCGCGCGATCGGCCTGCACAAACTGCGGCCGGTAATCGACTCGATTTATGACTTTGCACACGTACCGGATGCGCTGCGGCACCTCGAAAGCCAGCAGCATTTCGGCAAGATCGTCATTCGCCACCAGCAGGCAGCTACTGCATGATCGATGGGAGTCAGACTATGAAACTGTTTTCACTGGAAGGACAGATTGCGCTCGTCACCGGAGCGTCACGCGGCCTCGGCTTCGCTATGGCACGTGCGTTGGCGTCGGCAGGTGCGACCGTCATTCTTTGCGCGCGATCGCGCGAGAGTCTGGAAACTGCCGCGGAATCGATCCGGAAGACGGGCGGCAGCGTCGACGTCGAACCGTTCGATCTCACGGATCAAGACGCGATCAGAAACGGCGTACGCAACGTCCTTGCGCGTCATGGACGCATCGACGTCCTGCTCAACAATGCCGGCATTTGCGAATGGAGCGATTTTCTCCAGTCGAGCGTTGAAATGTGGCAAAGGACGATGGATACCAACGTCACGGCCGCGTATCTGCTCGCGCAGGAAGTCGCTCGTCCCATGATCGAACGCGGGCACGGACGCATCATCAACGTGGGCTCTTACGTTTCGGTGCTCGGCCGGGAGAAGCTCCAGGCATACGTGGCCAGCAAGCACGCGGTCGCCGGGCTCACGAAATCGCTCGGCGCGGAGTTGGGCCGCCACGGCATTCGTTGCAACGGTATCTGTCCCGGCTATTTCCTCACCGATATGGCCGAGCCCGTTACATCGAATCCGCAAATGAAGGAGATCGTCCGCTCGCATATCTCAGTTGGACGCTGGGGGAACCCGGAAGAACTCGGCGGCGTAGCCGTGTTTCTCGCCTCCGAGGCCAGCTCCTACATGAATGGCCAGATGCTGATGGTAGACGGCGGCGTCTCGGAGATCCTGAGCTTCTCGATGTCCGTGGTGTAGGCCTGCCCAGCACCGTCCGCCCCGACATCTCCTGTCTTGCACGCAATTCGTGCCCGCCATCTTCGCAGATGGCGGCCCGCTACATTCGTTCTGCGGGCGGTGCCGCGTAACGCGGCACATGCCACACGGTCACGACCGCAGGGTCACCTCGCCATTGCGGGCTTCGACCTGCGACGAACCCGCCGCCGCGGGTTTCGCCACTGCCTTGCGGGAAATCCCTTGCAACAGGAAATGCGACAGCGCCGGGATCAGGATCAGCGCACCGATCATGTTCCACAGGAACATGAACGTAAGCAGGATGCCCATATCGGCCTGAAACTTGATCGGCGAGAACGCCCACGTCACCACCCCCGCGGCCAGCGTCACACCCACCAGCGCCACCACCTTGCCCGTGAACTGCACCGCGTGGCGGTAGGCCACCTTCAGCGGCTGCCCTGTGCGCTGGTACGCAAGCTGCACGCTCAGCAGGTACAGCGCGTAGTCCACGCCGATCCCCACCCCCAGCGCAATCACCGGCAGCGTCGCCACCTTCACGCCAATACCCAGCTTAACCATGAGCGCCTCGCACAGCACCGACGTAATGCCGAGCGGAACGACCGCCACAACCACCGCGCGCCAGCTGCGGAACGTGATGAAGCACAGCAGGATCACCGCCGCGTACACCATGAACAGCATCGTGCGGTTCGCCTTCGCAACAACCACGTTCGTCACCGCGTCAATACCCGCCGAGCCCGCCGCCATCAGGAACTGGTGGTCCGCATCACTGTGCGCCTTCGCGAACTCCTCGGCCACCTCCATCACCCGCGAGAGCGTTGCCGCCTTGTGGTCCGTCAGATACGCAATGACCGGCGCCGTACCGCACGTCTGGCTGATCAGGTCCGGATGGTCCAGCAGGATCTGCCAGACCGTCTTGTTGATGATCGATGGCACACGGTCGATCGTGTACCACTTCGGATAGCCCTCGTAGAAGCCCGAGGTCATCCAGCGCGTCAGGCCACCCACCGAGGTCGTCGTCTGCACGCCCGGAACGCCGCGCAGTGCGGTCTCGAGGCGGTCCGCCTCCAGCACGAGCGGGAAGTTGTTCGCGTCGCAGGTGCCGTGCGACGACTTGCCGACCACTACGAACAGATCGCTCGACAGCCCGAAGTGCGCGTTGATGTACGCGTTGTCAAGGTTGTAGCGCGAGTTCGGGCGCAGCTCCGGTGCGCCGCTATCCAGGTCGCCGATCTGCAGGTGCTGGCTGATCGACCAGCCGACTGCCGTGAGCGCCGCCGCGCACACGATCGCGCCCACCGCCCAGCGGCGCTCGGTGAACCGGTCCAGCAGGTTCCAGAGCGCACCCGCGGACGACGTGCCGCGTTCGTCGTTCTGCTCGCCACGCACGCTGCGACGTGCCGCCGACGGACTCACACCCACATACGAGAGCAGCACCGGCAGCAGCAGCAGATTCGTGAAGACAAGCACGCCCACGCCTACGCTCGCCGTGAAGGCCAGGTCCTTGATCACCGGAATGTCGATTACCATCAGCACGGCGAAGCCGACGACGTCCGCGAGCAGCGCCGTGAGTCCGGCCAGGAAGAGCCGCCGGAACGTATAGCGCGCAGCCACGTAGCGGTGCGTGCCGCGCCCGATGTCCTGCGTGATGCCGTTCATCTTCTGCGCGCCATGCGACACGCCGATCGCGAACACGAGGAACGGCACCAGCACCGAATACGGATCAAGCACGTAGCCGAGTGTGCTGATGATGCCCAGCTGCCAGACCACGGCGATGAGAGAGCAGGCCACCACCAGCAGCGTGCTGCGATAGCAGCGGGTGTATAGAAAGATCACGGTGAGCGCAATCGCCGCGGCGATACCAAAGTACATCGCCACCTGCTTCAGACCCGCGATCAGGTCTCCGATCAGCCTGGCGAAGCCCACCACGTGCACGCGCACCTCGCCCCGGCCTTCGGTCTTGATGACCTCGTCGATCTGGCGCGAGAGCTTCGCGTAGTCAAGCGCCTTGCCCGTATCGGCGTAGTGGTCCAGCAGCGGCAGCTGGATCATGCTCGAATGCAGGTCGTTGGATACGAGGCTGCCAACGATATTGGCCCGCGCCACGTTCGTACGCAGCTGTGTAATCGCCTGAGTCGAACTGTCGAAGCCGTCCGGCATGACGGGACCGCCCGCGAAGCCCTTCTCGGTCACCACGTTCCAGCGCACGATCGGCATCCACAGCGATTTCACGCCCGGGCGATCAACGCCTGGAATCAGGAACAGGGCATCGTTGATGCGACGCAGTGCCGCCAGGTACTTCGGATCGTAGATGTCGCCGGAAGGATTCTCGACGACGATACGCAGCGAGTTGCCGAGTCCCTTCAGGTCCGCCTTGTTGGCAAGATAGTTCTTGATGTACGGATGCGAGAGCGGAATCATCTTCTCGAAACTCGCATTGACATCGAGCCGCGTCGCCTGAAACCCGAGCACCGCGGTGATGATCGCGCAGATGATCATCAGCCAGGGACGCCGGTTGAAGATCAGCCGCTCGAGCGCGTTGCCAGAACGCGAATCGAACTGGGCAAGATCCGCCACGACGGGCATCTTGTCGAATTGGGCATTGTTGCCGCCAGCCATGTCTGCTCCCCCTTATTGCGACTTCGCCAATGTGACCCGCGTCAGTCCGGCTGCGCCGGCCAGCACCGCGGTGTCGTCGCGCAGCGCCATGGCGAAGACCCCGCCCGGCTGGCTCGCGCCCAGTGTGTGAAACGTTGCGCCCTGATCGGTGCTCTCGAGCAGCTCGCCGGCCTGCGTGGCCAGCAGCAGACGACCATTCGGGAGTTCGGCTGAGGCGAGGATGCTCGCGCCGGTTGGCAGCGTGATCTTGCTCCAGGTGGCGCCGCCATCGGTGGAGCGGTAGGCGTTGCCGAGCAGCCCGTACACGACCATCGCGTTGCCAGCCGCGGCGAGTCCGAAGAGGCTGCCCTTGGACGGCGAGGACACCGCAACGAAGCGCTGCCTGTCGGGATCGAGTTTGAGCAGCAGGCCCTGCTCGCCCACGATATAGAGCGTCCCGTTAATACGCCGCATCGCATGCAGGTTCAGGGCGTCCGGGTTGTCGACGCGGTCAAACCATGGAACCCAGCTCTTGCCGCCGTCTTCGGTATGGAAAATGATGTTGAACGAACCGATGACCCAGCCCGAGCGCTCGTCGTCGAACCAGACGTCGAGGAAAGGACGTCCGCCCTGGTCGGCCACGAAGCGCTGGGCCTCCTCGCGCGAGGCCTTCAAGTCCGGCGAATCGCCCTGCTGCTTCGCGTAATAGTCGGTCATCAGCTTCGCGGCCTGCTCGCCGTCAAGCTGGCGCGTCCAGGTATTCCCGCCATCGACCGTATGGAGCACTTCCCCATCGTGTCCGACCGCCCAGCCCAGCGTCGCGGACTTGAAGGTCACCGCAACAAGATCGGCGCTCACTGGCACGTTCACCTGGCGCCAGTGCGCCGCGTCGTCGTCCGAGACGAGAATGACGCCGCGTGGCCCCACCGCGACCAGTCGCTGGCCGGCCTGGGCAACGGCCATCACGGGTTCGTGTGCAGCGCGTGGGTTGGTGATTGCCGGCGAGTGCATCGGGTCGGCAAACCCCGCATAAACCGCACTGCTCGCGAGGCCTGCTGCCGCCACCAGGGCGAGCCAACGAAACATGGTATTGCGCATTGCGTCTCCTTCACAGTTACTGCCGATCGACTCCGCGAACTGTCCTGGGCTTTATGTAATTTTGGCGTGCAGTGCCGGGTCGGACCGGCACTGCAAGTTTGCTGCGCTTACTGCTTTACCGCGTACTACCGGATACCGCTTGACTGCATGTGCTCCGGCGTAAAGAAGTCATGCGAAAAGCTGCTATTGAAGAAGACGCCTGGCGACTCGGCCGGATGGCTTCCGAAGATATACACACCGCTATTGAAGTCGTAGAACCAGTTGCCCAGCGAATACGGCACTTTGTAATCGTACGCAGGCACCGTAGTCTGGAAGCCCCCACGATAGAGCTTGCCCGACTGGTCGTACGCGTCCATCATTCCGCCGCCGCCGTCCTCGTCGAAGTACATCGTCTTCTTGCTGTAGATGTGGCGCGAGCCCGGCTTGAGCGTCAATTCCACAACCCACACCCGGTGCAGTTCCCAACGCACATCGTCGGGATTCACGAAATGCGGCGTCAGGATCTTGCTCGCAGGCGTCTCGTACTGTTGCTTGTAGTCGTTGTACGGGATGTACATCTCCTTCTTGCCGATCAGCTTCGCGTTCCAGCGATCGATCTTCCCGTAGAACAACTGAATGTCGTCCATCGTGATCGCGCCCGAGTAGCCGGGGTTCGGAGTGTCATAGGCCAGGTCTGGCGCTACTCGTACGCGACGCTGACCGGGGTTGTACTCCCACGATTGCTGGTCGTGATCCGCAGTGTCCGTGAAGAACCAGTAAAGCGTGGTATCACCAATCATTCGCGCCGGCGCTACGAAATCATTGTTGATGTACTGCCAGACGGCAGTGCCACCCTTCTTCTTGAATGCATCTTCCTGTTTGAGGTCGAAATACGGGTAGTAAATCGAACTCTTGAATTGAGCCGCGAGGATCGGCGTGCCGCTGGTGTCGACGAGCCACGTCTTTACATTGTTGCGCTGCGCCGTACCGACGTAGCGCAGTTCCCAGTCCCACATCGCTTCCTGCCCATTCCTGGGCACAGGAAACGGTTTTCCGCCGAATGCGTCTGCCACGAACAGACCGTTCTTTTCAAGCTTCGCACTCTGCGCATTCTTTTCCGAATTCGCCAGATACCAGTCCGGGTACGAGACGGAACGGTGCGTCGGGTAAACATCCATGCGGTACGTCGGGTAGCGCTTGAACAGCTCGACCGAACTGGCACTCAATTTGTCGGCGTATTGCTGGTAGTTTTGCGCCGTTATCTGCATCGTCGGCTTCTCACCAGCAAACGGATCCGCCCACTTTCCCGAGTCGGGCTTAAAACCCGCCGGCGCCTGCGTAATTCCGCCCGTGTACGCAGGAATCGCCCCGTCCTTGCTGCCGGCAATTTGCGCGCCGAATGGCGTCATCCCGTTCTCAAGCGCGCCAGCCATCGGCGCCATGCAAACAGCCGCTGCAAATGCTAGCGCCTTCATCAACATCCGGGGCTTCTTCAAAGCCTTCACCATCCCTTTCCTGAATAACTCAGAACCAAAAGCAACAACGCTACTTTCGATACCCAACACCCATGTAGAACTTCGTTGCCGAAGCGTCCTGCCTGGCGGGGCCACGCAGGACGCTACTAATTACCTCACTCCTACATCGGCAGGCAATTAGCGCACACCCGCAGACTGCATGCGTTCCGGTGTGTAGTAGTCGGACGGGAAGCTCACGTTAAAGAGAATCCCCGGCGTCTCAGCAGGGTGACTGCCGAAGATGTAAATGCCGCTATTGAAGTCGTAAAACCAGTTGCCGAGTGAATACGGAACCTTGTAGTCGTAGGCGGGCACCGTCGTCTCGAATCCACCGCGATAGAGCTTGCCCGACTGGTCGTAAGCGTCCATCATCCCGCCACCGCCATCTTCATCCAGGTAGAGCATCTTGCGGCCGTAGACGTGGCGCGCACCCGACTTGAGCTTCAGGTCAACGACCCACACACGGTGAAGCTCCCAGCGTACGTGATCCGGATTGACGAAATGCGGTGTGAGGATCTTGCTCGCGGGCGTTTCATACTGCTGCTTGTAGTCGTTGTACGGGATGTACATCTCCTTCTTGCCCACGATCTTGGCGTCCCAGCGATCGATCCGTCCGTAGAACAACTGGATGTCATCCATCGTGATTGCGCCCGAATAGCCGGGGTTCGGCGTATCGTAGGCGAGATCCGGCGCCACCCGCACACGACGCTGCCCCGGGTTGTATTCCCAGGACTGCTGATCATGATCCGCCGTGTCCATGAAGTACCAGAAGAGGGTCGTATCGCCAATCAAGCGCGCCGGTGCCGCGTAGTCGTTGTACACGTAATACCAGTTTGCGAGGCCCGCTTTTTTCCGGAATTCATCCTCCTTCTTGATATCGAAGTACGGGTAATAGAGGGAGCTCTTGAATTGCGCCGCAAGGATCGGCGTACCACTCGAGTCCACCAACCACGTTTTCACGTTATTGCGTTGGATCGTACCGACGTAACGCAACTCCCAGTCCCACAACGCTTCCTGCCCATTCTTCGGCACCGGAAACGGTTTTCCGCCAAATGCTCCGGATAGGTAAAGGCCGTTCTTTTCAAGCTTCGCGGTTTGAGCGTTCCTGGTGGAGTTCTCCAAATACCAGTCGGGATACGAAACGCTGCGGTGAGTCGGATAGACATCCATCCTGTAAGTCGGATAGCGTTTGAATAATTCGACTGCCGACGCACTTAATTTGTCCGCGTATTGCTCGTAGTTTTGTGCCGTGATCTGGAGAATGGGTTTTTCACCGGGAAACGGATCCGCCCATTTTCCTGAGTCCGGTTTGAATCCGGCCGGAGCCTGCGTGATGCCCCCAGTATAGGCAGGAATTGTCCCGTCCTTGTTTCCTGCGATCTCGGCGCCAAACGGCGTCAATCCGCTATCGGCGGCTAGCGTGTATGGCGAAGCCCAGATTGCCGCAAGAACCGCAAGCGTTTTAAGAAGCTTTGGGAATCTTTTCACAGCTGTCTCCATCTTTATCAAAACGTTGTCTGATACGTGATACCGAGCCAGGACTTGTCGCTGTAGGGCGCGCCGAGAGCCGTCGCGGCGCCCGCCGTCGAGTACCCCTTCTTGTTCATATAATAGGTGTAGGTGATGTCCACCTCGTGCTTGTTGTAGATCGTGAAGTCGAGCCCGACCACGAACGTATTCTGGCCTTGCGCCTCGGCGGCCGGCGAGATAACGGACGAGTAGCCCTTCAGGTTCAGATTGACGAACAGCGGCATCGTCAGGTCGACCCCAGGGAATACCTGATACCACTGCGGGCTCGCACCGATGCCGAGACCGGCCCAGAAGCGCGTCGAGCAGTTATTGAATGCAGAATTGCCCGATGCCGAACACTGGCCCGTGGTGTCATAGCTGGAATTAGCGAAATTACCCGCATTCGACTGCACGCTCAACAACTGATTGAACGAGAATTCCGCCTGCAGGAACATGTTGTCCCACAACGGCGACTTGCCGAACGACTGCGTAACGTTCAAAAGACCATGCAGCGTACGGCCAGTCGGCGCGTCGTTGACCGTCGTCGTGTTGACTGCATTGAGCGGCATGTTCCAGCGGTATGAGACTTCGCCAGCCACGGCGGCATTGCCGATAGCACTATTGAAGCCCAGACCGATCAGGTTGACGTCGTTGCCGTATTTCGCCGTGACGCCCGGCAGATTGGTGCCCGGAAAGAGTTGCGGCCCAGCGCCCGGCACGAGCACGGCCGCCCAAGGCATCTTCATGGCGAAGTGGCGATACGTCAGTTCGTAGGTGGTTGCCAGCGAATCAACACGCCACTTGCCGTCAAGACCGATATCACCGATCTGACCTTTGGTCGGCGGTACACGCGGAATCGCGAACGTGCCCAGTCCAGGAATCGTCGTGTAGCTGGCCACCGGCGGCCCATAGAGAATCGGATCCGCACCGCCGAAATACGTGCCGCCTTCTGGCAGGCGATCGTGGTTCCACTCGAAGGTATATTGCGCCCCGAGGGTGATCGTATCCGTAATGTTCGTCGTCACGTCAGCCTGAGCCGTCGGCAACACGATCTCCTTGAGCGAGGCGCTCGGGCTCTGCGTCAGCTTCATCAGGTCCAGAGGCGCCTGGCCGATCGCCACCGAGTTGGCGCCACCCAGCGTAGCAAACGCCGACTGGCCCCAGGTAACCGCCGTGCGGCCGAGCTTGACGTTGACAGAATGCCCGCCGAGGTCAAAGGTGTTGAACACGAAGGCATCACGCAACTCGGCGCTCGGTCCCTGGTAATACTTCTTGATGTAGCTTGTGTACTCGTTGTTGGGATAGTTCGGCAGAAATGCCGGATTGCTCGTATTGTGATTCTTGAACGTCGGGTCGTACCACGCGTCCATACTGATGCGGAAGCCCGACGTCTCCTTGTACTTGAAATCGAACTCGCTGTAGAGGTTCAGCATCGCCTGGATCGTGCTGAACCTCGGCGTCGACAGATCGCCTTCGTCGTAGGTCGGACTGTTCGTGTAGAAGTGATCCGGGTTCTGAAGCCGAATGTCGTAATCCGCACGCACCGTGTTATCCCATTCCATGTCGATGTCCGGGTTCGGCACATCAAAGTGAAATGCATTGGCGTTCGCGCTCCACAACCCGCAAGCCGCCGCGATACAGGTTGCGTGCACGCCAAGGCTGATCGCACTTGGCTTCAGGCTCTTCTTTTTCATGCGTCTCCTCTTTTCTTTGTCGAACTGCCGCAGAAAAGGCCAAGGCCGTTGGACTGCCGCAGACTTTTAGCAATGAAGCGAAACCGGCCTCTACCTCGTCAGCATCGCGTCTCGGGGTCCCCCCCAGCGCATCACCAGAATACGAATGCTGTTCGCAAAGATAAACGCTCGAAACCTGACTGTCAACGCTCGCTCACCCCTATGCGGTACATTTTCTCGAACGCCGTTCACAAACCTGGGTAAACGAGAGTTCGATTTTTGTCATCGGCTTAACTCAGTACATGCATGCCTTGGCCAATGTGGCGCCGACTGCATACGGCGCGCGTTGTGCTAACGAGTGTTGGCGGCGCTTGCATTTGCGGGGCATCCGCCTCGCCTGCGCGGGTTGGCGACGCAAACCATGGGAGCTTTCGCGCAACAAGCCGGCGGCGGTTCATGAATCGACATGCAGGCCGGGCGCGGCCAAGTATCGCCGCCCCCAAGCGGCGCGGTACCGGTCACGGACGACGCGGCGTTTAGTCTTTCGATTCAATGGTGAACGGAGGAAGAATTGCACGAGCGACCGAAGCGCTTACGGGACCAGACCACCTTCCTTGGCAGTCCTTCCATATATGCCGGCTGTCGACCGCGACTTTCGCAATCCGCTATCCAGTTCCTGCGCTAGCGTGCATTGCTGGTTTTCGGGGAGCAGGAGGGAACACGCGCCAGGCCCCATCGTCATGCCGAAAGAAGAATATCGAAAGGTCCCCCTGCGAGGCGGATGACCGTGCGAGCACACACCTCGTCTGGCTCGAATTCGCGAAGGTACATCGGGTCACGTGCACCGGGGTGTTCGCAGTGGGTGCGAGCCATTTCTCGATGAGCGCACGCAAAGAACTTTCTCCAAGCTTCATGCCCTGCTCCTTCAACCGCTCTTGCGCGCCTCTGACGATCACACTCACGGGTGCAAATGGAGGCACTAACCAGTCAGCCCAGACACCCGTGTTCCTCGTGCTCCGGTTGCCGTCGCAGAAGGTTCCGCGTGATGCAGACGTAAATGTGTCTACTGACTAAATATTAGTAGTCAGTAGACCCATTATCAAGATTCAACGGTACCAGGGGAAATGCCGGTATGGACAAGTCCACCCTATTTTCTAGTAGCATGCGTGATGCTACAGGGCGAGAGCCGCATGTGATCTGGAGTCAATTAGTCGTCGGACTACTGTTTATTCGTCGCCTGACTAGCGGTATCATCAGATCAAACTCGCCGCCGTCCGATCCGAATCGGAAGACGTAAATATCGGGGGCGGGAACAGTTTCCAGTCTTATTCGTCTCGCCATTACGACGCGCGCGAGAGGGACAGGAAACGCCAAGGAGAGCACAACAGATGAAAGACCTGACCATCTCATCGGCAGACCTCGACAAGCCGGCAGCAGATGCGCCTCGGCGGCGAGGGAACAGATCTACACGTGTGCCAGCCATCATTGAAGTGGCGATCGAAGTCTTCGCATCGGAAGGCAACGCTGGATTCACGCAACGCCGCATCGCCAGCGACGCAGGCATCCGGCTGAGGACCCTGCAGCACTATTTCAGCACCCGCGAAGAACTATTGCGGGCCACGATCGAGGCATTCACGAATCGCTATTTCGAACACTATCAGGCGATCACGCAGGACAAACACCGGCCACCGGAGGCCCGGCTGGACATGATCGTCGAAGAGGCATTCTCTGTGCTGACGGCACCCGGCGGCAATCGCGTTAGCGCCTTTGTGCTGGAAACCTGGAGCCTGGCTGAACACGAACCGTATCTCCATGCCCTGATGGCCAAATCCACTGCGGATTTTCAGGTTCTTCTGGCGGAACTGATCGCGGAAATCAACCCAACCTTGGCGTCGGCGGAATGTACGCTGCGCGGCGCCCTGCTTCTTTCCCATCTGCAAGGTCTGGTCGTCTTTCTACGCCGGTCGGGAACGAACACACCCGAGCGGGATTCATTCCGTCACGCCATGAAGGTCGTCTGGCGTGCGCTGAGCAAAGCGTCTCCATGAACCTGAAGTTCAGGCGCGCGCAGCGCGCGTAGCGGTCTGCGCGCACCGGATTCTACAGATATGCGCTCAGCCGGCCACCTTCCACACAAGAGGCAAGTGGTACAGCGTGCCGTTCACCCCTCCGTGGACACCCGCCTTCTCACCCGGCTTGATCTGGAAGTCAGGAATACGCTTAAGCCATTCCTGGAGGAAAACCTTCAATTCCACGCGCGCTAGGAACGAGCCGGGACAACGATGCGCACCATTGCCGAACGTCGAATGAATCGGCGTGGGCCGGGCAAAATCGACGTTAAGCGGATCGTCGAATTTTCTCTCGTCGAGGCCATGCAGCGTGGTCGGCATGATGATCATGTCGCCCGCTTTGAGTTGCACGCCCTTGTACTCGAAATCGTGGGTAATCCGCCGCCCCTGGTTGACCACTGGGAAACGCCGTAATAGCTCGTCAACGGCCTTTTGGGTCAGCTCGGGATTGTCGATGAGCTGCTTGCGATGAGCGGGGCTGCCAGCCAGAAAACTGGCGATGAATCCCATTGCGGACGCAACGGTATCGAGCCCGCCGATCAGCACGAGTCCGCACAGACCGCGAACCTCCTCGTCGGTCAAGGCTCGCCCGTCGATTTTCGAGTTCACGATCTTGCTGATGAGATCGTCGCCCGGATTCGCGCGCCGTTCGGCGATCTTCACGCCCAGGTACTGGAAGATAGCGCCGAGCGCGCCCAGCTTTTCCCTGGCGTCCACCGGGCGCACCATCTTGTCGGCGAGGCTCAGGAGGTACTCGCGATCCTCGGCGGGCAGCGCCACCATGTTCATGAAAATGCCGATCGGCAGATGCTGCGCGAACCCGGAGACGAATTCCACTTCTCCCTTCGGGTAAAAGTCTTCGATCAACTCGATCGCCATTTCGCGCGCTTTTTCTTCGAGCTTGCTGATCGCCTGCGGCATGAATGCGGGCGCGATCAACGCGCGATACGCCGTATGCTGCGGAGGATCGAAGAAGATCGGTGGCAACGGCTGATGCTCGACCAGCGGCACGGTAAGCTGCTTCGACGAGAAGTTCTCGTAGTCCTTGAGGATGTGATAGATGTCGTCGCCGCGCGTTGCGATCCAATGGCCGCCGTTACGAGGCGTCCAGAAAATGTCGGGAATGCCTTCGGCGTGCAGCTTCTTGAGCGAGAGATGGTAGTCGTCTTCTGCTCCGGGCGGGTGATAGATATCGATATCGAATACCCGTTCCGGCGAAACGTGCGCAGGTACCGGCGCCAGCTCCGGAGTTGCGCCATGGCCAGCTGCTGACATAAGGTTGTCTCCTTTCTTCGAATTGGCCGCTATGCACGGCCGAATGAATCTTTCTTGTTACTGTGCGAGCCGCGGTTACAGGAACGCTCCGTATAGCTCAATATGGTGCTCGGTGTTTCCCCACGTCATGTCGATGCAGGTTAGGCGCTTCACATACCAACCCACCGCCAGCTCGTCCGTCATGCCCATCCCACCGTGAAGCTGCACTGCCTGCTGCGCGACGAAGCGCGCGCTGTGCCCGATGAGCGCTTTCGCGGCGGTCACAGCGCGATGAGCGGCAACGTCATCGTCTTCGCCGAGCTTGGCGGCCGCAAAATAGACGATCGATTTCGCCTGTTCCACCGCGGTCAAGATATCGGCAGCGCGATGCTGCAGCGCCTGGAACTTGCCGATCGGCGAACCAAACTGCTTGCGCGTGCGCAGATACTCGAAAGTCAGTTCACTCAGCCGCGACATCGCGCCCACGGCTTCGGCGCACAGCGCGAATATGCCTTGATCGACGGTCCATTCGAGCAACGGGTAACCCTGATCGATCGCGCCGATCACCGCCTTTTGGTCGACTCGCACGCCGTTCAGCACCACTTCCGCGACACGCTGGCCATCCAGTGAGGGAAACCCCTTGACGCTCACACCCTGCGCGTGCGCGTCGACAGCGAAGAGCGTGATACCGTGCTTGTCCGCCTGCTCGCCTGCCGTACGTGCCGAAACGAGCAGAATGTCCGCGCAGGCGCCATGCAGCACGACGCCCTTGCGGCCGTTGAGGATGTACCCGTCACGCGTTGCTTCGGCTCTCGTCGCTACGTTCCACAAATCGAAGTGCGCGCCAGGTTCCAGCGTCGCGAGCGCGGTCTTCAGGCTGCCGTCTGCGATACCGGCCAGCAGCTCCGCCTTGCGCGCCTCGTGTCCCGCGCGCCCGATGAGCTTCGCGCCGATCACAGCCGACGAAACGAACGGCTCCAGCACGAGTCCCCGGCCGAAGGCTTCCATCACGAGCATGGTCTCGACCGGGCCCGTGCCAAGCCCGCCGTGGTCCTGCGGCACGTTCAGCGCGAGCACGCCCATTTCGGCGAGCGTGGACCAATGCGCATCCGACCAGCCCTGCGGCGTGGCGGCGAGACGACGCCTCGCCTCGAAGTCGTATTCCTTTTCGACGAAGCGACCGACCACATCGGCCAGCATCTGTTCCTCTTCAACCAGCGTGAAGTCCATGGCGTGTCCTCAGATGCCGAGCGCCTGCTTGGCGATGATGTTTTTCTGCACTTCGGTCGAACCGCCGTAGATCGAAATCTTGCGCCAGTCCAGGTAGTGCGCGGCCAGCGCGTTGAGCAATTCGCCGTTCGCGGTTTCGCCGCGCCATTCCGCATCCAGCGCTTCGCTTACGAAAGGCACTGCATAGGGACCTGCGCATTCCATGATCAATTCGGTGAGTTCCTGCTGAATCTCCGAACCCCGGATCTTTAGCACCGAAGCTTCCGGTCCGATGGGACGCCCTGCGGTTTCGGCGGAGACCACGCGCAGAAGCGACCATTCGTGAGCGATCAAATCGATTTCCACCTTAGCGATGCGATCGCGAAAGCGCACGTCCTCGATGAGCGGTTTGCCGTGCTTGCGCACGGTGCTCGCAATCTCCTTGAGACGCCGCATGAAACGCTTGCAGTTACCAAGTCCGGCAATATTGGTGCGCTCGTGTCCGAGCAGATACTTCGCGATCGACCAGCCGCGATGCTCCTCTCCGACGAGATTGCTCACTGGCACTTCCACGTTGTCGAAGAACACTTCGTTGACGTCGTGACCGCCGTCCAGCGTGCGGATCGGCCTGACCGTGATACCGGGCGTCGACATATCGATCAGCAGGAACGAGATGCCTTCCTGTGGCCGGCCGCTCCCGTCCGTGCGAACGAGACAGAAAATCCAGTTCGCCCATTGCGCGAATGAGGTCCAGATTTTCTGGCCGTTGACGACGTAGAACGACCGACCGTCACGGTCGATGCGATCCGCACGCGTCTTGAGCGAGGCCAGATCGGAGCCCGCGCCCGGCTCGGAATAGCCCTGGCACCACCAGTCTTCCATTGATACGATGCGCGGCAGGAACCGTTCGCGCTGCGCGTCGGTGCCGAATTTTTGAATCACGGGTCCGACCATGGAAAGGCCGAACGGCATCTGGCGCGGCGCGCCGGCGGTGAAGCATTCCTCGTCGAAGATGTTGCGCTGTGCCGCATTCCAGGCGGCGCCGCCGAATTGTGCGGGCCATGCGGGCGCGCCCCAACCCTTCCCGGCAAGAATGCGTTGCCAACTCACGTAGTCTTCGCGCGGCACATGGCGGAAGTTCAGCACGCGCTCGCGAATATCGTGAGGCAGATGCGTCGCGACGAATTCACGCACCGTGGCGCGAAATTCCTTCTCGGCGGGGCTCTCTTTCAGGTCCATCTTCAGGCTCCAGTCGCGTTTTCAGGCAATTTCCACGATTCCGTTGTTCAGCACCGCCACATCGCGCGCATCAACGCGCGCGCGCAGATGCAGGCGTGTGTCGCTATCCCGCCAGAACTGGAAGCGCACTTCTTCGCCCGGATAAACCGGCGAAGTCAGGCGCAAGGCGAGCCGCTTCAAACGCGTGGCATCGTTGCCCGCGAAAGTGCGAATCGCGGCGTAGCCCGCCATGCCATAGGTCGCGAGGCCATGCAGAATGGGTCGGCTGAATCCCGCCTTCGAGGCCACCTCCGGATCCGCGTGCAGCGGATTGGCATCGCCCGAAAGGCGGTAGATCAGCGCGGCATGGGCGCCGGTGGAAAAGACGTATTCCGCGTCCGGCGCGCGCTCCGGCACCGGCGGAAGCGCTTCGGGCGGCACGTCGCTCACGCCCGATTCGGCGCTGAACCCTCCGTCGCCGCGCAGGAATGACACCTGCCGGACTTGCGCGAGTTGCTCGCCCGTCGAGGCGTCGACGATGTCGCGCAGAAGCTCGACGATCGCGCCCTTGCCGGCGCCTTTGTCCGAGATGCGGCTCACACGGGTCTTGCTGACGATGGTCGCAGCAACCGGCATTGGCCGCATGAAGCGCACATCCTGCTCGCCGTGCACAAGCTTCAGGTAGTCGATGCCCGTACGCGGGTCGCGCATCCACGACCTCGGCCACGCGAACGCGGCCGCGCAAGTCGGCATCGCCTGCAGGTCCTTCTCATACACGTAGCGCAGTTGGTCGGCGTCCAACGGGTCTCCGCCGAGGCCAAGGCCCAGCGAATACAGCATGACGTCGCGTTCGCTGTACGTCTGCGTGACGTCTTCGATAGGCCAGTTCTTGACGACTTCGTAGTTCAGCATGAGGGTGTCCTGTAGGTGCTCAGTAGTCCGTGAAGTTGGGCTTGCGCTTCTCGAGAAAGCTCGCCATGCCCTCCTTGTAGTCATCGCACTGGTTGGCGATCGGCATGTCCAGACCAGCGGACATGACCGCCTCGTGGGGCGTCTGGAAAGGCACGTCCCAGACCTGCTCCTTCATGATGCGCATCGAGCGCGGCGAGCAGTACTCCGCCATTTCGCGCGCATAGGCGTAAGTCTCCTCGACCAGTTTCTCCGCCGGGATCGCACGGTTCACGAGTCCCATGCGCTCGGCTTCGCGGCCCTTGATCTTGCGACCCGACAGCAGCAGGTCGAGCGCATGCGCCTGACCCACGTGGCGCGCGAGTATCCATGCCATGCCGTATTCGGCGGTCAGACCGCGGCGCGCGAATGCCGTGGTAATGGTGGCGTCTTCCGACGCGAACCGGATGTCGCAAAAGAGCGCGTGAATCAGGCCAATGCCGACGGTCGCGCCATTGAGCATGGCGATCACCGGCTTCGGAATGGCCGGGTAATACGAACAACGCGTTTGCCAGTCCGCGCGCTTACGCACGTCGAATGGGCGCGGCAGCTTGGTCATGAGCGCGGCGGGGTCACCGCCGAAGCTGTGAATATCGCCGCCCGCGCAAAACGCCTTCCCCGCGCCGGTGAATACGATGACACGCACGCCGCGGTCCGCACCCGCCGCCTGCATTGCCTCGTACACTTCCGTCGCCGCCTGGTCGTTCCAGGTGTTCATGTGTTCAGGACGGTTGAGCGTGATCGTCGCGATACGGTCCTTGACGTCGTACAGAATGGTCTCGAAGTGCATGAGATCCCCCTCGATGCTCAGAATGAACGCGGCAGGTCGAGCACATGCTCGGCGACGTAGGACAAAATCAGGTTCGTCGAAATCGGCGCCACCTGATAAAGCCGCGTTTCGCGGAACTTGCGTTCGACATCGTATTCGCAGGCGAAACCGAAGCCGCCATGCGTCTGCAAGCAGGCATTCGCCGCTTTCCACGAAGCCGTGGCCGCCAGATGCTTCGCCATGTTCGCTTCTGCGCCGCATGCCTGATGGTTGTCGAACAGTTCGCAGGCGTTGTAGCGCATGAGATCCGCCGCGCGCACGTCGATATACGCCTCGGCGATCGGAAACTGGATGCCCTGATTCATGCCGATTGGCCGGTCAAAGACGATACGCTCGCTAGCGTATTTCGATGCGCGCTCAACGAACCAGTAGCCGTCGCCAATACACTCGGCCGCAATCAGCGCACGCTCGGCGTTGAGCCCGTCGAGGATGTACTTGAAGCCCTTGCCTTCCTCGCCAATCAGGTTCTCTTCGGGAATCTCGAGATTGTCGAAGAACAGTTCATTCGTCTCGTGATTGACCATGTTGGGAATCGGCCGCACGGTCAGACCGTTGCCAATAGCCTGGTGCAGATCCACGAGAAAGCACGACAGCCCATCCGACTTCTTCCTCACATCCGACAAGGGCGTGGTACGCGCGAGCAGGATCATCATGTCCGAATGCTGCACGCGTGAAATCCATACCTTCTGGCCGTTGACCACATAGCGGCCGTCTTTCTTCACGGCGGTGGTCTTCAGCTTCGTGGTGTCCGTTCCCGTGGTCGGCTCGGTCACACCCATCGACTGCAGGCGCAGTTCGCCGCTCGCGATCTTCGGCAGATATTTGCGCTTTTGCGCTACCGAGCCGTTGCGCAGCAGCGTGTTCATGTTGTACATCTGGCCGTGGCAGAACCCGGAGTTGCCGCCGTTTCGGTTGATCTCCTCCATGATCACGGACGCCTCGGTTAGCCCGAGGCCGGAACCACCGTATTCCTGGGGAATCAGCGCCGCCATCCAGCCGGCCTTCGTCAACGCGTCGACAAACGCCTCCGGGTACACGCGCTCGTGATCGATGCGGCGCCAGTACTCATCGGGATATTCCTTCGAGAGGTCACGCAGGGCGTCGCGTAGTTCCTGATATTGATCGGGAGGGGTAATTCGGCTCATGAATGGTTTCCGTATACTTGGCTGGATACGCGGCTCACACTGCTGCATCGATCAGGCCGCCGGCATTGGCGAGCTGGGTCAGATGATGTTCGGTCGAGCCGAACTGGATATCGATCACGCTCAGGCGTCGCAGGTAGTGGCCGATCTTGCACTCCTCGGTCATCCCGATGCCGCCGTGCAGCTGCACGCCTTGCTGGCCGACGAAGCGGCCCGAGCGTCCGATCTGCACTTTCGAGGCAGACATGCTGCGATCCCGCTCCCCCGCATCCGGTTCCTCGCTCATCATGGTCGCGAAGAGCGCCATGCTGCGCGCCTGCTCCACCATGACCAGCATGTCGACCGCCCGATGCTGGAGCGCCTGAAATGACCCGATAGGTACGCCGAACTGCTTGCGGACCTTGAGATACTCGATGGTTTCATCGTGCGCGGCGGCCATTGCGCCGACTGCTTCCGCGCTCACCGCGGCGATTGCGTGTGCAACGACCGTTTCGATGATCGGGAACGCAGCACCCGCGACTCCCAGCACGTCGCTATCTGGTACGCGCACGCTGGAAAACTCGATGTCTGCAGCACGCAACCGGTCTTGCGTCGGATATACGCGGCGCGTCACGCCCGCCGCGTCGCCCCTGACCACGAACAGGCCGATGCCGTCACGTTCGCGCCTGCTGCCCGACACCCGCGCCGACACCACGAGGAGATCGGCGCTGCCGCCGTGCAGCACGACGCGCTTGGCGCCGTCAATCACCCATCCGTCGCCTTCACGCCGCGCGGTGGCTGCAACGTCCGCCAGGTCGTACCGCGACTGCGCTTCGCTGTGCGCGAAGGCCATCAGCAGTTCGCCCTGAGCAATCTGCGGCAGAATCGCCTCGCGTTGCGCCGCGTTGCCGCCAAGGCGCACGAAGCCGCCGCCCAGCACGACCGTTGCGAGGTACGGCTCGACCGCGAGACCGCGGCCCAACGCCTCCATGACGATCATCGTTTCGACAGGACCGCAGTTGCTGCCGCCGTATTCCTCGTCGAACGAAAGACCCAGCAGCCCCATCTCCGCATAGCGCGCCCATTGCGCGCGGCTGAAGCCGTCCGGCTCCGCGAGATACTTCGCACGCTGCTCGAAACCGTACTCGTCCTTGACGAGCCGCTCGACGCTGTTCTTGAGCATGCGTTGCTCATCGGTGAAATCAAAGTCCATAGCCCATGCTTCTCCGCTGTTCGACCGTCGCTCAAAGTCCCAATACCGACTTGGCGAGAATGTTCTTCTGAATCTCGTTGGAGCCGCCCACAATCGAAACGTGACGCGCAAAGTAGTGGTTCGGCGCGATCGTAAGCGCCCATTCGGGCTCGCGAACCGCGTCGCCAAGACCGCGCAGGAAGTCGACATCGAGCGGCAACGCATCCGGACCCGCCACTTCCAGCAGCAGTTCGGCGGAAAGTTGCTGGAGCTCCGAACCCTTGATCTTCAGGATCGAGGTCTTGGGGTCCGGCACATGGCTCTCTTGCGCGCTGCTTTCGGCGATCACGCGCATCTGCGTCATTTCCAGCGCCTTCAACTCCACTTCCACGGCCGCTACCCGCTCCCGAAAGCGCGGGTCGTCCCACAGCACGCCGTCACCGCAAGGCACGCGCTTCGCGAGGTCCTTTGCGTGCCGCACTCGCATCTTCGAAACGCCTACGCGCGCAATGCCGCTGCGCTCGTTGCCGAGCAGATACTTGGCGTAGTCCCAGCCCTTGTTTTCCTCGCCAATGCGATTCGCGACTGGGACGCGCACGTTGTCGAAGAACACCTCGTTGGTTTCGTGGTGCCCGTCTATCGTGATGATCGGGCGCACCGTCAGGCCCGGCGTCTTCATGTCGATCAGCAGGTAAGTAATGCCCTGTTGCTTCTTCCCGCTCGAATCCGTGCGCACGAGACAGAACATCCAGTCGGCGTGATGCGCCGTCGAGGTCCAAAGCTTCTGCCCGTTGATGACATAGTGGTCGCCGTCGCGAACCGCCTGGGTTCGCAGCGCGGCCAGATCAGAACCCGCGCCGGGCTCGGAAAAGCCTTGGCAGAACCAGTATTCGAGGCTCGCAATGCGGGGCAGGAGGTGACGCTTCTGCTCTTCGCTGCCGAACGCGATCAACACCGGGCCGATCATGTTCACGTTGAACGACAGTGTTTCGGGCGCCGGGGCCATGTGCAGCTCTTCCTTGAAGATATATTGCTGCACGGCGCTCCAGCCGGTCCCGCCCCACGCCTTGTCCCACGCGGGCGTCGCCCAGCCGCGCTCGTAGAGAATGCGCTGCCAACGGCGCAGGTCGGCCGCCGAATAACGCTGTCCCAGGCTAGCCTTGCGTCGAATGTCGGCGGGCAGCGCTTCCTTGAAGAAGGCTCTCACCTCATTGCGGAACGCCAGCTCCTCGTCGGTATATCGCAGATCCATGAGTGTCTCGTTTCGTTTTTTGGGGTCGCCTGCCGTGTGCCGCTCAGGCCAGCGTTCCCGCTTCTTTCAGCTCGCCAATGCGGCCCGCTTCGAGCCATGCGGCGAGCGCTGCATCGACCGTTGCCGCGTCGGGTGCTTCGGGGGCCGTCGGTTTCGCGGGCACCGTGGCGGAAAAGCGCGGCGCCGGCGCCGGCTGCACGATGCCGTCGACTTCGATGAACGTGCCGCGCGCCTTCAGATGCGCATGTTCGGGGGCCTCGGTCCACGACAGCACCGGTGCGAAGCATGCGTCCGAATGCTCGAGCAGCGCGGTCCATTGCTCGCGCGTGCGGCTCTTGAACTTCAGCGCAAACAGTGCGCGTGCGGCGGCCCAGTTGCTTTCGTCGAGCTGAGCGCCGAGTGTTCGCGGGTCGATGTCGAGCAGGCGCAGCAGTTCGAGATAGAACTTGTCCTCGATGGGACCGATCGTGATCCACTTGCCGTCCGCGCATTCGTACACGTCGTAGAAGTGTGATCCGGAGTCCGTGATATTCGTCCCGCGCCCGTCACGCCATATTCCGGCAGCCTGCATGCCGAAGAACGTGGTGGCAAGGTTGGCTGTGCCATCGACGATCGCGGCATCCACGACCTGGCCTGCGCCGCCGTTGCGCGCATGCAGGATCGCCGAGAGCAGCCCCATCGCGAGATACAGCGAACCGCCGGCATAGTCGCCGATCAGGTTCAGCGGTATCGAAGGCGGCTGGTCGCGGCGGCCAATCGCGTTGAGCACGCCGGTGATCGCGATGTAGTTCAGGTCGTGCCCGGCGTACTGCGCGAGCGGTCCGTCTTGCCCCCATCCCGTGATGCGCCCATAGGCGAGTTTCGCGTTGCGCTCGAGGCAGACCTGCGGACCGAGTCCGAGGCGCTCGGTCACACCAGGACGGAAGCCTTCGATCAAGGCGTCGGCGCGCTCCACCAGAGAGAGCACGAGTTCGACGGCCTCCGGGTCTTTCAGGTCGAGCGCGATCGTCTTCCGGTTGCGCAGCAACAGGTTGTAGCGCAGCGGGCGCTCGATACCGAGCTTGACGGGCTGGCGACGCTCGATGCGCAACACCGTCGCGCCGAGGTCGGCGAGCAACATCGCGGCCATGGGGCCCGGCCCGATGCCGGCCAGCTCGATGATTCGGACTCCTGCGAGCGGACCCATCGTTCAACCCTTGCGCGCATGGGTGCGCATGGCGTCCCATTGTTCGTCGGTCCAGTCCTGCATGGCACGGAAGGTCGGGCCACCAACGCCCTGCATCCAGCGGCCACCGTCAATCACGATCATGTCGCCGGTGATGTAGCCGGACCCATCCGAAGCCAGATACGCGTAAAGATCGGCGAGTTCCGTGTGATCGCCAAAGCGGCGCAGCGGGACGGAGCGCTCCTGCGGCTCGACCTGCGAGCCCGGCGGATACAGTTGCTCCCAGGCACCGGGCGTCGGGAAGAGTCCGGGCGCCACCGCGTTCAGGCGAATGCCCTTCGGGCCCCACTCGACCGCAAGGCTACGGGTCATCGCCAGAACACCGGCCTTCGCCGCAGCGGACGGCGCCGTAAAGGCCGAGCCGGTCATCGTGGGCGTAGAGACCGTGCTGATCACGTTGCCCGTGTGGCCCGCGTCGATCCAGCGCTTGCCCGCCGCGATCGTGCAATAGAAGCTGCCGTGCAGCACGATGTCGAGCACCGCATCCACCGCCCGGGGCGAAAGGCTTTCGGTGCGCGCGATGAAATTGGCCGCGGCATTGTTCAGCAGCACGTCGAGCGGGCCGTCCTGCCAGATCGTATCCATCATCGCCTCGACGGATTCCGCGCTGCGCACGTCCGCTTGAACACTCGTAATGCGTGCGCCGGGCACCACGCCGCGAAACTCGTCGGCGGTCGCATCGAGCACTTCCTTGCGGCGGCCGCAGATGACAAGATCGGCGCCCAGTTCGAGATAGCGTCGGCCGATACTTTTTCCGAGCCCCGTGCCCCCGCCGGTGATCAGGATTCGTTTGCTCTTCAGCAGGTCAGGCGTAAACATATGCATTGAACTTCCAGTAGAGACAGCAATGAAGAACGACAGCTTCAGGCGCCCGTGAAAACCGGCTTGCGCTTTTCCATGAAGGCCTTCACGGCTTCCGTGTGATCGCTCGTTTGACGCGCCAGCGGATTGAGATCGGTCTCCAGACGGCAAGCGTCCTCGATCGAGTTGCCCGCGTTGACGAGGCTCGCCTTCAGGAGCGCCAGCGTCACCGGCGGATAGCTCGCAAAGCGAGCCGCAGCCTCGATCGCCGCATCGAGCGCGTGTCCGCTCGCCGTCACCTCGCTGACGAGGCCGATACGGCGCGCCGTGGCTGCATCGATGACATCGCCCTTCAGCATCAGTTCACGCGCCTTGCCGCCACCCACCTTTTGCGGGAGCGTCCAGAGAATCCCGGTGTCGGGCAGCAGGCCTACCTTGCCGAAGGCACACGAGTATTTCGCCGTCTCGGCGCTGACCACGACATCACACGCAGCAGCCAGCGAGACGCCCGCTCCGTAACACGTGCCTTCCACTGCCGCGACGACGGGCTTCGTGCCCGTATAAATCAGCTTGAACAGACGCACGCCCACCGCGATGCGCTCACGCAGCGCGAGCAATCGCGGCGTGGCCGCGTGCATTTCCGAGAGGTCGCCGCCCGCGCAAAAATGACCGCCCGCGCCCGCCAGCACGATGGCGCGCGTATCCGGGTCGTCGTTCATGAGCCGCTGAAACACCTCGATCAGCGCGAGCCGCATCTTCATGGAGAACGCGTTGCGGCGCTCGGGATAGTTCATCGTGACAACGGTCACGTCGCCTTCACGGCGCACCTTCACGACCTCGTCGGCGCCCGCAGTCATTTCCTTCTGCTCGATACTCATCGCATGGGTCCCCGCGCTCACTCACCGGTGAAGACCGGTGTGGTCTTTTCCATAAATGCCTTGCAGGCAGCCTGATGGTCTTTCGACTGACGCAGGATGGGCTGATAGTCGATCTCGGCTCGCAGCGCGCCTTCCATGGTCGTCGCGGCGTTGGTGAGCGATTCCTTCAACAGCGCCACGCCGAGCGGCGGCAAGGCCGCGAGGCCGAGTGCAACTTCAATCGCCCTGGCGCGCGCCGCGCCCGGCTCGACCACTTCGTTTGCGAGGTCGATTGCCGCGGCCTTGTTGCCGTCGATCTCCGTAGCAAGCGAAAGCATCTCTCTCGCGCGGGCCATGCCAATGCGCTTCGGAAGCGTCCACAGAATGCCAGTATCCGGAATCAGCCCTACGCGCAGAAACGCAGCGCAAAAGCGCGCGCTCGATGCTGCGACGACGTAATCGGCCGCCACAGCGAGCGACAGGCCGGCGCCGAAGGCCACGCCTTCCACCGCGGCCACAACGGGTTTCGGACCCGCCTGCATTTCGCGCACCACCACGCAGGATTCCGCCAGGATCTCGCGGCTTTGCAGGATCGTGCGTTTCGTCATCTCGGAGATGTCCGCACCCGCGCAAAAATGCTCGCCCGCGCCAGCGAGTACAATTGCGCGCGACTCAGGGTCGTCGACCATGAGACGATGCACCGTGTCACGCAGCAACTGGCGCATCTGGCGCCCCATTGCATTGCGGCGTCGCGGATTGTTCAACGTCACGATCGCGACCGGCCCCTCGCGGGTCACCTCGATCAGCGGCGCCGTTTCGGTTGCTGCCGTTTGTTCTTCGCTCATGTTGGCTCCCTTCAGTCGGCCACGAACACCGGCTTGCGCTTTTCCATGAAGGCGCTCACGGCTTCCTGGTGTTCGCGGCTGCGGCGCAGGATGGGCTGCAGGTTGACTTCGGCTTCGATCGCTTCGTCGAGCGTGCGGATGCCCGTCGCGAGCGCGGCCTTCAGATGCGCGGTGGCGACCGAGGGCAATTCCGCGTACTGTTGCGCCACCTTCAAGGCCGCGTTCAGCGCCTCGCCGGGCGCGACGACCTGGTTCGCAAAACCGGTCTCACCGGCTTCGACGCCGTTGAACTCGCGCGCGCTCAGCATGAGTTCTCGTGCGAGGCCACCGCCCACGCGTTGCGAGAGCGACCAGTAGAGCCCCGTATCGGGCAGCAGCCCGACTTTCACGAACGCGCTCGCATAGCGCGCCGACGACGATGTGACGACGTAGTCGCAAGCCGCTGCGAGCGAGAGGCCTGCGCCAAACGCAAACCCTTCGACCGCGGCGACCACCGCTTTTGGACCTTCGACCATCAGTCTGAAGATATCGAGCGGCAGTTCATTGCGTTGCCGGTACTCGAGCACCTTGCGCGTCTGCATCTCCGAGATGTCGCCGCCCGCACAAAATGTATTGCCTGCGCCGGTCAGGACGATTGCGCGGCAACTTTCCTCGTGATGCATCAGGCGATAAAGTTGCGCATACAACGTCTCGCGCATCTTCAATGAAAACGCGTTGCGGCGTTGGGGGTAATTCAATGTGACGATCGCGATTGCGCCGTCTTGCTGGGCCTGGACGATCTCTGTCGCGTCGCTGCCGGTCTCTTCGCTCATCTGTCCGTCTCCTGTCGATCAGAGTTGGCGCTTCAGCGCTTACTCTGATCCCATGCAAGGCTGTCGATCAGAGTTGGCGCTTTTGCGCTTACTCTGATCCCATGCAAAGCTGTTGACAGTGGCCTGGGCGGCCGGCGTGTCTTACAGCGTTTCCTCTGTTCCGAGAATCACCGTGGCCTGGCTCGAGAGCACGCCGCCGTTGCCGTGCGCGATGGCCAGCTTCGCGCCGGGGATCTGGCGCTCGCCGGCGCGCCCCGTCAGTTGCCGCATCGACTCTTCGATCAGGAAAAGCCCATACATGCCGGGGTGAACGCAGGACAAGCCGCCGCCGTTCGTATTCACCGCGAGCCGGCCGCCCGGCGCGATGGCCCCATCCGAAACAAAGCGACCGCCTTCGCCCTTGGGGCAAAAGCCGAGGTCTTCGAGGAACAGAATGGTGTTGATCGTGAACGCGTCGTACAGCATCGCGACATCGATGTCGCCGGCGTTCACGCCCGCCATGTCATACGCGCGCCGGCCCGATTGCGCCGCCGCAGTCACCGTGAGATCGGGCATGCTCGCAATTTCGCGGTGTGACGTGGCCGACGCCGCGCCGAGCAGATAGACGGGCTTGTCGGTCAGATCGCGGGCGCGGTCGGCGCGCACCATGACGACGGCCGCCGCGCCATCCGTCACGAGGCAGCAATCGCGCACGGAAAGCGGGTCGGATACGAGACGCGCGCCCATCACGTCATCGATCGACAAGGGCGTGCGCATGTACGCATCCGGATTGAGCTGCGCCCATTTGCGCGCGGCGACGGCCACCTCGGCCAGATGTTCGCGCTTCGTGCCGAACTGGTGCATATGCCGCGCTGCCGCGAGCGCATAAGACGAGACCGGATTCATCGGCTTGTACGGGCTCTCCCACGGCGAGGGACGCGACGACTGCACGAGCTTGCCCGCCGCGCTGCGCTGGTTGCTCCCGTATGCGATCAGTGCGACGTCGATCTGGCCCGTACACAAGGCCATCGCCGCAGTGTGTGCGTAAATCTCGAACGCCGAGCCGCCGCTTCGGTTGTTGTCGGTGAACTTCGGGTTAATACCGAGGTATTCGGCAAACGTGAGGCCCGAGAGCATGTCGTCGGGCGTGCACACGAACAGGCCATCGACATCGCCGGGCGTGAGCCCTACCTGGGCCAGCGCGTCGACGGAAGCGCGCGCAGCAAGGTCCATCGACGACAACCCAGGTGCTTCCCCAATCCCATAGGTGGCGCCTGCCACCAGTGCGGTACGCCCGCGCAAGTTGAATTCCATTCGATCTACCTTTCATCAGGTGCGACCGGCTCTTGACGGCCGGTTGCGGGTTAGCGGGCGTCAGGCTGGTTCGAATACGAGCAGTGCCGCATCCCCCCGGTAGACGATCTTCGCCTGCACGGGCATGCCAATGCGCACGGCCTCCGGCTCGATGCCCTCAACGCAGCTGAGCATGCGCACACCTTCCTCCAGATCGATCACTGCAACGTTGTAGCTCGGCGTGGGCGACTTCTGGCGCACGACCGTGGTGGAATAAACCGTGCCTTTCCCGCACGCCTCGACCCATTCCAGATCGCGCGCCCCGGTAACCGGCTCGGCCACGCGCGGATAGAACACATAGCGGCCGCTGCTGCGGCTGCGCTGGATCATCAAGCGGCCCTCGGCCAGAAACTTCTGATAGTCGACTTCAGGACAAAGAGAGTCCATTCCCCGCTCCTCCAAATCGTTTTTGCCTTGGGGCTCCCGCGAATCGAGCCGCTATGTCGGGCCAAAATGGAACAAATAACCGAACACTGTTCCAAATATTAAACGCATCGGAAGCATGCTGTCAACGGCGGGAAAGCCCTGTCGTGCCCCGCCCCACAAGGCTGACACTACATCCCGGCGAAAATCCGGGCGCACCTCGGACAAACCCGCGGCAGCCAGTTTCTGCGCTTGACGGCAATCTAGTCCATCGTTTACTTTATCGAACATTGTTCAACATTTTGAAGAGACCGGGGTAATTCGGGAGTGGTCAGCGGGGGCGACGATTGCCCACTCCGAAAGACGAATCCAGGCCCGATCCGGAAAAACCGCCAGCAAGAGAGCTCGAAGTGACATACGAACTAACAGACGACCAGGTTCAGATCCGCGACCTCATCCGTCGCGTCGCAAGGGAGCGTGTGGCGCCGCGCGCCGACGAGATCGACCGTACAGCCGAGTATCCCCATGACATGTACGCACTGCTTAAGGAACTGGGCCTCTTCACGTTGCCGTTTCCCGAAGCGTATGGCGGCGCCGGCAGTGTGATGTCGGCCTGTATCGCCGTCGAGGAGTTCGGGCGGGTTTGCTACAACACCGGCTATTTGCTGGTCGTGCAATGGACGCCTTTTGGCGCCATTCTCGAAGGGGGCACGGAAGAACAGAAGGTACGCCTTCTGCCCGGGCTCGCCTCCGGCGACCTGCGTGGCGCGCTCTCAATCACAGAAGCTCAAAGCGGCTCAGACGTTTCCGGCATTCGCACCACGGCGCGCCGCAAGAACGGTAGCTATGTACTCAACGGCTCAAAGATCTGGTGCACGAACTCGCACATTGCCGACTTCATTCTCGTCGCGGCAAAGACGCTCGATGAGGAAGGACAGCCGCTGGGGATCAATCTCTTCATCGTCGATCGCAACACGCCCGGGCTCACGATCGGCAATGAAGAAGACAAGATGGGTGCGCGCGGCGTGGCGTCGTGCCCCCTCTATTTCGACGACGCCGTCATTCGCACGGAAGACCGTCTCGGGCCGGAAGGCGGCCAGGGATTCAAGGTGGCAATGGAAGCGCTCAACACGAGCCGCCCCATCGTTGCCGCGCGCGCGGTCGGCATTGCGCAGGGGGCGATCGACCACGCCGTCAAGTTCATTCAGGATCGCGTAGCGTTCGGTCAGACCATCAGCAACTTCCAGGGTGTGCGCTGGATGATCGCCGACATGGTTACGCAGACCGAAGCCGCGCGCCAGCTCGTCTACCGCACCGCATCGCTCGTCGACGCGGGCGTAAGCGGACGCGAACTTGCTCCCATGGCTGCGATGGCGAAGATGTTCGCATCGGATGTCGCCATGAAGGTCGCGACCGACGCCGTGCAGCTATTTGGCGCTGCCGGCATCTCCAACGAGTACCCGATCAACCGTTATTTCCGCGACGCAAAGGTTGTGCAGATCATTGAAGGCACCAACCAGATCCAGCGCAACATCGTCGCGGACAACGTGCTGGGCCGCATCAAGAAGAACTGAAAAACGACAGTTGAGCTTACAAGCGAGCGACAACAACAGAGGACAGGCAATGGAAGAAATCGAAACGGTTGGTTTGGGTATCCACTGGGAGGACCTGCCCGTTGGACGCAAGTTCAAGACCGTGGGCCGCACAGTCACCGAAACGGACGTCGTGAATTTCGTATCCGTGACTGGCATGCTGGAAGTGCTGTTTACCAACACAGAGTTTCTAAGGGAGCAGTCCGCGATCAAGGGACGCGTCGCGCCGGGGGCACTCGTGTTTACGCTCATGGAGGGGCTGCTCACGCAGGCCACCATGCAGGGCGTCGGCTTCGCGTTCCTCAACATGGAGCTGGATATCAAGGGTCCCACCTACGTGGGCGACACGATTCATGTGGAATGCGAAGTCATCGAATGCCGGCCCAGCAAGGGGCGCCCAGGACTTGGCCTGGTACGCACGCGTAACCGCGTGTTCAAGCAGGACGGCACGGAGGTGATGGTGTATACGCCGCTCAGACTCGTGAAGGGCAAAGAATACAAGGCCTGAGCATGGAAAATCCACAACAACCCCTCGAACGGGCCACGGGCCCGTTAGCCGGTGTGCGCGTGATCGACCTGACCATCAACGTGCTCGGTCCGGTAGCCACGCAACTGCTCGGCGACATGGGTGCGGACGTCATCAAGATCGAACCGCCCGAAGGCGACCAGAACCGCAAGAACGGTCCCGGCCGCAATCCCGACATGGCCGTGTTCTATACGATCATGAACCGCAACAAGCGGAGCGTGATCCTGAACCTCAAACAGGCCGAGTGCCGCGAAGCGCTGCTCAAGCTTGTCGAAACGGCCGACGTCATCGTGCACAGCATGCGTCCGAGCGCCGCCGAGCGGCTCGGCATCGGCTATGAAGCCGTGCGCTCGCGCAACCCGCGCATCGTGTACGCGTCGGGCGCCGGCTACCGCATCGACGGCCCCTACAAGGACCGCCCCGCCTTCGACGACGTGATCCAGGGCGAAACCGGCATTGCCGCGATGAACCGTGACGCTGACGGCTCGCCGCGCTACTTCCCCACCGTGATCGTCGACAAGTTCTGCGGTTACGTGCTGGCCTCATCAATCGGCATGGCGCTCTATCACCGCGAGCGTACCGGTCTCGGTCAGCTCGTCCATGTGCCGATGTTCGAGACGATGCTGCAGTTCAATCTTTTCGAGCATCTCTGGGAAGGCGCGCTGGGCTCCAATGACGGCACCGGGCTCGGCTATCCG
The DNA here is from genome assembly GCF_026343935.1 of Paraburkholderia sp. CNPSo 3076. Lineage (NCBI taxonomy): Bacteria > Pseudomonadati > Pseudomonadota > Betaproteobacteria > Burkholderiales > Burkholderiaceae > Paraburkholderia > Paraburkholderia sp. CNPSo 3076. The sequence goes on along the minus strand of NZ_JAPMAL010000008.1, from coordinate 162,785 downwards.
CGCATGTTCTCGCCGTACCGCCGACCCTATGCGACGAAAGACGGCCATATCTGCCTGCTGGCGGTGAACAACGAGCAATGGCGCCGCGTGCTGTGCGCAATCGATGCAGCGCATCTGCTGGACGACCCGCGTTTCTCCCACATGACCGAGCGCATGCGCAACATCAACGAGTTGTACCGCATCGTCGGCGACGCCATACGCAACAAGACCACGGCCGAATGGAATGCCATTTTTGCCTCAGCGGACGTTCCGCACGGTCCCGTACGCGACCTGAAAGACCTGATGCACGATGCGTACATCAAGGAGACCGGCTTCTTCCAGCGCTTCGATCACCCGACCGAAGGCGACATGGTCATGACCTCGATCCCGGTGCACTTCTCCGAGTCGCCCGGCAACGTTCGCTATCTGCCGCCGAATCTCGGCGAGCACAGCATCGAAGTCCTGATCGAAGCGGGCTATAGCGCAAGCGAAGCCAGCGCGCTCGTCGCCCGTGCCACGGGAAAACGCGAAGCCGTTACGGAAGCGTTGAGCAAAGACTAACTGGCGCGAAAGCGCCTCGCACATCACGGAGGGAATCAATGAAGGGGCTCAAGGAGAAGGTCGTCATCGTAACCGGCGCCGCGGGCGGGATCGGAACCGCCATCAGCAAGCGATTCGGCGAGGAAGGCTCGACCGTCGCGCTGTTCGATCTGAACGAAGAAGGCGCGGCACGTGTCGCGGCGGAAATCGAGGCGGCGGGTGGCAAGGCGCGTGCGTACCGCGTCGACATCACGGATCACGAAGGCGTGCACGCCGCCGTGGCCAAAGTCGAGCAAGAACTCGGTCCAATCGAGGTTCTCGTCAACAACGCGGGCTGGGACATGGGTTCGTTCTTCCTGCAAACGGAGAAGCCGTTCTGGGACAAGGTCGTCGCCATCAACCTGTACGGCCCGCTGAATATGCACCACGCCGTGTTGCGACGCATGGCTGAGCGCGGCCGTGGCCGCGTCGTGAACATCTCGTCCGATGCGGGACGCGTGGGCTCCTCGATGGAAGCCGTGTACTCGTTCTGCAAAGGCGGTCTCATCGCGTTCACGAAAACCATGGCGCGCGAAATGGCCCGCCAGCATATTCCCGTCAATGTCGTTTGCCCCGGCCCCACCGCGACCCCGCTGCTCGACAACCTCGCGCAAGGCGAGAAAGGCGAGCGCATCAAGGCTGCGCTCGTGAAGGCCGTGCCTTTCGGCCGCATGGGCGAACCGGGCGATATCCCCGGCACGGTTGCCTTCCTCGCGAGCGACGACGCCGCTTTCATCAGCGGCCAGGTCATCAGCGTGTCCGGCGGTCTGACGATGGCCGGTTAACCGGCGTCTCGAACCTGCTCAACAAACAACATCGGAATACGACATGGAATTCAGGGACATTATCTACAAGGAAGCGGATGGCGTCGCGACGATCACCATCAATCGCCCCAACGTCTATAACGCGTTCAACGCCAACACCTGTGAAGAACTGATCAAGGCCTTCGGTCTCGCGGGATGGAACAAGGATATCGGCGTCGTGGTGCTCACCGGCGCCGGCGAAAAGGCGTTCTGCACCGGCGGCGACCAGTCCGGCGACGGCTACAATGGCCGCGGTACCGTGGGCCTGCCGATCGAGGAACTGCAAAGCATTATCCGCGACATTCCGAAGCCGGTGATCGCACGCGTGAACGGCTACGCGATCGGCGGCGGCAACGTGCTCGTGACGATCTGCGACCTCGCGATCGCTTCCGAGACCGCGATTTTCGGCCAGGTCGGTCCGAAGGTGGGTTCGGTCGATCCGGGTTTCGGCACCGCGTACCTCGCGCGCATCATCGGCGAGAAGCGCGCACGGGAAATCTGGTACATGTGCCGCAAATACAGTGCGAAACAGGCGCTCGACTGGGGCCTCATCAACGCAGTCGTGCCCCCCGAGCAACTCGACGCCGAAACGAAGAAGTGGTGCGACGAGATTCTGCAGATGAGCCCCACCGCCATCGCGCTGGCGAAGCGCTCGTTCAATATCGATACCGAGAATATCCGCGGCATCGGTGCGTTCGCGATGCAAGCGCTCGCGATGTATTACGAAACGGACGAGTCGAAGGAAGGCGGCAATGCGTTCCGCGAAAAGCGCAAGCCGGAGTTCCGTAAGTACGTGAAGTAAGACGAAGCAAAAAAGCGGCGACGCACGTGCCTGCCGTCGCCAGCCCACCTCATTTCAATTTTCGCGCGTGTACGTCGATCGTGAGGCACCCGAAAACGCTTATTGCCTCGGCGACGGCTCATGGTAAATGGAGGTCGGCAGTATGCTAGACGGAGCACCGAATTTTCGAGATCTTGGTGGACTTCTCGCGCGAGATGGGCGGCGCGTCCGCGCAGGCCTCATCTACCGCTCGGGAAGCCTTTCAGGGCTGAGCGAGCGCGATCTCGACATCGTCGCGAAACTTGGAATTCGCCTGGTTTGCGATATGCGCAGCGAGCGGGAGCGGAAGGCGGCACCAAACCGATGGCTGCCCGTTCAGGGCGTGGAGGAACTTCACATCGAGGTCGGAGTCGATTTGCGTGCGGGCGAAGCGTCGCTACTTGAAATCCTTAGGCACGACCCGAATGCGGATGGCGCCCGGCGCATGATGCTGCAGACCTACCGGAATTTGCCCAGTGCGTTTTCCAGTTCGATCCGGGGTCTGTTCGCCCGCCTTGTCGATGGTGATTGTCTGCCCATCATTTTCCACTGCACGGCGGGCAAAGACCGGACTGGATTTCTGATAGCCATCATCCTCCATGCGCTGGGCGTCTCGCGCGATACGATCTATCGTGATTATCTGAGGAGCACACGCAATGGACTCTTGCGCGAATCCGCTGCGCAAGCGATGGCCATCCATTTCGGCGCAGCACTCGATGCGTCGGTGATCGATGTTGTAGCCGGCGTCGATGCGCTCTATCTCGATGAGGCTTTCTCGGCGATGGCAGCCAGCCACGGCTCGGTAGAGTGTTACCTCGAAGACGCTGCCGGACTCGACCCGTCTCAACTACATCGGTTGCGCGACGCCCTGCTGGAGTGAAGGAGAACGTAGCTCGAATAGCGACCGCGCTTCCCTTGCGAGCCTCACCGACCGCCGATCTCGATCCACCGCCCGCTGCGGCCGGATTCGATCACCGCCTCCACCACCTGGTGCGCGTGCGTGGCTTCCTCGAAGCTGGGTGACGGTGCCCGCTTTTGCTCGATGGCCTGGAGCATGTCGTGAAACATCCATCCCATCGACACCATGTACGAAGGCGCGTTCTCCTTCGAGAACCCGGTTCCCGGCACTTCGAAATAGTGTGCAGGCGTTTCGAGCCACTCGCCTCCCGCGGTGCCGAATTCGAATGGTTCCGGCTTGCCCGCATAAAGACGCGATGAAACCCCATCGCCAAACGTGGGATCGACATAGAGCAGGCGCCCTTTCGTTCCCCACAGTTCCGCGCGGATGCCGGGACCGTCGGCCACGGCCCAACTCGTCTGGACCGTGCCTAGCGCGCCGTTTTCCATGCGCAGGACGCTACAGCCGAGATCGGCGGTGTCCGGCGTGAATACGCTGCCGTCCGGCAGGCGCCATTGCTTGATGCCCGTTGTGTCCGAACCGGTAGCCGCTTTCACCCGCCCGAGCAGCGGCATGAGCAGGAGCACCATGTGGCTGCCGAAATTGCGCCATGCGCTGCCGCCGCTTTGCGCGTCGGCAAGCCACTTGTAGGGCGAGACGCCGCCGCCGGGATAGGAGGCGTGTGGATAGATGAAACCATCGTGGTTGCGCAGTGGCTGAAGCAGCTGAAAATTGAATCCGAGCGGTTCGCCGAGGAACCCTTCTGCGATCAGCGCCTGCATGTGCATCGCTGCGGGCACCCAGCGGAACTGTGCATCGACGACCCCAACCAGTCCCTTCTTCGTGGCGAGTTCGCTCTGCGCAACGGCATGCGCCGTATCGACCGCAAAGGGCAGCGCGTCATACACGTGTTTGCCGGCGTTGAGGGCAGCCATGACCATTTCGTAGCGATATGCAGGCCTGCTGCCGACATCGATGATGTCGAGCGTCGGATCGGCGACGAGATCGGCGACGTTCCAATACGCGCGCGGCACGCCGAATGCCTGCGCCGCCGCTTCGGCGGTCTCGCGGTGCGCGGTGCAGACCGCCGCCACCTCCACATCCGGCAGCAGCCGCCAGGCGCTGCCGTGCACTTTCAGGCTCCAGTTGGCGCCGATGATGCCGATTCTGCGTGTCACGATCGCTTCTCCATGTCTCACTTTCTCTTTTCGTTGGTCACAGGCCGAGCCTCGTCCGGCCGCCGCTTCGCCGCCGCCGGTAGCTGGTGATGATCGCAACGCGCCCGGCGAAGCGAATCGCCGATTGTGCGTCCGATACGTGTATTGCACTCATGCCTGCACTCCGACATCGACGCGTAGCCGCCGCAGTTTCATGTTCTTGATCGACCACTGGCCGTCGATCTTCACGTAGGTTTCGACATAGTGGCCGTAGCCATGCAGCGTACGGTTTGGATACGCCGAGTCCGCTTCCCAACGCAACGTGTCTTCCATCGCCCACGTGCCGTTCGCGGTGGTGCTCGATGTGATGTCGATCTCCGGGCAATGGCCGTGATGAACGCTCACGCATCCGGCAAGCGGCACACTGACCGCACCCACGATGTTCTCCCTGCCCGCGAGAATGCATCCGGGCACGTCGTCGCTGATGTCGAGTTGGCCATCTGGCGCGAACACGGAGCCGAACTCTTCCCAGTTCTTCGTATCGACGCAGCGCAGATAGCGCGCTTTGAGCTGCTTAATCTCCTCGATTGCAAGGAGTCGTTCGATGTCGGTCACGCAGGTTCCTCCAAGGATCGACGTCTTCCGCAGATTGCTTTGATATCCTTGAGAAACAATAGCACCTTCAGTACCATTATTCAATACGCGGACTCCGATGTGTTCTCGTTCACCCACATCACAATGACAGGAGGAGCCGATGGAAATTCTGGATCGCAGAGGCGCGCTTGAAGGGCGCAGAGCCGTGTTGATTGGCGGCGCGGCAGGAATTGGCAGAGCGGTCACGCTTGCACTCGGCGAGGCCGGTGTTGACATCGCGTTTTGCGACGTCGATGACGAAAGCATTGCGAGCACATCGGCGGCGTTGCGGACGATGGGACGCCGCGTGTTTGGCATGCATGCGGACGCCACGCGGTCCGATCAGCTCGCGCAATTCTATGGCGAGACCGCGCGCTTCTTCGACGGCATCGACGTGCTTGTGAACGTGGTAGGCGGCACGCGCATGCAGCCATTCATGGAGCGCACGGAACACGATTGCGCCGACGACGTTCAGCGCAATTTCGGCTACGTAATCGAATCCGTGCGCCACGCGGTGCCGCTACTACAACTCAGCGGCCGCGGCGGATCGATCGTGAATTTCACGACCATCGAAGCACATCGCGGCGCCGGTGGTTTTGCCGTCTACGCGGGCGCGAAAGCCGCAACGACGAACTTCTCGAAGGCGATGGCCTGGGAACTCGGCCCGCTTGGAATACGCGTGAACCTGATCGCGCCCGACACGACGCCTAGCGCGGGCAACGCCGCAGCCATTCCCGAGCCATGGCGCTCGCTCAACGTCGGCGCCCCGCCTGAATGGTGGGCGAAGGCCTTTCAAATGTACATCCCGCTGCAAACTCCTCCTGCTGCGGACGACCTCGCCAATGCCGTGCTGTTCCTCGCATCCGACCTCGCGAGGTCGATCACAGGTCAGGTACTGCATGTGGACGGCGGTGCCGCGGCCGCCCTCGGCATGCTGCTCTGGCCTTACGACGAAGGCGCGACACTCCCCGTTCCCATGGGCGGCACGCTGCGCAAACTGTTTGGTTAGCGCAGCGGCGCGAGCCCTCACCTATTTCCGGGCAGATGCGCGCGGCAGTATGCCGTCGAGGAACAGCGTGAGTGCAAACTCCATCGCGCCTCGCCGCTCGTTTTCGCGAGGCGGCTCGCCGAGGAAGCTGGCGAGACCGCCACTCGTCAACGCGCCGAAGCACGCAGCGGCCGCGCGCGGATCGGCAACAACGATCTTTCCACTGCGCGCCAGCGTAGCCAGATATTCGGCGATGGGAGCCAACGCCCTGTCCTGCTGTTCGACAACGTGCCCGAGCATGTCTCCCAGTTCTTCTCTCGCCTCGCTTACCGCCCGCCACATCGCGCGTATGCTCGGATCGGAGTGGTAGGACTGAATGATTTCGCCGTAATCTCGCAGTACCGAACGCGGCGAGCGGCGAGCATCGGTGGAGACCTGGGCAAGCGGATCGAGCAGCAGCGGAACGCCGCGCTCCATCGCCGCGCTCAGCAAACCGGCCTTGCTTCCGTAGCGCCGGTAGATCGTGGACTTGCTCGCGCCAAACGAGGCCGCAATGCCGTCCATGGTCGCGGCTCGATAACCCACAGCCATGAACTGCTCCAGTGTGTGGTCGAGCAGTTCATCCTGGCGCTTCTCCGCGTCGGCCTTGAATGGGCGGCCCCGCTTCGCACGTGGTAAAGCCTCGTCCTCAAGCGTGGCCTGCGGCCTTTTCACTGCGCTCATGGCGTGTCGATAGAAATTGCGTATGCATTGCAGGTATTGAAACCAGTACGCGTAAGATTGTAGCCTAGGGGCCACGTGTGCCGGACCTGCCAGACCCGCTGCACGCTCTATCGTCGCCATGACAACTTTCTACATCATCAGTTTGCTCAGCCGGTTCGACGCTGCCACTGCGTCGTCGATCATCTCGTCGAAGATGGCTTCGACGTTCCTCACCGCATCGGCAAAGACCGCCGCGTGGCCGTAGTCGATCATGCCCTTGCGGGTGTCGCCAGTCACGTAGGCATCGTGTGCAAGCGCGCCCATCACGTGAGGGCGGAATTGCTCGAACTCGGTCACCTGTGCACGATCCAGTTCCATGACCGCCTCGGCGCTCTCGTTGCGCAGCACGCGATGGTGATCACGGATCGCAGACTTGACCACGACGCTCTCGCTGCCGTCGCCCGCCACCACCGTCGCCTTGACCTCGGGATGAATCCACAACTCCTCGGCAACCATCATGCGCGTGCCCATGATGACCGCGTCGGCCCCCATCGCCAGCACGCCTGCAAGTTGCCGCCCCGTGCCGATGCCGCCGCCGATCACAACGGGCAAGCCAACTTCCCGCGGCGCCTGCGCGGCCTGCACGATGCTGCCGATCTGATAGATGCCGGGGTGTCCGCCGCACTCGTTGCCGACGACGATCACACCGTCGACGCCCATCCGCGCAGCCGTATGCGCATAGCGCACAGCAGGCACCTTGTGCAAAACCGTGATGCCCGCCTCCTTGAGGATGGGCACGACCGCTTCCGGACTCGCACCCGCCGTTTCCACGCAGGCGACGTTTTCTTCAATCAGAATGCGGATCTGCTGCTTGACGCGCTCCACACCGCCCGCTTGCCGTGAAATGTAGAGATTGACGCCGAAATTCTTCGCACCGCTGAGTTCGCGACAGGTCCGCAGCTCGTTGCGAAATTCGTCGGCATCGGGAAAGCCGGCACCGACGATGAACCCCATGCCGCCTGCATTGACGACCGCCGCGACATATCGGGCGTCGGACACGCGTGGCCCGAGACCGCCGCAAAGAATGGGGTGGCGAATGCCGAGCAGATCGGTGATTCGCGTCTTGTACATCTGTGGGCGCACGATGCGGTTTCCTCGCGTAAGTCAGCGAAACGAGATCGTGTGGCCACCGTCCACCGCGATAGTCTGGCCGTTGATATAGCCGCCCGAGGGCGACGCCAGCAGCACGGCGAGCCCGGCAATCTCCTCGACTTCGCCGAAGCGCTGCGACGGATTGCGGCCACGGTACCATTCGACCATCGCCTCGTCTTCCCATTGCGATCGTGCCATCTCGGTCTTGAACGTGCCCGGCGCAATGCAGTTGGCAGTGACCCCCTTCGCGGCGAATTCCATCGCGAGGTTTCGCACCAGTTGCATGTCGGCGGCCTTGGTGAGCCCGTAGGTTCCCGTCACGGCGTCGCCGAACAGCCCGACCACCGATGCCACCGAAATGAAGCGGCCATAGCCGCGCTCGATCATGCCCGGCATGGTCATCTGCGCGAGCCAGATATTGCTCTGTACATTGACCTGCATGAACTTGTTGAACGTTTCGTCCTGCAGGTCGAGGGCAGATCCGATCCACGGATGAATTGCCGCATTGGCCATCACGATATCGACTCTGCCCCACTCGCCGTTCGCTGCCTCCACGAGATGTTGCAGCTCGGCCTTGCGCCCGATGTTGCAGGCAAACGGCATGGCCACGCGGCTGCCGATCTGTTCGTTGATTGCTTGCGCGGCGGATTCGCAGGCGTCGGCATTGCGGCCGGAAATGACGACCTTTGCGCCATGCTCGGCCATGCCGAGCGCGCTGGCGTACCCAATGCCGCGGCTCGATCCTGTGATGATGGCGACCCTATCGGTCAAGTCGAAAAGCGAAGAGCCCATGCGTACTCCACATAAGAATGGTGTGCCGATGAAGGAGAATCACCGTGCCAATTAGCCCTGTTTGCGTTTCTGCTGGGCGATGAACGCTGAAGCAATCTCGTGATGCTCATTGCTGAGCGTTGCCGCAAGCTGGCGCGCAAGCGTCGTGTCGAGCATCTGCGCGGCACTGCGATGGAGGTGGAGATTCATCAGCTTCTTGGTTTCTCGCAGCGCGTGACGTGGTTGTTCGAGCAGTTTTTCGGCAAGCGCCAACGCCTCGTGCATCAGCTTGCCTGGCTCCACGACGCGGTTGGCGAGTCCGTATTCAACCGCCTGCTGCGCGGTGATGCGATCGCCCGTAAAGATCAGTTCCTTCGCCCGCAGCAGGCTCGTGTAGAGCGGCCACGCTACCGAAATACCATCGCCGACGACAAGACCGATGTTGATATGCGGTTCGGCCAGAAACGACTTCTCGGACATCAGAACGATGTCGCACAACGTGGCCATCGTCGCGCCCCACCCCACCGCCGGGCCGTTGACCGCCGCGATGATCGGAATCGGCACGTCGATGAAGCCGTGTATGGTCTGGCGTGCATTCTCCTGAACACGCCGGGCGAACTCGGGGTCGTCGAGCGTCTTGACGAAGTGATTCATGTCTCCGCCCGCGCTGAATGCCCTTCCCGCGCCGGTGAGAATCGCCACGCGCGCCTCGGGATCTTCAGCCAACGCCGCGAATAGCTTTGGATAACCAAACAGCATTTCCGTCGTCGACGCGTTCAGATCGTCCGGCCGGTTGAGCGTGATGATGCGCAGGCCGCCATCTGCCGTAACTTGAATATCGTCTGGAAGGCCGTATAGATTTGTCATGTTTGCCGTCGTGGGATGAGCCGGCGCTACCGCGCCCGGGTTACGCGCCTTGTTCGGCGGATCGATTATTTCTGCACTTGCCACGCCATGCCGCCGCGTTGCTTTCGTTCCGCCAGCGCGGCCTTCTCGATGCGCAAGGCATCCTGGAGTGTTGCCAGCGCGCCCTGATCGATCACTTGCTTGACTGTTGCGAGGAGGTCGGGACGACGGCTCGCAATCGTCTTCGCAACCGCCTTTGCCCGCTCCATCAACTGATCGTGACCGACCACCTCGTTCACAAGGCCAATCCGCAACGCGGTAGCCGCGTCGATCGGCTCACTCGTCAGGCTGATCTGCTTGGCCCACCTCGGGCCCACGATATAGGGCAGCCGCGCTGTCATGCCGCCGCCTGCGAGTGCGCCGATTTTCGTGTGCGTGTCGGCAAAGCGCGCTCGCTCGGACGCAAGGATGAAATCGCATCCCATTGCAAGCTCGAACCCGCCAGTGACGGCGGCGCCATTCACCGCCGCGATCACCGGCTTGGTGATGCGCGGCCACATGTCGATCATCTCCGCGACTCGCGCGCGCGGCGCATCGGGCGCGGAGAAGTCGTTGAGATCGAGCCCCGAGCAAAAGGCCGGATCGGCACCCGTCACGATCAGCACGCGCAGGCTTTCGTCGGATTCGAAGCGGCGTAGTTCTTCGACCAGCGCTTCGGTCAACGCAAGGTTCAGCGCATTGCGCGCCTCGGGGCGGTTCAGTGTGAGCGTGAGTACGGCATTCTCACGCGTCGTGCCGAGCAAATCGGTTCTTTTTGCGTCCATGGCAGTGCCTCGATAAGGTTCAAGCCGCCGCCGCCAATGCCTCGTGTTGAATCTGGCATGCGTAGCGATTCAGGTGATAGTCCATGTTGCCAAACAACGCGTCGAGCACCAGATGGCGGCGATAGTGATGACCCACCTTGTATTCGTTCGTGATGCCATAGCCGCCGTGCAACTGAATGCCTTGCTGCGTGACGAACTTCGCGCTGCGCGTAGTCTGCGCCTTGCAACCCGAGATCTCCACGCTTCGCTTCGCGCTGTCTTCGCTGAGCGCAAGCAATGCACGGTGCAGTGTTGCTCGCGCCTGCATGGCATCGATCGCCATGTCGGCCATACGGTGTTGCAGCGCCTGGAAGCTGCCAATTAAAACGCCGAACTGCTTGCGCGTTTTCAGGTATTCCGAAGCAAGTTCGATGGCGTCTTCCATATTGCCCACCAGTTCCGCGCAAATCGCAACGATGGCTTCGTCGACTGCTGCTTGCAGTCCTTCGTAAGCACGGCCTTGCTCGCCGACGACATCGGCATCCGCCACGATCACGCCTTCGAGCAGCAGATCGGCCGACGGCGTACCGTCGAGCAGCGTGCACGTCTTGAGCGTCACGCCAGCCTGCTTCGGATCGACGAGGAAAATGCCGATGCCGTCCTTGTCACAGGCTGCACCCGCGGTGCGAGCGACGACGAGCAAGCGGTCGGCAACGGGTGCGCCGACCACGAGCGTTTTGTAGCCGTCCAGGCGCCAAGCGCCGTCCGCCGTCTTCTTCGCCGTGGCCGTGACGTAGTGCACCTGGCCTCGCGCCTCGCGCTCGCTATGCGCAACCGCGTAAACGGCTTCGCCGGAGACGATTTCCCCGAGCATGGTTTCGCGCTGCCCTTCGCGCCCGCAGCGCGTAACGAGCGCAGCCGGAAACACGCCGCACATCGCGTAGGGTTCCAGCACCAGTGCGCGCCCGATCTGCTCGGCCACGATGGCGCTTTCCACAGGCGAGAAACTGAGCCCGCCCATTTCCTCCGGCACCGCGATGCCAAGCCAGCCCATTTCCGCGAGCGCGCGCCATGTCTCGCGCGAAAAGCCGCCGCCTTGCGAAGCCAGATTGCTGCGATGTTCGAACGTATAGCTCTTTTGCACGAAGCGCTGCGCGCTTTCCTGCAGCATCCGCTGTTCGTCGCTCAACTCAAAGTCCATGCTGCACCCTCTTTCTACCGGCAATTGACGCGATCGCCCATAACGGCGATCGACGGATGATCGGGGATCGACGCATGCGTCACAGATCGAACATCGCCTTCGCGATGATGTTGCGCTGAATTTCGGCCGTGCCGCCGTAGATCGTGCAAGCGCGCCGGTAGAAAACCTCGGCGGCGAGACCCGGCGCGTATTCGGGCCCGATGAACGATGCATCGCGCAGCGCGTGCTCTTCATTCGGATCGGGGTAGAACACGGCGCCGTAGTCGCCGATCACCTCCAGCAACATCTCCGTGAGCTTCTGGTGAAGTTCCGAGCCTCGCACCTTGAGCATGGACCCGATTGCCATGCCGCCGCTGCGCTCGTCGATCCCTTGATGCAGAATCTTCTGCACCGCCATATCAATCGCCCGAACCTCCAGTTCATGCTGCGCGAGACGCGCCGCAAACGTCGGGTCCTGAATCAATGGCCTGCCCGCCGCGCGCTCGCGCGATGCGTAGTGCCGGATCTTGCGCAGATAGCGCTTGAGAGCCGGTGCTTCGGCGCCGAGGAACGCGCGCTCGTTGAAGAGCAGAAACTTCGTATACCCCCAGCCTTTGTTCACTTCGCCGATCAGGTTTTCGGCGGGCACGCGCACGTTGTCGTAAAACACTTCGGCCAGGTGGTGACAGCCATCGAGCGACCCGATGGGCCGCACGGTGACACCCGGCGTCGCCATGTCGAGCAGCAGGAATGAAATGCCCTTCTGCGGCTTCGCTTCGCTGTCCGTTCGTACCAGCACGAAGTTCCATTGGCCATAGGCGCCAAAGCTCGTCCAGATTTTTTGTCCGTTGACGATGTAGTGGTCTCCATCGCGAACCGCCGTCGTGCGCAGCGATGCGAGATCGGAGCCCGAACCCGGCTCCGAAAAGCCCTGCACCCAGAACACTTCGCCGCGCTGAATCGGCGGAAGAAAGCGCCGCTTCTGCTCTTCGTTTCCGAACTCGCAAATGACGGGTCCGACGAGCGATACACCCGCCTGATTCTGCGCGGGAGCGCCCGCCAGATAGCATTCTTCCTCGAAGATGTAGCGCTGCATCGCGGTCCAGCCGGTGCCGCCGTCGGCAACGGGCCAATGCGGGACCGACCATCCGCGTGTTTCATGCAGAATGCGCGTCCAGCGCTGGGAATCGTCGTCGCCTGCGAGAAAGCCCTGCTGGCCGCGAAACGCCATATCCACCGGCAGGTGCTCTTTGAGAAAAGCCCGAACTTCTTCGCGGAACGCAATGTCGGCCGGATCTACGCGAAAATCCATATTCTTTAGCTTCCAGCGTTTTCGATACGTTGAACAGGATCTGCTTCGGCAGCGCCGGCATTGCCGACCAGCGTGCGCGGCGTGGGCGGCATGCGATAAAGCTCCTCTACGACGCCGCGACGCCGCTCGAGCACGTTGCGCTGGCTAATCGCGCTCTTCGCGCTCAATTCGCCGTTGTCGAGCGTGGGCGGCTCACTTTCGAGCACGATGCGCGCGATACGGGCGGAACTGCCGCCGGGGCGCGCCGCGAGTTTGTCGACGCCCGTCTGGAAGAACGCCAGCACACCACGGCTGTTGACGATCTGATCGACGCTCGGCGTAGGCTCGTGAAGGTCGTCGCACAGCGCACGGCACGCTTCGACGTCGGGGAATACGATTGCGGTCAGGTAATCGCGGTCGTGCCCCGCAATGACGATGTCGCGCGCATACGGGCCGAAAATGTTCAACGCATGCAGACGCAACTCGGCGACGTTGACCCATGTACCCGTGGACAGCTTGAAATTTTCCGCAATGCGGCCATCGAAGCGCAGGCCGAGTTCGATACGCTGCGGGTCGATGAAGGTTGCGGCGTCACCGGAGCGGAAATAGCCCTCCTCGTCGAACGAGGCGGCGGTGCGCTCGGGATCTTTCCAGTACCCTGGCGTAACACAGTCGCCAAAGAAACGGATCTCCAGCTTCGCACCAACTGGCGCCACCTTCACCTTGACGCCGGGCACGGGCAACCCCGCAATCGCCTCGCGCCGCGGGTCCCAGGCTGCCGACATCGGCGTGGGGCCTGCTTCCGTGCCGCCGATCCCCGACATGATGAGCACGCGCTGGCCTATCGTGCGCACGGCGAGTTCGTCGAGTTCGGCCCAGATGTACTCCGGCAGACTTGCGCCGCCGTAGTAGATCAGCGCGAGCTTGCTGAAGAATTTCTCGCGCAATGCCTTGTCGGCTTGAAGATGCGGAATGAGCGAAGCCAACCCTTGAGGCGTATTGAGGTAGACCACCGGTGCGATTTCACGCAAAGCCTGCACGGTCGGGCCAATTTCCTCCGGCGTTGGCTTGCCGGGGTCCAGGTAGTAAGTACCCCCACCGTACAGCACCATGCCGAAGTTATGCGTGCCACCGAAGGTGTGATGCCACGGCAGCCAGTCGACGAGATCCGGCGGCCCGTCCTGAAGAAACGCGAACACCTGCGCGACCTGCTGGCGATTGCTGCACAACATGCGTTGCGGGTAGATCACCCCCTTCGGTGCGCCCGTCGTACCCGAAGTGAACATGATCTTGCCCACCGTGTCCGGGCCCACTGCGTTGAACGCCTTTTCGACATCGGCGGTAACCGGCGTCTTCAGCCACTCCGCGACACGCGAACCGGCACGGCCCTCCGGCAACGGGCCGACGACGACGCACTCCACGTCACCGAATACCTCGCGCAATGCGCGGCCATACTGCGCGCCGTCATCCGCGAACACGAGCCCTGGTGTGCACACAGCCGCCAGTTGCCTGAGCTTCGAAAAGTCCTGCGATAAAAGCGAATACGCTGGGGTCACCGGAATATAAGGAATCCCGACGTGCAATGCGGCAAGCGCGAAGAGCGCATGCTCGAAGCTTCGATCCGAAAGAATCATCAACGGACGCGACGGGGACAACCCTCGATCGAGCAGCGCCTGCCCCAATGCACGCGCACCGTCGAACGCCTGCTTGTAGGTGAGGGACTCCCACGACTTGCCATCCGGCGTGCGGCGCGCGAGCAATGCGCGCTCGGGCGTAACGCTCGCCCAGTGTCCGAGCCGCTCCGTCAAGCGGACGGGATACGGTTCGAGCGGTTCCTTCAGTTCGTACACTACGCTGCCATCGGGTCTGCGCTCGACTATCGCCTCCATGCTGCCGAGGCGAATGGGGCGAAACGGTACATCCATGAGGGCATCGTGCGAAGCCGTACCTGCATCCATCTGAATCGTCCTGTTGTTATTTGGCAAGCCATGTCCTGCGAGCGTTCGCACCACCTTTCGGCAGACGGAAATCTCGCACGTCCAAAATAACCAATAATTGAACGCTGATCATAATGTTGAACCAGCATAACGCGAAATCGAACGCACGTCTATCCGGTTGTCATCCACAAGAAAGGCCCGATGCTGAACCGGCATCTGGCGCGAATACTCGTTGAAATGGGCGACACGATCCCGTCCTTGCGCACTGCACAATCACGTGGACATAAAACCAAAAATACGCTACTTTGTGAACGTCATTCATATTTCCAAACACGACGTACGGATCGTGGCCGAGCGTCGGATCAAGGAGCCATCATGTCGGATGAGGTCGTCGTCACTGCTGCCGTGCGCACTGCAATTGGAGATTTTGGTGGTGCGCTAGCGAGCGTTCCGCCTACGCAGCTTGGCGCGACAGTCGTTCGCGCGCTGCTCGACCGCACGAATCTGCCGGGTGACGATGTCGGCCACGTGGTGTTCGGCAATGTGATCCATACCGAGCCTCGCGACATGTACCTCGCGCGCGTAGCCGCGCTCGAGGGCGGCGTCAGTGCGGACGCCCCGGCGCTGACACTCAACAGGCTGTGCGGCTCCGGCCTCCAGGCCATCATTTCAGCCGCCCAGGCCATCGCGCTCGGCGAAACCGAAATCGCCATCGGCGCAGGCGCGGAAAGCATGTCGCGCGCAGCGTACGTTGCCACTGCCGCGCGTTGGGGCTCACGCATGGGCGACATCCGCCTGATCGACATGATGGTCGGCGCGTTGACCGATCCGTTCAGCGCTTGCCATATGGGCGTGACTGCGGAGAACGTCGCGAAGAAGTACGGCGTTTCACGCGACGACCAGGACCAACTCGCCGTCGAGTCGCACCGGCGCGCCGCACGAGCCATCCACGATGGACACTTCTGCGAGCAAATCGTGCCTGTAGCACTCCGCACGAAAAAGGGCGAAAGCGTTTTCGATACTGACGAACACGTTCGGCCCGGCACGACCGCCGCGGATCTCGCCAAGTTGCGCCCCGCATTCCAGAAGGACGGCACCGTGACGGCCGGCAACGCGTCCGGCCTCAACGACGGCGCCGCGGGAGTCCTGCTGATGGCGCGCCGCACTGCCGAGCAACGCGGCCTTCGTCCACTCGCGCGGCTCGTGTCCTGGGCACACGCGGGCGTCGATCCTCAATACATGGGCATTGGCCCGGTGCCTGCAACACGCAAGGCATTGCAACGCGCGGGCTTGACCGTGGCGGATCTGGACGTGATCGAAGCGAACGAAGCATTTGCCGCGCAGGCTTGCGCCGTCGCGAAGGAGCTAGAATTCGACAGCGCCCGGGTCAATCCAAACGGTTCGGGCATCTCGCTCGGCCATCCCATCGGCGCAACCGGCGCCGTCATTGCGGTGAAAGCAATTCACGAACTGCACCGTTGCGGTGGCCGCTATGCGCTCGTCACGATGTGCATCGGCGGCGGCCAGGGCATCGCGGCGGTCTTCGAACGCATTTAGGGCTACGCAAGCGGTTATTCATTGAATCAGAGGGAGTGACGTGGTACGCCCCGAACAACTGCTCCACCCGCAACGACAACCCGTTTCACCACGTCCGGCGGCAACGATGCTGTTGCTGCGCGACGCGCAATACGAAGGTTCGGCCGCTATTGAAGTGCTGATGACGCGGCGCTCGGCGCAAGCGAGCTTCGCACCGGGCGCCTTTGTCTTTCCTGGTGGAGCGATCGATCCATCCGATGCCCGCATCGCCGCGTGCGCATCACGGCGCGGCACACAAGACGAAGCGCAGGCGGTTCAGGCCGTGGCCGCCATACGCGAGACATTCGAGGAGCTAGGCGTGTTGCTCGCGCGGCGAAGCGATGGCGCGTTCGTCGACGACAGCGATATCGCGACGCTCGACCGAAGCGCGGCGATCGAGGAACATTGCGCGCGGCGAAGCCTCACACTCGCAGCCGACTGCATTTATCCGCTTGCGCACTGGATCACCGACCGCGACCTGCCCCGGCGCTTCGACGTGCAGTTTTTCGTGGCGCGCATGCCTGCTGGACAAACCGCTGTCGCGGACGGCGCCGAGCAATTCGAACCGGTGTGGGTGAATCCCTCCGATGCGCTCGCGCGCCACGCTGCAGGCGACTTCGCGATGATCTTCCCAACCGTGCGCACGCTCGAACGGCTTCGTTCGTTCGACTCGGTCGAAGCGTTGCTTGCGGCATGCGCCGGTGAAAGACCGCTGTGGAGCAGTTGTCCGCGCGGTGGCTTGAAAGCCGGCAGCGTCGTGCGTTGCATGGAAGGCGACGCGCCGCACGGGGAGCTTCGCCTCGTGTGTCCTGACGGCCAGGTCCTTCACGCGCTCGACTGGCGATCGACCGAAGCCGTCCCGCTTCTGAAAAATGTGATGCGGTTGACCGTCGCGAACGGCGGCATGATGACGGGACCAGGCACGAATAGCTATATCATCGGCACGGCGGCATCCGGCTTCATCGTGATCGATCCGGGGCCTGACGATCGGGCGCACCTCCAGCGCATTTTTGCGGCAACCGGTGGCGACATACGCATGATCGTCTGCACGCACTCGCACGCGGACCACGCGCCCGGCGCGCGGCCACTCCAGGCCATGTGCACGAACAAGCCAACGGTCCTCGGTCTGCCGTCCGGGCCCTTTGTCAGGGCGAGCAGCCATTTCGTCCCGGACCGCGAACTGCGCGACGGTGAGTGGCTCACGCTTGCCGGTGATGGCGAGACACATGGATTGCTTGTCGTTCCGACACCGGGGCACGCGAGCAACCACGTGTGTCTCGTCCTCGTCGAGGACGGTTTGCTGTTCAGCGGAGACCACATCCTGAATGGAAGCACGACCATCATCGATCCACCCGACGGCAACATGACTGCGTACCTCGCGTCGCTGGACCGGCTGGACGCGATCTGCGTTGAACATAAGATCGACTTCATTCTGCCTGCACACGGCTACGTGCTCGACTGCGCGCGCGAGCAGATCGCGCGCCTCAAGGCGCACCGCATGGCGCGGGAAGCAAAGATCGCGCAGGCAGTGAAGACACTGCCGAACGGCTCGATCGATGACTGGCTACGCCATGCCTACGACGACGTACCGGCAAAGCTCTGGCCAGCCGCGGCCCGCTCGCTGCTTGCTCATCTCGACCGGTTAGACGAACAAGCCCCGCGTTGCTGAATACAAACTGCCTGCCCACGCCCGTTTTCAATCCGGGCACGGGCAGGCGTATTCGAAAGACGCCTTACAGGACGCTCAGTTGTCTTCTGCGAACGCAGCCAGCCGGCCGTGGATGAGTGCGCGCGCCTCAGCGACCATCCGGCTCACGAGTTCCGCGCAGGTGGGAATATCCTCGATCAGCCCGATCGCGAGACCAGCGGGGAACGTTCCATCTTCCGTATCCCCCGTTTCGTACATGCGTTTTCCGCGCTCGCCACTCACGAGTGGTTTGAGATCCGCGAAGGTCGCGCCTTCCTTGTATTCGAGTTCCAGCACTTTCTCCGCTACCGAATTTCTGAAAACGCGCGAGGTGTTCTTCAGCGTGCGGAAAATCAGCGCCGTGTTGCGCTCGTCGTTCTCGACCAGCCTGCGCTTGACGTTCTCATGAATCGGCGCTTCCTGCGTGGCCATAAATCGCGTGCCCATGTTGATGCCGTCCGCACCGAGCGCGAGTGCCGCGACCATGCCGCGCGCGTCGGCGATGCCGCCCGATGCCAGCATCGGAATGCGCAGTTTCGCGGCGGCTGCCGGCAACAGAATGAGGTTGGGCACATCGTCTTCGCCTGGGTGACCCGCACATTCGAAGCCATCCACGCTCACGGCGTCACACCCCAGTGCCTCCGCCTTCAGCGCGTGACGCACGGAAGTGCATTTGTGGATGACCTTGATACCCGCAGCCTTGAACGCCGGCATGTACGGCTCGGGATTGCGTCCCGCCGTCTCGACGACCTTCACGCCGTTCTCAACGATCGCTTGCACGTACTCATCGTACGGAACCGGTTTGATCGTCGGCAGTATCGTCAGGTTCACGGCGAACGGCTGATCCGTCATCGATCGAACGCGGCCAATCTCGTTGCGCAGCGCCCCCGGCGTGGGTTGCGTGAGCGCGGTGATGGTGCCGAGCGCACCGGCGTTCGAGACGGCAGCGGCCAGTTCCGCGCGGCCCACCCACATCATGCCGCCTTGAACGATGGGATATCGAATCCCAAGCAACTCGGTAATGCGCGTTTTCATGTACTGATCCTGTGATGTAAGTGCAACCTGCTTCCGCAGCGTGCAGGCCGTCGAGCGCGGCACGTGCGTTTGTATTTACGAACACCGTGCAATTATATACACTTTATTCACGTTGCCGATACGGGTGTGCCGAACACGCGCACGTGCGTCGGATTGCACGAGGCATGAATGATCAGGAGAGTTGATGAACAAGCGAGACGAAAAAATTGGCGCTGAGGAAGCGTCGGTTCGCCCCACGCGGGATCAGGCGGAAGAAGCCGTGCGAACGCTTATCCGATGGGCGGGTGACGACCCCGAAAGAGAAGGTCTCATTCAAACACCCGCACGCGTCGCGCGCGCGTATCGCGAGTTCTTCTCGGGATACGAATCCGATCCGATGCAGATTCTTGCTACGACGTTTTCAGAAGTGGATGGCTACGACGAGATGGTGGTACTAAAGGACATCCGCTTCGAAAGCTATTGCGAGCACCATATGGTGCCCATCATCGGGCGCGCCCACGTTGCCTACCTGCCTGAGCATCGTGTGGTCGGCATCTCCAAGCTTGCGCGCCTCGTCGACATCTATGCCAAGCGTCTGCAGATTCAGGAGAAGATGACCGTTCAAATCGCCGATGCGTTGAACACAGTGTTGCAGCCCAAGGGAGTCGCCGTGATCCTCGAAGCCGCGCATCAGTGCATGAGCACGCGCGGCGTGCATAAGCCCGGCGCGTCGCTGGTGACGAGCCGGATGCTGGGTGCGTTTCGCGACGATCCTTCAACGCGCCGGGAGTTCCTGTCTATCGTAGGCCACAGCACGATCATGCCGTTGCCCAATAGCTAAAAGCCAACGTCGGCTCCACGCCGACGTTGGCTTGCATGAGATGCAGGTTATTCGTGACAAGCTTCGCGCGACGCTTACGCAAGCCCCTAAACCTCGCTGGGCTGACGTGTCGTGAGAGGCCGCTCGTAAGAGACGTCTTGGCGATTTCGTGAACTCACGCCATTGCTCATCAAGATTTCGCGCCACGCAGCAGGCACTACGGCAGGCGTGAGCTCGTTGATCGCCTCCGAGATGCAGACGCGAGCGGCAATCGCCCACACGCCATTGCGCTTTTCGAAGCGGTCGATATAGCGCCCCACCGCAAGCGTGTCCGGCTTGACGCGATTCTCGCCGAAGAAAAGCCAGTACGTTTCCCCGTGCGCCTCGTCGCCCTTCAGTTCGACACTGTGATTGAACACCATATGGTGGTGCGAGAGCTGATGCTCGGTATGGTACGCAAAGGCCCAATCTACGAATTCCTTTGCATTGCCAACGAATGCGCCGTGGTCATCGATCCCATCCGGGTGGTACGCCGACAGCGTCAACTCACGGTCCATGCGGTCGACCCCGCGGCAATAGCGGTGCACGCATTCGAGTATGGCCTGTTTGTCCAACAGCGCCTCCACGCGTGCGCTCAACTCTTCGTTCATGGTTTCTACCGTTAGTAAGTCATGGCGACGAAAAAGACCACCGCGCCGATCACCGCGCCAATGAAGCAATACCCTTCACCTGTCGACAAATCGGTTTCCTCTTCTTGCGCGCGACTCGCAATCGCACACCCAACGAGGCCCGCGAATGCCGTCGCACCGAGCACGGCAATCGTCATCACAACGTCGAACAGCGCCGAACGGCCCAACTCTTCCATGCGCAAGTCGCGTTGCAGCAGCCAGATCGCCGCTGCCGAAATCGACAAGAGGATAAGCGGGAGCCATACCCTGCGCGCTTCTCGAGCGCGCTCGCCAGGCATCGTTTTCATCGTGCCGCCCCCTCCATGCGCATCTTGCCGAAGATACGGTGCGCCATCGCACCCAGCGCACGCGCCGCCCAATTCGATTGTTTTGCGCGATCCGATTCGTCCGACGAGGGAGGATGGCTGCCAGCAGGCTGGCGCCGATAGTGGAACGTGTAGTCCGCGAGAGGGCCACGTAAATCGCTGTCGAGCAGATACATCGCATGTCTCCGATCAGGCTTATGCCACGCGGGCGCTTTCGCGGCGCCTCTATGTCGACATCGTAGGTGACGAAGTTCCGTTATGCAACAACTCGTTCAATTAATTGTGTCGGTATTTTCACCAGCCGCCAGGGCGTAGCGTGGTGCGTATGCGCGAGCGCACGCTACGCACACGGTCAAGTGTGCGCAACGGAGCGTATTCAATTTGGGCAAAGCAAAAGGCAGCCCCAAGCCGCATCGCCGATGCGGCTTCGCAACGCGAATAACGGGCCGCCGAGGGGCGATCAGGAAACCTGGAAACCGCCGTCGACAGCCAGGAGCTGGCCGGTGACATAGTCCGATGCCGGCGAGGCAAAGAACAGCACGGCGCGCGCGATATCGGAGGCGACGCCAATGCGGCCCAGGGGCATACGGCCGGGCTGCGTAATCGGGCCGCTTGCCTGATGGACCTTGGTCGATGCAGCTGCGCCCTCGGTCGCCACGCCGCCGGGCAACACTGCATTTACACGAATTGCGTCTGCTGCAAATTCGAGAGCGGCCACTTTGGTGAGGTTATTGACGCCCGCCTTCGATGCGCCGTAATCGCCGTTGTCGAAAATCACGGGCTGCAGCGAAGCCACCGACGAGATATTGATGATGGAACCGCCGCGCTTGGCCGCTTGCATGCGCTTGATCGCTTCGCGCATGCAGAGGAAGGTGCCGCGCAGGTTCACGCCGAGAACCTTGTCCCACTTCTCGGCCGACGTTTCGACGAATTGCGTCTTCGGATAGATACCCGCATTGTTGACGAGAATATCGAGACGCCCGAGCTCCGCCTGCACGGTTTCGTACATCGCAAGAATCGAGGATTCGTTGCCGATGTCCACCTTGACGGCAATTGCCTTACCGGAAGCGCTTTCGATTTGTTTGACCGTTTCCTGCGCCGCTTCCTCGTTCAGGTCCGCCGCGACCACAGCGGCGCCGGCCGACGCCAGCAACAGCGCCGTCTCGCGGCCGATACCCGAACCTGCCCCTGTCACCACCGCCACTTTCTGATCGAGACTGAAAAGACTCGCCACATTCGTACTCACTGCTCCTCCTTTGGCTCGCCACGCGAGCGGGTTATTTTGTGAACGTCATTCGTAAACATAAACACCCCACCTTGGGGTGTCAAGGTGAACGCAGAAACGAATGGCGCGAGGAGCAGCGAGAATGAATCGGTTCAACGGCGCGACTGCGCGCGTCACACCGGGGTCGGCGACGCGATTTCGCGCATGATGTCGAGCATCGCGCGGTGCCAGGGCTTGTGGGGTCTATCCGCCCACACCAGCGACACTTCCGTTTCGCCGGATGCCGGGACATCTTCTATATCAACGTAAGCAACACCTTCCACGGGCAAGTATCGCGCCGAGTCCAGCATCAAACCGACACCCAGCTCGTGAGCGACGAGGTTGAGCATCGTATAGGGGTGGCGAGCCTGCTGGGTCACTCGCGGCGACAAGCCCTCCTCGCGCCGTGCTGCTTCGAACGCGGCGAACAGCGGTTGCGACATCTGCTGAGGGAACATGATGAGCGGATATCGAGCGAGATCCGCGATGCGAATCGAACGCTGCGCGGCGACGGGCCACTTCGCGGGGACCGCGGCCACCACGCGCAGGCGCTCGATCACTTCGCTTTCCAGACCCGAGACGTCCGCCGCGCTGGTCACGACCACGCCCAGGTCGATGCTGCCGTTTTTCACGCTCGCGACAGTCAGGGCACTACCACGCTCGATCAACCGGACATCGACACCCGGCCATTGCTTGCGCAGCCCCTGAATGGCCAGCGGCATGATGCGTAGCGCGCACATCGGCACGAACGCTACGCTCAGGCTCGCCAGTTCGTCGGCTGCCTGGCGTACCCGCCGCTCGGCTAATTCCGCTTGCGCGATCAGCGGCTTGGCTTCCGCGAGCAACGCGGATCCCGCGGGCGTGAGGGTCACACCGCGCGGCGTGCGTTCGAGCAGCTTGATGCCAAGCTGTTCCTCCAGCCGCATGATCGACTGGCTGAGCGGCGGCTGCGCCATGCCGAGGCGCGCAGCCGCACGCCCGAAGTGCTGGGTCTCCGCAACCGCTACAAAGTGCCTGAGATGCCGCAATTCCATGGCTTGATATGACTTCGATATCGAGGGTGCCGCCAGCATATCGCCTTTGTCCCGTTGCAGTGCACTACGGATGAACCCTGGTCACATTTTTGAACGTAGGCGGTATCGGGTGCATCCGAACTTGACGTAGACCTGCGTCCACCATCCCCGCGGGCGTCTAACCGTGGCAGGCCAGCCGGATACCAGCCTCGTCGCGGCGCTCAGCGGCGCAGGGATCACGCCGTCATCCGTGCCCGTGGTGCTACCGTATCTGCGTACCGGGGCACTCAAGATCGTGCTTCCCGAATACCGGGTGCGCGGCGACGAGGCGGATGGCACGGGGCCGCGCATTTACGTGCACTACCCCCATCACCAGTATCTGCCCGCGAAAGTCAGGGTTTTGGTGGATTAGCTGCTCGAACAGTTTCGTTCGACCGATACCGGCAAGGCGGAACTCGACACCTTTGACGCCTGAATGCCGGGCAGCTTCATTCTTCATTCGTGGCCGGCGCCGCGCCGTCGATACGCGGAAGGACTCATCGAAACGTATTTGTGGAAGATGTTGCGAAACGCGCGCACATCTGAATAGCCAACCATGACGGCGATCTGCTCGATGGAGACCTGAGTGTTGCGCAGCATGCGCTTTGCTGACTCGATTCGCAATGAGCTTGCATAAGCCCGCGGCGTCATGCCGAGGCTTCGTGAGAAGCGGCGCAGCAACGTAGCGTGACTGACGGCCAGCACGTCCGCCAGTTCGCTGATTTTGAAGTCCTGGGCGAAACGCTGTGCGAGCCAGAACTGCGCGCTGCTTACGAGCGGATCGTCGCTCGACAGGCGGCCTTCCTCGCGCTCGCCATCCGTGCCTGTCGTCGAGGCGAGCCATTGAGCGGTATGCGATGAAATCGCACGATCGACGAGGCGCGCCACGAGTTGCCATTCGCTTGCCGGCACGCTGCAGGTGTGCGCGCCTCCGTGCTCCGCGATCGTGGCGCCGGTGTCCACGCGCACCTTGGGATAGCGCGAGCGCAGCAAGCCCCTGAGCACGCGCGGGACAGCCGCAGTGCCACCGTCGAGAAGGCCTGCCTGAGCGAGCAGCAATACCCCTGTGCCGCTTGCGGCCAGTACCGCGCCCCGGGAACGTTGCCAACGCAGCCACTCCGTCACCGGCTGTGCGTGGTCGAGCAGCGTAACGAGCGCCTCCTCGCTGGCCACCGCAAAGGCCGGGACGTAGACGATGCTGTACTCGGCGTCGCCCAGCAAGTCGCCGTCACTATCCATCTTCCGGCCGCCGGCGAACTCCAGACTGCCCGCGGTGGCGCTCAACAGGCGCACCTGCGTCTTCATCGTGTGGCGGTATGGCGGCGCGAACTGCGTAAATACATGTCGCGCAATGAGCGCGAACCCATCCACCAGCGCGCCCACGCTCGACAGGTAGCTGCCCGGCAGCACGAGCGCGGCAACGTCTTTCACTGGCTCGGTCGGGGTGGCGGGCTTGCGAATTTCGATCCCCTTATATGCAGAATTTGATCCTCTTTCGCGGCGATCTTAGCACGCATCATCGTCAATATTGCCAGCGAAAAGAATGGCGGGAAAAGCGGAGCCGCTACCCGCCACCCATAGCCGCGCCGCCGCGGTAAAACAGGAGACGCAAATGAAGACCCTCGAAGAAAAGCACGCCTATGGTTTAAAGGTATTCGGCGAAATCATGGGTGAGGACAAGGCAGCCGGCTTGCGGGCCGCAAGCGAGTCCAACGGCTTCGGCGCCGATATTTCACGCCTTGCCGTCAATTACGCGTTCGCGGACGTATGGGGCGACGACAAGCTCGAGCGCAAACAGCGCAGCCTCGTGACGCTCGGCATCCTGATTGCCAACCGGCAGACATTCGAACTGAAAAACCACGTCCGCATTGCAGTACGCAACGGTCTGAGCGCACGAGAGCTCGAAGGTGTGCTCATCCAGGCGCTGCCGTATGCAGGCTTCCCGGCTGTCGCCTCCGCCACCACGGCGGTACTCGAGACGCTGCGGGAACTGGGCATCGACACTACCACCCGCACTTCGGAAGAACGCGGATTGCTGTGAGACAGCGGCAAAGCGCCCCCGCGACCTGAGGAGACAATTTGTGAGCACACCAATCGTGGATATCGTGCCGACGATGCGCGAATTCAACGTTTCGAACGATCTGCTCGGCGATCACGCCGCGCT
Organism: Paraburkholderia sp. CNPSo 3076; assembly: GCF_026343935.1. Classification (NCBI taxonomy): domain Bacteria; kingdom Pseudomonadati; phylum Pseudomonadota; class Betaproteobacteria; order Burkholderiales; family Burkholderiaceae; genus Paraburkholderia; species Paraburkholderia sp. CNPSo 3076. The sequence continues at coordinate 137,676 of NZ_JAPMAL010000008.1, read as the reverse complement.
GCAACAACGCTGGGACGAAGACGGCTACCTGTTCTTCCGCGACGTACTGGACCACGAGCCGCTCGAACGCATGCGCGCGCTGCTCGTTGACCACCTCGACCGCAACGGTTTCGTGGACCGTAACGATCGGGACGTGCGATGGACCGGCAAGGAGCGCGAAAATTTCAGCTTCTTTCCCGTGAAGGAAATGAATGAGCAGCGCGCAGCGCGAACCGTGATGGAAGATCCCGCAACTCGCGCATTCTTCCAGCGGCTCTTCGACGTACCGCTTTATTGGGTGCCGTTTACCGAATACCGCACTTCGCCGCCCGCCATCGACAAAAACCGCACACGCTTCGACTTCATTCACGAAGATGCGATCTACAGCGACCGCCTCGACTTCATCATTTGCTGGATTCCACTCAGCGATATCGACGCGCAAGTTGGTGGACTGGCCGTAGCGGAAGGGCTGCACAAGCTTCCGTGCCTGCATAAGAAGGACGGAGACAAGATCATTCCCATCGACCTTGCGAGCGTGCCCGAAGAAGCATGGCGCCGCACGAACTACCGTCTGGGCGACGTCCTGTTGATGAGCCGGCGCACGCCGCATTCCGGGCTCAGCAATCATTCCGACCGCTTCCGCCTTTCGCTCGACACGCGCATCCTGCCGCAAGGCGGCAGTTTCCCGTTCGCGCCGCGGCTGCCCTATGTGGGCACGCTGACGTCTATCGCGCCTGACCAGATCGTCGTGCGCGACGCGGATGGCGACCATGTCTTGCGGCTCGACGATACGAGCTATTTGCGCGGCTTCCAGGGCAACCGCGTACGCGGCGACGAGATTGCCGACGTTTATCAGCCGGGCTGCGAAGTGATCGTCGCACATGAAGGCGGCCTCGTTCAAACGCTGCGACCGCAGCATTGATCGTGCTATCGCGCGGAAAGGCGACGCTTCGTCTTTCCGCTCCGCGCCCCTTGGCGCCCGCGCATTCGCCACCGCATATTTTTCTGAACACCGTGCTAATATTAGAACACAAGCGCGATTCCAGGCGATTCCTCAATGACCGGTCGCATGGCTAGTGACTTCGTGCGCTATGTGCCCAACCACGACACGGCTGGCCTACCTCTATAGTTCGACCACCGGAAAATCATGACCGATTCATCCGACGCGACACTCGTCATCGGCGCTACTGGCGCGCAAGGGGGTGCTACCGCTCGTCGCCTCCTTGCGGCTGGACGTACAGTGCGCTTTCTGACACGAGATCCAGACTCGCCGACTGCACGGGCACTCATCGAAATGCATGCGCAGGGCCTAAGGGGGGATCTGGACGACCGTGAGTCGCTCGAAAAAGCGATGGAGGGCGTCAGCTCCGTCTTTTCCGTTCTCCTCCCCGATTTCGATCGCAGCGACAGGGAGCGCCGCCAGGGTTTCGCGCTCATCAACGCAGCGCGCAACGCGGGCGTCCCGCAATTCGTTCATACCTCCGTGGCGCAGGCAGGCAATCATTTGACGTTTCCAGACTGGAACGAGAAGCGCTGGAATCAAAAATACTGGACGGACAAATGGGACGTCGAAGAGGCCGTTCGCTCTGCGGGTTTCGAATCATGGACGGTCTTGCAACCGGCATTCATGATGGACAATCTCGCTGAGCCGAAAGCGCGCGCGATGTTCCCGCACCTGCGCGAGGGCTTGCTGCTCAGCGCGTTGCTGCCCGATACCCGGCTCGACTGGGTCGCCGCCGACGACGTGGGTGCGCTCGCAGCCAGCGCGCTCAACGACGCGCAACGCTGGCATGGCGAGACTGTGCCGCTGGCTTCGGAGAAGCTCACGATGTCCGCAGTGGGAGCTCGCCTCGGTCAGGTTCTTGGCACACAGATTGGCGTTTCGCACGTCTCGCCGGACGAAGCGCGAGCAAAGGGCCTCGCACCGGGCTGGGTGAACGCGCAGGAATGGATCAACGCGGTCGGGTATCGCGTCGACATCGATTCGCTCTCCGAACGTGGTATCCAGCTGACCTCGATGACAGACTGGATCGACGCGAATCGACAGCACATCCCGCTTGCGTGACAGGTCTGCGAAACAATCCTTGAGCAATGGAAGAGCCGCAATGAATGTCAGTGCCCCCTCCTGGTTCGATCTCGCCATGAGCCAGCCACGCCGCTCCCACTTCACCGAAGCCAGCGGGGCCGCAGTGCACTATGTCTCCTGGAACGCCGCAGACACAGGCAAACCTCCGCTCGTCTTCGCGCATGGATTTCTAGGACACACGCACTGGTGGGACTTCATTGCGCCGTTTTTCACCGACCGCTTTCGCGTGTTCGCTCTGGATTTCAGCGGCATGGGTGACAGCGGCTACAGGCAGGAATACAGCGCAGACATTTTCGTGCGCGACCTCGTAGCCGTCGTGGACGCAATCGGCTCCGGTCCGTGCGTTGCAGTCGGCCACAGCTTCGGCGGATCTCGTCTCCTGCAGGCGTGCGCGACTTTTCCCGATCGTCTCTCGCATGCCATCGTGCTCGATTCGTATTTCATGCTACGCGGCGATAGCTTGCCTGCCGTGGAACGACGCCCGCCTCCACGCCCCTATCCGGACTGGCAAACCGCCGTCAGCCGGTTTCGCCTCATCCCCGAGCAGGATTGCGAGCCGTGGCTTCTTGAACATCTTGCGCAGACATCGCTTCGCCAAGCCGCCGAAGGTTGGGTATGGCGTTTCGACCCGAAGCTGCGGGATCTCCAGCCGGTCGAAGGCGAGGAAGACCTGCTGACCCGCATCACGGTTCCCGTCAGCTACGTTCACGCCGAGTGCAGCAGCGTGGTCAGCGCGGATCGCGCGCGCCACATCGTAGCGGCGATTCCTGGCGCGAAGGGACCCATCACGATGTCGCGCGCAGGCCATCACATGATGCTTGACCAGCCACTCGCGCTGGTGAGCCTCTTACGAGCGTTGCTGGCATGAAACCCGACACAACTGCAACCTGGACAAGTGAGTTGCCTCTCTCGGCTCTGATCGCGCGCGCCGTCGAACAGCACGGCGCCACGCCGCTCCATTTTCATACCCAGGGCGGCGCCTACACGTGCACCACGCAGTCCTTGCTGCACGACGCGAGAGGAATATGCAAGGCGCTGCGAGCGATCGGCCTGCGTCGAGGCGAGGTGATCGCGATACAGCTCCCCACACAACGCGAGACTGCGCTTCTGTATCTGGCTGCACTCGAGATCGGCGCCGTGCTCGTACCGATCGTCCACATCTACGGTCCAGCCGAAGTCGGCTTCATCCTTCGGCAGTCGCGCGCCCGATTTCTTTGCGTACCCGACCTCTGGTGCGGCACGGACTACCTGGAGCGTGTCGCGGCGCTAGGCGACCCACCCGATCTGGAGCGCGTTATCGTCGTTGGCAATCGGGCGCCCGCGAACGGTATCACGTTCGATGCGCTGCGACGGCTCGCGGCGACAACGCACGATCGGCATCTCGGGGACGCGCCAACATCGGAAGACATCTGCCTGCTGCTGTACACATCGGGGACCACGGCTTCACCCAAAGGCGTTCAGCACTCGCATCGCACCGTTGGCGCAGAGTGGCAGATTCCGTTCATCGACGGGTCTGGGCCTTACCTCACACCCTTCCCCGCCGGACATATCGCAGGCTTCAATTTTCTGCTGCGCCCGTTCGTCACCGGCACGGAGATGGTGTTCATGGACCGATGGGACGCCTCGCTCGCTGCGCGACTCATCGAAGAGCATCGCGTGCGCCTTTCAGGCGGCACGCCGTTCCATCTTCAAGGACTCCTTGATGCCGCTCATCACGACGGCCGCAGCCTGGCATCGCTTGTGTCTTACGGTCTGGGCGGCACGGGCGTCACGCCCGAGCACGTCGCGCTGGCCGACCGCGCCGGATTTACGGGAACACGCGCTTATGGGTTGACCGAGCACTCGACGGTGAGCGTTGGCTGGGCCGATTCGCCTTTTGAAATTCGAGCCAATTCGGACGGGCGCGTTCAGCCCGGTTCTCAGGTGCGCGTTGTCGACGAGTTGGACCGCGACCTGCCTGCGGGACACGACGGCGAGATTCTCATCAAGGGACCGGAGTTGTTCGTCGGCTACACCGACCCGGCGCTCAATGCGGCGGCATTCACTCGCGACGGATGGTTCCGGACTGGCGATATTGGCCATCTCGACGAAAGCGGCTGCCTGACCATCACGGACCGAAAGAAGGACATCGTGATTCGCGGTGGAGAAAACATCTCGTCGCTCGAAGTGGAGCGCGTGCTTGCCACTCACCCCGCCGTACGCGATGTCGCCGTCGTGGCGCAACCCGACGCCCGATACGGCGAACGAGTCTGTGCCGTAGTCGTCTTGCACGAACACTCGGCACTCGACCTGAGCGCAGTTCAGACCCACTTTGCCGCCGCGGGCGTGGCGAAGCAAAAGACCCCCGAGCATCTTTGCATCGTTACAGAACTGCCGCGCACGCCATCGGGAAAAGTGCGAAAAGGCGACCTGCGCAAGCAGCTTTCCACGTAACGGCAGTTCAGTCGGCACTTATCGCGCGTGGTTGTCCTGGCGCGACTTGAAAAAACGATCTCGCTGCCTCGACACCTCATCGGACGCAGCGAGCCGATCGTAAATCGTACGCGCCGCGGCCAGGCCCGCTTCGAGATCAGCCGACTCGGCGGCGGCAGCGATGGCATCCAGGCACTTGCTTTCTATCGCATCGCCACAGGCGAGGCGCGCGCGCGCCGTAGCGATAACGGAAACCGGATCGTGGTCCGGCAACGGCAACCGGCGTATCAATGGCAACGCCGCGCTGCCGATCTTCTCTCGCGCCAGTTCGATCGTCAGGCGCAACACGTGCTGCTCATCGCCCTCGACGATTCGGTCGAATAGCGCTGTTCCGGCGAACGTACTCGCGGACACGATTTGCGCGCCGAGAATGAACTCGATCGATTTTGCGAGGCCCAGCACACGCGGCAAACGCTGCGTCCCGGACAAAGGGATCACACCAAGCCTGCACTCCGGCAGCCCGATCTGCGCATTGTCTGCGACAAGCCGGTAATGGCAGACCAACGCCGTTTCCAGCCCACCGCCAATGGCAAATCCGTGAATAGCGGCGACAACCGGCTTCTCGCTCGCCTCGATCACCGGATGAACATGCAGCGATAACGCGGGGGCTGCCGCCGCAGCGGCCGTGCCGAATTCGCGGATGTCGCCGCCTGCAGAGAAGCCACGACCGCAGCCTTTGAGCACGATCGCTCGAACTTCCGGATCGTGCCGCGCCGCTTCGAACGCAGCGACGAGCCCGCGACGAACTCCGAGGCCCAGCCCGTTGACCGGCGGCTGGCTCATCGCGACGACGGCCACGTCGTCTTCTACGTAATACTCGACGTTGTCGAAGCGCTGAGCGTTCCGGTTGTTCATCGATTGTTCGCCAGCCAACTCGGCACATCCGTCGGCCACGGATCCGCATATACCGCGTGCACACCCATTGCAGTCGTGTAGGCAAGATTCAGTACATTGCAAAACGCGACGAAGGCCAGCACGCGCAGCGCCGTGCGAACCGCAGAATGGCACTCGAGACGATCGACGCCTCGTTCGATCGCCGTGTAACCGTTGTTGTCGACGCTCATCAGAAGGAACGCAGAAGCCACGAAGGCGGACGGAAACAGCAGGAACTCGTAAACCGGAAACTGGTAGTAGTGACCGCCCCAGAACGAAACACGCTGAAACGCGCCCGGCCACGCATCGAATCCCATGAAGCGGCTGGCAGCGATGTCGAGCAGACCCATCGTCATCCAGATGGCAGCGAAGCCCGCGAGCGTGAGTCCAACGTTACCTGCACGGGGCCAACGCTGGCGGACCGCACGCATCGCCCATAGCGCGACCACCGCTGTGCCTGTGAACGTGTAGAAGTAGCTTGGCGCGTCGATCAGGACTGGCTCAGCAATGCGGGCATGCGGCGACTGCCAGAACGGAATGAATCGGCACCAGCAGCCGAAATTCACCGCATAGGCGTTATAGGTGAACATCGGCCGAAGGAAGTCCAACCACGGGTCGAGCCAGTATGCGGAGAGCCAGCCGATCATCATGAGACGCACCGCGTCGATGCGGCGGCTTTTGACGATTCCGTAGATGAACCAGATTGCCACCGGAATCAATAGCAGCACGCTGACCCATTGGTAATGGTCGATCGTCGCCTTCACGGATTCCGGAATCGGGTCCGCGCCCAGTTCGACGGGGCGGAAGTCCTCCGAACGAATCCATGCCACGTAGGCGTAGAATTGTGCAAAAGCGAAAAGCGCACCGAGCGCAGCCCACGCATACACCCTGTGCCAGGTCGTGCTGCGTCGAGCGACCATCTCCGACATGCTTGCCTCCTCATCATTATCACATCATTCACATTTTTGAATGATGGTCTAAAAAATGTACCCTGCTGAGGAGACAACGTCAAGCGCCATACGCGATGCGGCTTCGGTAGCGGCACGCCTGGCCGTGCCGCTCAACGCCCCCGAAGGTTGTTATCGGCCGATAAGGTCATGAATCTCGTGATCGAGCGCTGCCATTGCGAATCGCGGGGCAACTGCGCAATTGTTGACTTCCACCTGCCATTCCACCGGGTTCACGAGCCAGAAGAACAGTCCGTAGACGATGTGCCGCCGATACGCTTCGAGCGCGCTTTCAAATGACGGCGGCTCCTTCACCCCGTAAAACGCAAGCCGCTCGAGATAGTGCTCGAGCAACGCACGCTCCCATCGCGGTCGATCCGCGATGTCCAATGCCGAGATCAGGAAATACGTGACATCATGGGCCCACGGTCCGCGCCGATACGACTGCCAGTCGAGAAAGCCGGGCGTGCCGTCGCGGTCGAAATAGAGATTTCCGAGGTGAACGTCGCCGTGGAGAAGCGTCATCGGCCCGATTCGGTCGAAAGCGCGCAGATCGAGCAACGCGCGCTCCATCCAGTCCCGATCATGAAACCGCTTTGGCACGGCAGCCCCGCGCGGCAACTGCGTATAGCTTGCGAAAACATCGGGTTTCAACTGGCCCCAGTGATACGTGCCTGACTCGCCATCGGGCAGCGGATCCTGCGGCGCCAGCCAGGCCAGTTCACCACCACTATCGAGTTCCGGCGATTGCCAGAACTCCGCGTGCCAACGTGCCTGCGCGTCCAGATTCGCCGCGGCCTGCGCAAATGTGAGCGGCTTTTGCACGCGGCAGAATTCAACGTTCCGTGAGCTTAGATCTTCGAGGATCACGATAGACTGCCCGCTTCGAGCGTCCGTCTCTGCGTAAAAGCAGGCCGGTACGTTCGCGTGCATGTGAGGATGGACTTCCTTGAAGAACCTCGCCTCGTATTCGTATATGTAGGCGTTCAGATTCCGATATTCTGGAACGAAACCGCCCTTCACGATCAACGACTCCGGCAAGCCTAGCTCGCGCCCTCTTGCGTTGTAGACAGGATGCACCCTGACTTTGGTAGCGGTTCCGTACATCACATCGCTCACGGTGAGTGATTCGACCGTCACGCCCTCATGACCGCGCGCGAGCGCCGACGTCAGCCACGACGGCGTGATTTCCTCGACGTGCAAGGGGAGCCTTTCGGGAACCGGGTTCGATCTGTTCGCAACAAACATGTTGACGCGCTCCTGAGAAGTGCATGTGAGTTCGCGCATGTTGCGCGGCACCTCCAGACGCTCGCAACAGGGGAAATCCCGGCTGGCGTCATTGTTTCAAATATAGAACAACGTACACATGTTCGGACATGCCTTCACTCCGGTGCTGGCCTGGCAATCGCCTCGCAGCCCTGAAGTCTCTGATAATCCGAGCCAGCGACTTTGAGAACAGCCGACACCGCGCGGAAAGCACGCGTGCAACATCAACGTCGTGCCGGTGTCGACAGAGTTCCGACCCGCTTGCCTGCAGCCATACGGAAGGGCCTGCGTCGCTGCGGCACGTACATCCGCAGCCAACCGTTTGGCGCGTCACTTGACTTTGACGACGACCTTGCCTCTGGCGCGCCCTTGGGCAAGGTATTCAAGCGCTTCCTTCGCTTGCTCAAACGCAAATATCTTGTCAATCACAGGACGGATGCGTTCTGACTTGAGCAACTCGCCAATTTCGGAGAGTTGGCCGCCATCGGGGCGCACGAACAGGAATGAGTAGGTGACGTCCCGCTTTCTTGCTAGACGCATGATCTTGCGGCTCATTAGCCCGAATACAAACCTCAGAATGAAGTTCAGCCCGCGGGCGCGGGCGAACGCTGCATCCAGTGGCCCGATAAGCGACACAATCTTGCTCCCCGGCTTGAGGATGCCTATGGATTTTTCAATCGCATCACCTCTTATAGTGCCGAGCACGACGTCGTAGCCGCGCAGCACTTTCTCGAATTCCTGCTTCTTGTAATCGACGACTTCGTCTGCGCCCAGACTCGTTACCAGTTGGACGTTGCCGGTACTCGTGGTCGTTCCCACCCTGGCGCCGAAGTGCTTTGCCAGCTGGATCGCAAACGTGCCAATACCACCCGACCCGGCGGGGATGAAAACCTTCTGGCCAGCGCGAAGATTGGCGCGCTCCTTCAACGCTTGCCAGGAGGTGAGCCCGACCATCGGAACGGCGGCAGCCTGCACAAAGTCGAGGTTGACCGGCTTCGACGCGGCAACGCTCTCCGGCACCGCCGCGAATTCGGCAATCGAGCCCCTACCGAGATCGAAGAGGCTGGCAAAGACTGCGTCGCCCGGCTTGAAACGCGTCACACGGCTACCGACTTCAACCACTACGCCGGCAATGTCGCTGCCCAGTGTGGCCGGCAATTCGAACTTGAGGACGGGTTTGAACGTTCCCGCCGGAATCATGTTGTCGATCGGATTCAATCCCGCCGCGTGCACCTGGACCAACAGTTCATCAGGCTTGAGCGTGGGGCGAGGCACATCGGCGAACCCGATCTCGGGTGACTTGCCATAGCGTTTGAAGGTGAGCGCTTTCATGATGCATTAAATTCAATGTTGATTAAGTTATGGGCAGAGTTCGGACGGAATCCAGCTCATGCCCAAGGCTGCAGCACGACCTTACCGGTCGTGCTGCGCCCTTCGAGGAGGCGATGTGCTTCGGCGGCCTGCGAGAGCGGCAACACCGTCTCCGTTTGCAGAGTCACTTTGCCCGACAAAACCAGTCCGATGAGTTCGGTCAACGTCGCCTGGATCAGATCGGGGAAAGCCAGGTAGGCGCCGACGTAAAAGCTGGTGACGGTGTGATTGGGGACGGTCAGCTTCCACGGGTCGATCAGGCTGGTCTTGCCGCTGGACTGGCCGATGAAGATCAGGCGCCCGAACGAAGCCAATGCCTTGAACGCCTCGGCGACGTTGTCGCCGCCGGCCGTCTCCAGGACCACGTCCACGCCCTTGCCGTCGGTCAGTGCGCGCACTTGCTCGGCCCAGTCGGGGCGGGTGTAGTCCACCGACGCATCAGCCCCCAGGCGCTCGGCCAGGGCTCGCTTCGCGGGGCTGCTGGCGGCCGCGATGACCTTGCCGGCGCCATACAGCCTGGCCAGTTGCACGGCGAGCGACCCCACTCCGCCTGCCGCAGCCTCCACCAATACGGTTTCGCCCGGCGCCAGTCGAGCGGCCTTGCGCAGGACCAGCGCGGCGGTCAGGCCATGGGCAACCAGCGCCGAAGCGCGTAACAAGTCGAGCCCCGGAGGCAGCGGTATCACGATGGCGGCGGGCACGCGGACATACTGTGCATAACCACCTGCCCCTGGGGCGGCCAGCACCGGCGTGCCGACAGGGAGCGAAGTCACGGCCTTCCCGACGGCGGCAACCGTGCCGGCCACTTCAGCACCCAGCGTGAAGGGGGTTGGGGACGGCTCAGGATAGTCGTCGCCGCGCCGACGCATGACGTCGGCAAAGTTCACTCCCGCTGCTTCGACGCGGATGAGGACCTCATCGTCGGCGAGTGTCGGATCGGGCACCTCCTCATAGATCAGCGTTTCTGGTCCGCCTGTCTTATGAAACCGGACTGCTTTCATCTGTTTCTCCAAATCTCTGTGAAGTAAGGTAAGGCCTGTCTTCGACGAGACCTGTTCGAACTGCATATTCTGCTGAGCGTCATGGGGACTTCACCTGTCGCTGATCGCAAAGGATTTATTGCGCCAGAAACTCCAGTGCTTTGATCACGAAGTCGGTGTGATACTGAAAGATGCCTCCGTGTCCAGCGTCCTGGTAAATGACGAGCTGCGCGTTGGGAATGCGGCGGGCCATGTCGTGGCTCAATGCGGTGGGCACCATGATGTCATTGTCCCCATTGGCGATCAGGACTGGCATGTGCAGGCGGGTGAGGTCCTGCGGCGCCTGCTGGCCCCAGGCCTTGATCGCCTTGAGCTGGCGAAGCAAGGCGCCGGGTTTCGGCCCCTTGTCGCGTCCCGCCTTGCGTTCCTTGAGCCTCTTCAGGAATGCCCTTGCTGCCTGCCGGCCGTTGGCGGTGGCGGTGAAGAACAGATAGGTCTTGGGATCGCGCAGCGTCACCAGGCCCTTGAGCATCAGAGGCCAGGACATCGCCCCCACGCGATCGATGCCCTGGCCGCCCGCGGGCCCCGTGCCTGTGAGGATGAGCCTGCGCACCAGGTCCGGCGCCTTGAGCGCCACGTCCTGCGCCACGAAGCCGCCGAGCGAAAAGCCGAGCAGATCGACCTGATCGAAACCCATCGCGCGGATCAACGCGATGGTGTCGCGAGCCATCTCGTCCACGGTCACGGGTGCAATGCCATCGGAAGAACCGATTCCCCGGTAGTCGATCGCAATAACGCGATGCTTGCGTGCCAGGCCATCGACGATGCGCGGGTCGAAGTTGTCCAGCACGGCCCCCCAGTGGTTAAGCAGGATCAGCGGGATGCCGCCGCGCGGGCCCAGTTCGCGGTAAGCGAAGGTGGTTCCGCCCGCCCTGACCTGGTTGTTCTGTGCGTTGGCATAGGACGTCGCCGATTGGGTATCTGGGTTGATGCTCTTCATCATTGATTCCTTGGGTTCCGCCTTGATATGTCGAGCATCATGCTGACGGGGAAAAAAAAGCCGATCGAAACTCAATCCGCCGCTGGGGCGAGATGCTCCAGCGCCGCCTCCAGCAACGATCTGGACAGCGGTTCTTCGTCGACCGCGCGCGCCAGGACGACCGCCCCAATCATCGTTGCGGCGGTCGCCAGGGCGCGCATGTGCGCACCGGGCTTGCCCCAGTCGGCCGATTGGCGGGACACCATGTCGATCATTTCCTTGATGCGGCGGGTAATTGCGCGTCGAACCACCGGCGCCTGACGCGGCATTTCCGTTCCCAGGGCGGCGATCGGGCAACCGACCTCCGGGTTTTTCACGTGCTCTTTGGACAGATAGGCGTGCAACAGCGCCTGCAGGGATTGTTCGGCAGGCACGGCGGCCGTGAAGTGCAAAAAAGTGGCGATGGCCTCGGCTCCTGCGCGGTCCGCCAACTCGGCCAGCATGGCTTCACGCGAGGCGAAATGCGCGTAGAACCCGCCGTGGGTGAGGCCGGCCTCTTTCATGATGTCCGCAATGCCAATGCCGTCATATCCACAGCGGCGGATCGCGCGTGCGCCAACTTCGACGATGCGCTCGTGCGTGACTTCCTTGGATCGCGTCGTGGACCGTTTCATATGACGTTCAGGCGCAACCGCTGGTTCAGCAGATCTGGCTTCATGGCAACTCAGAAAGCGGTGCGGTCGTAAGGCAAGACGACTTTCGGGAGGTGCAGGAAGGCAGTAAGGCCCTGGAACCACATCACTTCCCGGAAGTCGCCACTGATGGTTAAGTCTTTACTGCCCACCCCCCTGAGGAAAGCCGCTTGGGCATCCTTGGCCGACAGAATCTCGAAGCCTTTGGCGGCACTAGTAAAGGTGAGCGTGAATCGAGGAGTCGTTGCCAGTCCTGCAAAGGACCGGACGGTGCCATCTTTGATAACAAAGTAGCGGCCGGCACCCGAAACCGTACGAATCTGGAATACCAAGCTCTTGGACGCGACGTAGCGTGCGGCGTTGGAGTCGGTCCTGATCTTGCGTTTCAGCATCTGGGCGAATGCCCATAACAGGAACTTGAACTTGAGCATTTCGGACATCCTTTAGATTTGAGAAAAGTGCCTTCGGGCTATGACGACCGTCGCGTCACTCGCTCAGGAACTGGACCGCGTGACCCAGGAAGCGTTGCGGGTACTGGAACTGCGCAGCGTGGCCGGCGTCTGGGTAAATGAACAACTGGGCGTTTGGCAGGTTGCGAGCCATGTAGAAGGAGTTAACCGTCGGGACCATCACGTCGTTCACGCCATTGAGGATGAACGTAGGCTGCCGGATGCTACGCAGATACGCGAAAGGATCGTCTTCCGAGAGCCTCGGCATGTACAGCATGTTGGCCTCGATCTGTGCGATCGAGACCTCCGGCGAGGATGGCGGATCTTGGTCGGCTCGCATATGACGCCGTTTCCAGAACTCCCTTGCTGCCTGCTCGGCCTCTGCTGATCGGCCGAAGAACAGGTAGAGGAAGTCTTCGAACTCCGGGACCGGATTGACCGCTGTGGTCAACACGCGCTGCTCCATTTCGGGATTGCCCCCGCGTGGCCCGGTGCCCAGCAGCATCAGCTTGCGCACTAGCTCGGGATGGCGCCAGGTCAGGTCCAGCGCCTGAAACCCTCCGAGCGAGAAGCCCAAAACGTCGACTTGCTGCACGCCCAGCGCGCGAACGAAGGCCGCTGCGTCATCGGCCATGTCCTCAATGCGTGTTCGTGGTTGCCCGCCGGATGAAGCGATGCCGCGGCCGTTATAGAGGATGACTTCGCGGCTTTGAGCAAGGCCATCCGTCATCAATGGATCCCAGTTGTCCATTCCACCGCGGAAATGCTGCAGGAACAGTAAAGGCGGCTGCGAAGAGTTTGTATTACCCCAGCGTCGGTAGGCGAATCGGGTTCCGTCGACATCCACGAAGCGAGTGGGCGTAGTGATATGGTTGTCAGTCATGTAGTCACCTGTTGAGAACCTCTGTCGAGATGTCGGTCTCGTTGCCGGAGCTTCGCAAATTCACTGCGCCAGGAGTGCCAACGCTTTGGGGGCAAAGTTCTCGTGGTATCAGTCGTACCGCCGTTTGCTGTATTCGCATTACTGGCCACGGCCAACCGTGAAACAACCGCCGCGTGCAGCGTCAGGATGCAAGAAACGGCTTTTTGCAGATAAGGCACGGCCTGACTCTCGACTAAGGCAGAAGCGGAAATAGTCAGGCGTCGCGCTGATAGCGCTCGGCCGCGTGTGCTTGTCGAATGTCCGACATCAGTTCCTGGCGCGCGCCATCCAGTGCGTCCCACCGCCCGGCTACGTGCAGTGGCGGAATCGTGACCAGCTCGCGACGGTCGAACCCAGTTAGTGCCGCATCAACTAACTCTCCGACTTCCATAACTTCGGGGAGCATGTTCACGTCGACACCAGCGCGCTCCCATATCTCCGTGCGCGTCGCCGCCGGCAATACCGCTTGCACGTAGACGCCCTTGGGCGACAACTCCAGGTTCAGGCCCTGCGACAGGAACAGCACGAATGCCTTGGTCGCGTCGTAGATCGACATGCCGAACTCTGGCGCGAAACCCACCACCGAGCCAATGTTGACGATCGAGCCATTACCGGACTGCACAAAGCGTGGAGCGACCGCGGCTGCGAGCCTCGTCAGCGCCGTCGTGTTGAGCGTGATCAGGCGTTCGATGCTCCCAGACGTTTGCTGCACGAAGCCGCCCGACTGAGCCACGCCGGCGTTGTTGATCAGGATACCTATTCGATTGTCATCGCGCAGCCGAGTCTCGAGTGCGGACAGGTCGGCGGACTGGGTCAGGTCGGACTGCAGCACTTCCACGGCCACACCGCTTTCCTCACGCAGGCGCACGGCCAAGGCATCGAGTCGCGCCTTGTCACGTGCGACAAGGACGAGGTCATGGCCACGCCGAGAGAAGCGCTCGGCGTAGGTGGCACCGATGCCGCTGGAGGCCCCGGTGATGAGAACGGCTGGAAGCGTGGTCACGGGTACCTTCCTTTGCAAGGGTTCTTCTGGCGGAGGTGCAATCAAGGGCGCGGGCCTTAGCCGGAGATGGTCGGGTAATCGATGTAGCCCACAGAGCCGCCACCATAGAGCGTCGCCGGGTTGAGCTGCGTGAGGGGTGCGCCGGCCTTCAATCGTTCGACCAGGTCCGGGTTGCTGATAAACGGACGGCCGAACGCGAACAGGTCGGCGCTGCCCTCATTGAGTTGAGTGGTGGCGAATTCCAAGTCGTATCCGTTGTTGGCCAGATAGGTCTGCTTGAAACGGCGGCGCAGCGCGTCATAGTTGAACGCGGCGACCTCGCGTGGGCCGCCAGTCGCACCTTCGACCACGTGCAGATAGACGATGCCCTGCGTGCTGAGTTGTTCGGCGATGTAGTCGTACTGCGGTTGCGGATCGCTGCAGGAAATGCCGTTTGCCGGCGAAACCGGCGAGATGCGCACGCCGGTGCGCTCGGCACCGATTTCTTTGACCACTGCGGCGACCACTTCCAGCAACAGGCGCGAACGGTTCTCGATCGAGCCGCCGTAGGCGTCAGTGCGCTGGTTGGCCCCGTCCTTGATGAACTGCTCCAGCAGATAACCGTTGGCGCCGTGAATTTCCACTCCGTCGAAGCCGGCGGCAATAGCGTTGGCCGCAGCCTGTCGAAAGTCGCTCACGATGCCCGGCAGCTCGGCGAGTTCCAGGGCGCGTGGCTCGGACACGTCGGCAAATCCGTTGTTGACGAACGTCTTCGTCTCGGCGCGGATGGCGGAAGGTGCGACCGGCGCCGTCCCGCCAGGTTGCAGGTCAGTGTGCGAAACGCGGCCAACGTGCCACAGCTGCACGAAGATGCGTCCACCTTTGGCATGTACGGCGTCCGTGACCTTGCGCCAGCCAGCAATCTGCTCGGGCGTGTACAGGCCGAGAGTGTCCTGATAGCCCTGGGCCTGGGCCGAAACCTGAGTGGCCTCGGTAATGATCAGGCCGGCCGTGGCGCGCTGGGCGTAGTAGGTCGCGGCCAGCTCGCTGGGTACCAACCCGGCGCCGGCACGGTTGCGGGTCAGCGGTGCCATGACGATGCGACTGGTGAGCGTCAGGCCACCGAGGGCGTATGGCTCGAAAAGCGTTTTCTCGGACATGTTGTTCCAGCGTCTGGTGTTGGGAATGGCTGCAATGATGACGATCATAATCTAACGTGTCAAGGCTTTGATGACGACCAACATCAATGTATAGTCAGGCCTTCACGAAGGAACAAGCCCACGGGAGAGCAAAAGTGAAGGTCACTAAGGCACAGGCCCAGGCCAACCGGGCCCACGTTGTTGAAACAGCGTCCACCCTGTTCAGGGAGCGCGGCTATGATGGGGTCGGAGTAGCCGATCTGATGGGCGCCGCTGGGTTCACCCACGGCGGCTTCTACAAGCACTTCCGCTCGAAGACCGATCTGATGGCGGAATCGGCAGCCTGCGGTATCGCGCAAACCGCCGCGCTGTCCGCTGGTATGAACGAGTCGGAGTTCGTGCGGCTGTATCTCGCGCGCGAGCACCGTGACTCGCGCGCAACCGGCTGTACGATGGCTGCGCTGGGTGGGGATGCCGCGCGTCAACCTGAAGCGGTCCGAGCCACATTTGCGGACGGCATCGAGAGACTGCTGGAGGCGCTGCGCCACGAACGTTGTTCTTCAGACGGTGCAGACTCGGCGCAGGCGCGAGCCAACTGCCTCGACATACTGGCGCATGCGGTCGGTGCCATTGTGATGTCGCGCGCGTGCCCGGATGATTCGCCACTGGCCGACGAAATCCTGACTGTATGCCGCGACAAGATTCTCGCGTCACTGGGCCCGTCCGCGACAGGGCGCGAACCGGCGCCCAATCATGGTAGCGACAAGTCCGCTAAACCAAAGTGACACGTAGCACTAATGGCCGCCTG
This sequence comes from Paraburkholderia sp. CNPSo 3076, assembly GCF_026343935.1. Classification (NCBI taxonomy): domain Bacteria; kingdom Pseudomonadati; phylum Pseudomonadota; class Betaproteobacteria; order Burkholderiales; family Burkholderiaceae; genus Paraburkholderia; species Paraburkholderia sp. CNPSo 3076. The sequence goes on along the minus strand of NZ_JAPMAL010000008.1, from coordinate 121,731 downwards.
GACCTCCGACAACTGATACCCCCTGTTCATGACCGACTATCGTTCTTGTCTTTGACCATTCGGCTCCAAACCGTCCATGACCCACTCGTGGACAGCCATTAAGATTCCGAGATCGAGGTCCCTGGGGTCAGTCGCACCGAAATATTGAACCCATTTTTTAAATATATCGGCCTGCCCCTCGGCAGATGCGTGACTACGAGAAATATCAGTCATGCTGGACTCCTTACGATTCTTAAAGTTCGAAAGTGAAAGGCCCATGTTCGGTGCGAACTGGCAAATTAGACGTCTGTTACCTCAAACGTGCCTTTCTTCGCCCAAGCCTGCCTGGGTCGATCGAGCGCTCGCGTAGCCGCTATCTTCAAACTTATTGGGCAAGGAACTCGAGCGCCTTGGGCACGAAGTTGGCGTAGAACTGAAACACCCCGCCATGGCCCGAATCGGGGTAGATGATGAGCATGCTGTTCGGCAGGCGCTGCACCAGATCTTCCGAGTTCTTGCTTGGGACCATCCGATCGCTATCGCCGTTGACAACGAACACCGGGTTCTGCACCACCGACAGGTTCTCCGGCTCTTTCCGGCCCCATGCGCGAATCGCCTCCAATTGAGCCAAAAAAGCGGTCATGGAGATTTTCTTGTCGCGGTGTTCAGAACGCTCGTTCAAGCGAGCCAAAAACGCCTTTCCAGCTTCGATACCGTTCGGCGTACGGGTGAAGAACAGATACTGCTTCGGATCCTGGCCGGTGAGAAAACCTCGGAACATGTCGTAAAATGTAACGCTGGTCACGGCACTGATGCCTTCCCCGCCAGCAGGCCCCGTTCCCGCGAGAATAATCTTGCGGACGAGTTGCGGCTGCTTCAGCGCGATTTCCTGGGCAACCATGCCGCCCATCGAAAAGCCAAAAAGATCTACCTTCTTGAACCCCATGGCCTTGATGAAGTTGATTGCATCATCAGCCATCTGCTCAATCGAATTCGATGGTGAGCCACTGGAAGCTCCGACACCCCGATTGTCGAATGTGACCACGTGATGCTCCGCCGCGAGGCCATCCACCACTCGAGGGTCCCAATTGTCCAGCACAGCAGCCAAGTGAGTAAGGAAGATCACCGGTGTGCCACCATGTTCCTTCCCAAGCTCCCGATACGCGAAGTCCACTCCGCCTGCAGTGATGGTCTGCGTTGGCACGTCTTTCCAGCTGACGTCGTGTTCCTGTTGCTGTGGCGGCAAACTCATCGTCGCGTTATCTGACGATACTTCAGCCGCCCGCACTGTCGAGGAAATGAGAATTGCTGCCAGGACTATTCCAAGGACACCTGACTTCAGTACATGACGCATTGCACTAATCTCCATTGATCTTTTTTGACGACGGTAATAGTGGAAAGATCGTGTCAACGATCAAGCCCGCATGCGCTTGGTGCGATAGTTGCCCCAACTGCTGCGCATCAGGCTTTTGAGAAATGCCACCAGGCCGCTTTCCTGGGGTCGTGGATTGCCCCCGTCTGCAATACGCCTGAGTTGCCTCGTGTACCAAAGGACCTCCATGATGCCCATGCGGTCCACCGGTTTAATCCCTGTGGTGATCGGCCGTACGCGCTGCGGGCTATCGCGACCCTGCAGCAACGCAACCGGCGCTTCAGGGTCGATAGCAAGCAGTCTCGCCAAACCGATAATATCTAGCGAACCGGATCGCAATGCTGCATTCATGCCGTCGGCCGTCCGAAAGCCGCCAGTGACCATTAGAGGCACCGGTATACTCGTGCGCACTTTCTCAGCGAACTCCAGGAAGTACGCTTCGCGCGCCACCGTCGACGCTTTTTGCGGTTTCTGGAAAGCACCGCTCATGGCCGGAGCCTCGTAGGTGCCGCCAGAAATCTCGATCAGGTCGATGCCCGCATCGGCAAGCGCGTGGATGGTGGCCATCGACTCCTCTTCGGAGAAGCCGCCGCGCTGAAAGTCGGCAGAATTGAGTTTGATGCCGACTGGAAAATCGCTGCCGACCCGGCGGCGGATCTCGGCGTAGATTGCCATCAGGAAGCGGCGCCTATTCTCAGGGCTGCCGCCCCATTCGTCAGTGCGCCGATTGTGATGCGGTGACAGGAACTGGTTGATCAGATAGCCGTGGGCCCCGTGGATCTGCACGCCGCTGAAGCCGGCGCTCTTGCAGATCGCGGCGCTGCGCCCAAAGCGCTGGATAATATCGCGGATCTCTGCGGTACTGGCTTCGCGCGGGGTCTCGAAAAACGCCGCCATGTCCTCGCGAAACGGAATGGCCGACGGCGAGAGGTTGCTGACGTTTAGTCCTTTGGGGGACTGTTTGCCGGGATGATTGAGTTGCACCCACAGGGCCGCGCCCTGGTCGGTGGCCGCGCGAGCCCATTGCCTAAGGACGAGCATATCGGACTCGTCCTCAATTACCACATTGCCAGGCTCGCCGAGCGCACGGCGATCGATCATGACGTTGCCGGTCAGCAGCAAGCCGACACCGGAAGCAGCCCAACGCCGATACAACTCGACGAGCCTGGGTGTCGCACGGTTGTCATAGGTACCCAGCGTCTCGCTCATGGATGACTTGGCGAGACGGTTGCGGAGCACGCTGCCATTGGGCAAGCGAAACGGCTGGCTCAGCGGGCTGACGTTAAATGAGGACGGATTGGCCATGGAGAGCACTCGGATGGAAGGTTGCAAGGGACGATTTCGTCGGAATGTGGGACATCGCGTGCTCGGTCAGCGCGGTGATGGTCAGACTGGGGTTCACGCCCAGGTTGGAACTGAGCATCGAGCCGTCGCACACCAGTAGATTCTGATAACCAAAGACGCGATTCTGGACATCCATCACGCCGCGTTCGGGAGAGTCCGCCATCGCGCACCCACCCATGCAGTGCGCCGAGGTGGGGATGTTGAACAGGATCTCGGTCAATAAGGTGGTAGGAATGCCGCCCAGTGCCTTTGCCCCCTTTTCAACAAACGCATTGGCTTCAGGGATGAAGGTGGGAATCGGGCCCCCCTCAGTGCACAATCGCTTTCTGAACGGCCAGTACCAGCGGCGCTTGAACTGCATGTTGATAAAGGCGTCCACGGTCTGCATTACAACGAACAGGATGGTCTGGCGTGCAAATCCGAAAGGGTTGTGCACGCGCATTGCTTTCACCGGATGTGTCACCAGCGTCCATAGCCAGGTAATAATCCGCGTCCATCCGGCACGCCCGCCAGTCATCAAGGTCATCATCAGACCTGTAGCGTCCGAACCTTCCGGGTAACGCACCGCACCGATGTGCGTCCGTTCGTCGATATAGATGCCTGCGCCTCCAGCCACGCCGGGCGACATGCTCTTGTCATTCGCCGGAAAGCGCACGCCGACGAGAGACTCGGCATTAGTGCGCACGCGCTTGCCGAGGTCATCACTGATGCGCGGCAGGGAGCCGCTCTGCTTGAGCCGGAACAACAACTCCATCGTGCCCAATGAAGACGCGGCAAATACCACCCCGCGGCAGCGGAAGCTGCGTCGCTGCTTGTTGAACCAGGTAGTCGAACACTCAGTGAAGACCTCGTAGCCGTCGCTTCCGTCTTCCTTGCCGTTGAGCGGGCGCACGTCCACCACCCTGGTTTCGGCGAAAACCTGCGCACCACGCTTCTCCGCGAAATAGAGATAGTTCTTGTCGAGCGTATTCTTGGCGTTGTGCTTGCAACCCACCATGCAGCCACCGCAACCGACGCACGTCCCGCGCTCCGGACCTCCGCCGCCGAAGTAGGGATCAGCATAGGTTTTGCCGCCGGCCTCGCCTTTTGGCGCAAAGAACGTCCCTACACGGCCGTTGTGAAACGTATTGCCTACGCCCTGCAAGTCCGCCATCTTCTTGAGCCGAAAATCGGCCTCGCCCAGAAATTGGTTCTCGGTTACGCCGAGCATTCGTTCCGCCATGGCATAGTACTCTGGCATGATCCGTTTCCAGTCCTTCAGGCCAGCCCACGAACCCTCGTCCCACACCTTGTCGGGCGGCACCAGCAAGGCGTTCGCGTATGTGATGGAACCACCGCCAACTGCGTTCCCGCTCAGGACCATGACGTGGCGGAAGAGACGCATGTTGTAAAAGCCGAACATTTTCAGACCAGGTCGCCACATCCAGCGACGCGCGTCCCAGTTGGTCTTGGGAAAATCTTCTGCAGTCCAACGCCGCCCCATCTCCATCACACCAACCGAATAGCCCCTTTCAGTGAGGCGGCAGGCGGACACGCTACCACCGAAACCCGAGCCAATGACAATGTAGTCAAATTCATAGGGAGTATTCATCGCGAGCACCTCGAGCCTGCGCCGGTCGGGCTCTCCACGCGCACATTAGCGAATAAGGCCTTCATCGTTTGTCTCCGTTTTCCTGGTTCTAGTAGTCACAATTCAGAGTCCGACTTTTGCGTCCTATCGCGCTCACGACAATGTCGTGGAGTTCCCCTCCAAGTCGGCTGCTGATTTTGCAATGGCATTGAAGGCAATCGGGAACGACGGGGGGGCGGCAGCATCACGGACACCCAATCGCGTTTTCAGCCCGACCACTTTCTGGAAGTACTCGGCAAACGCAGACGAGAGCCGGTCGACATCGGCATGGATCAGCGCTCGTTCACCGATCCGGAAAACTGGCTTGTTAGCGGACTCCTGCAGCAGCGTAGTCGGCGACGGAACGCGATCGACGTCGATCTCGGGGGATCGAGTCGTACGAATGAAATCCGTGTCTTCTCCTCATTCGGGCATCCATAGTCATAGTGCGAAGTCCTCATTCAGTCGACCAACCATCGCACCGCGCTTGTCGGGGCTCAGCGTCGGACAGGATCCGAACGGGGCGAAGAGCAAAGATGCGGGACCCACGCTACGATCACCGCAATACTATACGTTTAGTATAGCACTACAACTATACACATAGTATAGTAGAATGTGTGATGTGCACTCAGCACACTGGGACAAACGCAGGAGTCCGGTTGCGACGTTGACATCGCAGGACCTCGAGGTATCGCTGCCGTTCGATCGGACCGCCGCGCGGCTTATGGCGTCTCCTCGCGGGAAGCCACGACAATGAATGTCCCTTTCGCTGCGGCGGCGATAGCATGGCCCGTCATCGGCTTCTGGGACGACCAGGCGTGTGCACTGGGCGTGTTGCCCCCGGGGAGTTTCCGGAAATGGCTCAGCGAATACCCAACCCGACGGCAGATCCGCGATGGTAGGGCGCGCCTTGTCTGGAAAATTGATGCACTACGGATGCAGGTGTCCGCGAGGCCGCGCCACTAATTTCCTGCCTGATCCGTGGCCATCGCCTTCCAACCGGCTTTGCTTAAGCAGGGCCTTGTACAATGTGACATGCCAAACAAAACCTACGGTCAACTTTGCCCAATGGCCCGGGCATTAGACGTCCTCGGCGATCGTTGGACGCTTCTCGTGATCCGCGAACTCTTGCTGGGTCCGAAGCGGTTCAAGGATCTGCTGGCGATCTTGCCTGCCATGGGCGCAAACCGGCTCTCCGAGCGCCTGGCCATGCTGGTAGAGAGCGATGTTATCCAACCGACCACGTTGCCAACGCCCGCCGCAGCGCCAGCTTATGAACTGACGGAAATGGGCGAACAACTGCGCAAACCAGTGATTGCGCTTGGGCTCTGGGGTCTGCGCCTGCCGCTCGATGAACGCATCGATCCGTCCACTGCCCGTGCGGAGCTCATCGCACTGTGCTTGACGGGGTCGAGCGATCCTGCGGCGAGCGCCGCCTTGCAAACGTTGTATGAGTTCCATGTGGGGGCGGAGGTTTTCCATGTCCCGGTGAACCACGGGAAGGTGCTGATCCGCTCCGGCCCCAGCGCAGAGCCCCCCGACGTCAAGATACAGTGTGACATGGAAACGTTCATGGCTCTGGCTTTGCGCGAAATCACACCTACGCATGCGCTCCGCGAAGGGCGCGTATCCCTCCTGCGAGGAAGCAGGCAAGCGTTCACACAGGTATTCAAGATTCTCGAATACAAGCCCTGATGGCCTGCCGAGGCTCGGCCGGGATTCACAAATATCCATAGCTTCAGATACTCACGAATCCCGGCCAAACCACTTGCCCTGTCTGCATCATCGCGCAGCGAATCCGGCGTGGCATGTAAGCAAGCTTGGTTAGTAACCGATGCGAGAAGACGCATCAGGCAGGCAACGGCGCGGAAATCATTGGGTTCAGACGGGTCGCCTGTTCGACCAGTATCGGCATCCCGCCGATGCCCATGCGGAAGTCGACCGAACTGCGATGCGTGTGGGCCGTCAGTTCTTCGTTGAACCGGAACACGGCAACCTCCTCGGGATTTTGCCGATCGCCATCAGTTCATCAAGGCTCGCCTCGCCAAGAGCGGGTTCGGTGCCATTGCGCACGCTATCGCCATCAATGACTCGAGTATTCGCGGTGGGGGCGACCGCAGTGGCTCTGACTCTACCGGCACAAATGCAGCCGGCGCCTCGGGTGAGGAATAGCAGAACGTGGCCCTGAAAGGTCAATGGGTACGCCGTCCGCCGCGCTACCGCACCGGCTAATGACTGAGCGAGCTGCCATTGTTGATGGCCGGCGATCCACTTGCGAAACTGGTTCGGATTCCGGATTGGGGTCGTGATCGCTCGCCATGCAACCAATTAATACGCCGGCTTCCAATACATCTCGACCAATTCACGCAGCGCTGCCCCGTCAAATTTCCGTCGACCGTCCCGTCTCCGGCCGCCTCAAGCGTGCTTCGAAGTCTCGACTGCTCGGTCATTAAGGCCTGAGTGCATGTATCCGCGCAGACTCCAAACTTCTGCAACGCCGGAATCCTGGGCGCGCAACTTCACCGACTAGAAAACTAGCTACGAAATCGCAGGAAATCCACGTTCGCGAAGCTGCGTCAGCCCCCGCTCAGAACGTCAACAACTCAGGGAATCTGGTGCTGGCTCGATTTGCATTTTGGCATCCATCTTTATCCACGGGATCAGAAGACTCAGCCGCAGTCTACAGGGCGGGATCGATTTCCTCACTCCGTGGAGTGACCCGCCTCGAGGCAGCTCGATTGTGGTTTTCACCAACTATACATTTTATTTAGCTTCGATACTATACGATTCATATATCAATCATTGGTCGCCATCGATATCAGACTAAGACCTATGCACAGCACGCACGGGAGCATCCAGAGGATCCGACACTGCCAAGGAGGTGCCCGCCCACCATCCAGCTTCCGAGTATGCACCATGCGCAAATTGGCCTTGCTCGAGAAAGACTCATCGATTCAGCTTCTGCGCCGGCCGAACATACTCCGAACGGGCCACCGCTGGCCGGCTACGGAACTGTCAATATGGCTAACGCCCTCAAGAAGAAGACCGTGGCGGATCTGCCTGCGTAGTCGTGGCGATCCTTGACTTGGGACCGTGGCAAGGAACTGTCCGATCACGTCTGTTTCACTAAGCCTATCAACCTGCTTCAACTTAGACAGACTCGTCGGTTAAGTCAGCCTTTCCATGGAACGTTAGGTATCCAGAATTCCCATCAGTATGGACATTGTGGCAGCGAGATCGGAACTAATTTTTCGACGTGAAATCCCGGCGCTCGCCTTAATAGCTGCCGAATGAAGTGTTGCAACCAGCAGATTTGCGAAACATCGCGCGTTCGCCGCTGCAGAGTCACCCGATAGGAACCCATTTGCCCATCTCTCAATGCGGCGCTCCTCTCGCTCGATTATCTCTTTGAGAATTGCTTTAGCGTCCTCGTGAGCATTGGCCTCATCAGCGAGGACGCAGGCGATGAGACAGCCGCGGGGCCGTTCGTGATCGTAGAAGAGGTGAACAATTGCTTCGCTAAAGAATAATGGACCGAAGCGTTTCCCGTCCTTCCCGTCGGGAAGCTGAAGCATTGCAAAAGTCTGATAATAGCGCTCCACTGCCTTGAAAAAAAGGGCGCGCTTATCACCATAGGCGGCATACAGACTTGGACGGTTGATCTCCATCGCTTCAGTGAGCGTGTCTAGATCGGCGCCTTCATAACCGTTCTTCCAAAAAATCTCGACGGCGCGATCTAGCGCAACATCAACGTCAAATGAGCGTGGCCGCCCACGTCCTCTCTTTTTCTCAACCGTACCCATACGTCCCAGGATCCAAATTTTCTTACTGAACAATACACAAATCGCTTGACGACGGCAACTGGACTTATTAACGTACTCTCCAGTACACAAAGGAGAGAGATATGGACAACACGACAGAACGTGCGGCGACCACCCCAACCAAGTATCTTGATGTCCGGGGCGTACGCTACGCTTATCGGGAGCTTGGACCCGTCAATCCAGCGGACAAGACACCTATCCTGTTCCTCCATCGGTTCCGCGGTACGCTCGATGATTGGGATCCGGGTTTCGTCGACGCATTGGCGAAGACCCGTCACGTCATTCTGTTCAGTGATCAGGAAGTCGGATCGTCATCGGGATCTGCAGCGACGAGCGTGGACGAAAAGGCACGCAATGCCGCAGACTTCGCGAAGGCGCTAGGTTTTTCAACCATCGATGTGCTCGGCTTTTCCATGGGAGGTTTCGTTGCCCAGGCGATTGCGATCGATGAACCGACGCTCGTGCGAAAGGTGATCGTCGTCGGTGCGGCCGGAGGTGGCAATCCGGAAGCGGCGCCGCCGACGGACATCGTGTTCGAGATTGCCCTTCATCCTGTCTACTCACATGAGGATGTCCGGTATCTGTTCTTTGCTGAATGGCGAGATGAGGAGACGCGGGCCTATCTCGATCGTCGAGCGACCCGGACTTCTGGCCAGGAACCTCCGGTGACGCCTGCAGTCATTGACAAGATGGTGTCACTCATCGGTGACTTCATGAGCGGTAGAACAGGTCATTATGAGAGGCTGAAGGACCTTCGTCAGCCCACGCTCATCGTCTCCGGCGATAGGGATCCGTTCTTCCCCTTCAAAAACATCTGGATGCTGTATCGCGAACTACCCAACGCACAGTTGCTCGTCTATCCCAATTCTGGTCATGGGCCACACCAGCAGCATCCCGAAGAATTGGCCGAGAAAATCGAATACTTCTTGACAACGACCTGATCGGCTCTAATTTATTATCGCTCGGCTGCTAGATTTCCCTCGGCATGACCAAGCCGAGATTTAAACAGCAGAGAAAATGAGGGCGCCAGTGGCATTAAGTGTGCTTCTGGCGAAAAAATGCGGCGAAGAGATTTCGAAGGATGTGGTCGGACTGAATTACAAATACCTGATGGCCGCTGATGTAACAGCGTTGGTGATTGTGTCTCGAAGCCAAATCTCTTCGTATTGCAGCCCTCGGGGCGTGTAAGCACGTCATGATTTTTCTTGATGCGCTACGAACATCAGAAGACGAAGGTGTTAGAAAAGCGATTCAGGGATAGAGAAAGCAGTTGCTTGCTGTCTTCACATGGGAGGAGAGGCTGCGATGACTAATTATACTGAGTTCTATCGGCGTTCGATCGAAGAGCCAGATGCTTTCTGGGCCGAGCAGGCCTCGTTGATCGATTGGAAGGAGCCGTTCGAGAAAGTTCTTGACTATGATTCACCTCCATTCGCCAGATGGTTTGTCGGAGGCGTGACTAATCTCTGCCACAACGCTATTGATCGGCACATAGCCAATCGTGCAGATCAAACAGCATTGATCTGGGTCTCTACAGAGACAGGGCAGGAGGAAACTTACAGCTTTTCTGACCTGCACGCGGAAGTGCAGACAATGGCTGCGATTATCTTGTCGCTAGGCGTGAAGAAGGGCGACCGGGTGTTGATCTACATGCCTATGATCCCGCAGTCAGTGTTCGCGATGCTGGCCTGCTCCCGTATCGGCGCCGTCCATTCCGTCGTATTTGGCGGATTTGCCAGTTCAAGTCTGGCCAGTCGCATCGAGGACGCCAAGCCCAAACTGATTATCAGCGCCGATGCCGGATGCCGTGCCGGGAAGGTCATTCCATATAAGCCATTGCTTGATGAGGCCCTTGAGCATGTGTCGACACGGCCTGCCAAAGTCCTCATCGTCGACCGGGGGCTCGCGGCGCCCTCTATGTGCGAAGATAGAGATGAGTCTTACACCTCCTTGAGGAGGGAATTTCTTGGCGCCACAGTCCCTTGCGAATGGTTGGAGTCCAGTTCTCCAAGCTACACGCTATATACCAGCGGCACAACAGGTACCCCGAAAGCCGTGCAACGGGAAACTGGCGGATACGCAGTTGCGCTAGCAGCCAGTATGAAGCACATTTTCTGCGGTTCCCCTGGGGAAACGTTCTTCGCGACAAGCGATATTGGCTGGGTGGTCGGGCACAGCTATATCGTCTATGGTCCTCTTATGGCGGGTATGGGAACCCTGCTCTACGAGGGACTGCCCACACGGCCAGATCCTGGTATCTGGTGGAGGCTTGTCGAGAAGTATAAGGTGACCGCAATGTTTAGCTCGCCGACAGCCATCCGCGTGATGAAGCAACACGAAAATGAGTCGCTTTTCGAGGCGGATCTGTCCAGCTTGCGAAGTTTGTATTTGGCCGGTGAACCTCTTGATGCACCAACAGGGAAATGGATACACGACGCCTTACGCAAGCCAATTATTGACAACTATTGGCAGACTGAGTCTGGATGGCCAATCCTTGCAGTCGCGAATGGCGTTGAGCGGATGAATAGTAAATTTGGGTCGCCTGGGCTACCAATGTACGGGTTTGCCGTACGTCTGATCGACAATGAAACTGGTGAACAAATAACTGTTCCAAATCGAAAAGGCATTCTCATCATCGATGGTCCGCTTCCGCCCGGGTGCATTCAGACGATCGCGGACGACGATGAGCGCTTTGTCAGAACCTACTGGTCCGAGATTCATGGACGGTATGTCTATTCAACGTTCGATTGGGGTGTCCGCGACGAAGACGGCTATTACTTTATCCTTGGGCGCGCCGATGATGTCATCAACGTAGCTGGCCATCGACTCGGCACGCGTGAGATAGAAGAGAGCATTTCCGGCCATCCTAACGTCGCCGAGGTTGCCGTTGTCGGAGTTTCCGACTCCTTGAAAGGGCAGGTCGCTGTTGCATTTATAACTGCGAAGGATCGAAGTGCCGTCGCTACTGGTGATGGCGCATCTGCTCAGAAACGTGAGATTTTAAAACTTGTCGAGCGCGACCTCGGTGGTATAGCGCGTCCCGCACGAGTTCTGTTCGTTCCAGCGCTGCCAAAGACGCGATCAGGCAAGTTACTGCGCCGAACGATTCAGGCAATTTGCGAGGGCCGGGAACCGGGAAACGTTGCGACTATTGAAGACCCAACTGTACTCGAAGCAATTGCAGAGGCGGTCACTGCAACGTAAGTGGCCCGCAATTTCACGATAGATGGCGGTGGTGCCGACCGGATCGGGGATGTTACTTCCATACATACCGATTCAAACGTGCAGCTGGTGAGCCGCACACACCAACGGATGCGCCTGAACTGATCAGCATACGCTCGAGTTGATACTTTTTCCGGTCGTCGAAAGATCAGGTGTACGACGGTTTGATAGGAATACCAGCTCACGTAAGCCAGAAGAATGACGGAATAACATATTAGTTATATATAACTTTTATTGAGATAAATATGGTGCGAGACATTATACCTGTCTTGGGTGCTGCGGTGTATGCGCGAGCATGAAATCAAGTTCGGTTGCGTTTGTCACTGAGGCGGGAGCGCCGGCCACTTTGACTTCAGGCAGAGTTCTCTGGTCGCCAGCGTAGCGCGTCGGAATTTATGGCTTTCTCATCAAGCAGGCCACGGATGATGTGCAAAACGGTCGTTCGGCCGGAGACAGATTTCGTCGGTAGGTCTTTGCGATGAGTCCCGGCTGACACTATCAGTTCAGCAAGGGCAGCGTCGCGGCACGCGTCGTCAAGGAGTTTTCGTGCGGAATCGTCCGGCCCGGGAGGCGGATTGGACGAAGATGGTACTTGCGTTTTGACTTAAGCGAGCGATATACGGGCTTGCATATTATATAAACAATGGAGACTTCAATGATGAGTGCCAACTCAGAGACAACTCGTGACAGTGTACAGCAGGCCTCGCCGAACCCGGAGTTCGACTTCGACTGGGCGATCGTCGGGTCAGGTTTCGGCGGAAGCGTTGCCGCTCTCCGGCTGACCGAGAAGGGGTACCGGGTCGGCGTGATCGAACGCGGTCGTCGCTATGAGGACAGTGATCTACCCACTTCGACAGCCGAGATTGAAAAGTTCGTCTGGGCCCCCGAGCAAGGGCTCTACGGCATCCTCCGGGATGTCGCGTACCAACATGTCGAGACCGCCTCGCAGACTGGTGTCGGGGGTGGGAGCCTCATGTACGGGGGCGTACTTTTCCGTGCGCAGCAGGGGTTCTACAACGACTCCCAGTGGCGAGACCTCGCGCCTTGGGAATCGGTGCTCGACGCGCACTACGCCAAGGCGGAGTTCATGCTCGGCGTGCGGGAGTCCCCGTGGGACTCGGTCTCGATCCAGCTGACCAAACGCATCGGCGAGCACTTCGGGGTCTCAGACGGCTTCAAGCTCGCGCCGACCGGCGTGTTCTTCGGCGAACCCGGCAAGACAGTCGACGATCCCTACTTTGGTGGCGAGGGACCTGCACGGACCGGATGCATCCGTTGCGGCGATTGCATGATCGGATGCCGCACGGGCGCCGCGAACAGGCTGACGAAGAACTATCTTTGGTTCGCGGAGAAGAGCGGCGCCCGGATCATTCCGGAGCAGGAGGTCATCGACGTACGTCCCCTCGGCGCAGCCGACGGCGCAGACGGGTACCAACTGGTCGTAGAGCAGCGCAGCCCTGATGGGGCCCGCGCACGCACTGAGTACACCGCACGCGGCGTCGTCTTCGCCGGCGGAGCTGTAGCAACCAACGAGCTCCTTGCCGACTGCAAGTACCGAGGATCACTACCGAGGATCAGTGACAGACTCGGCCACCTGGTCCGCACGAACAGCGAGACCTTCCTGAGCGTCCAGTTCCCACAGGATCTCGAGGCATGGCGCGACGTCACCGCGCCCAGCCGATTGCTCTTCGACGGGGACACCCAAGTCGAGCTCCTTACCGTCGGGAAGCATGCCGACGCATGGCAGGGCAAGTTCACTGTCCTGACAGGCAAGGGGAACATCCTCGTCCGTCGCATCAAGTGGCTAACGAACGTCGTCCTTCACCCGAGACGGTGGAAGGCAACCAAGCAATCCGAGGGTTGGAGCGCCCGATCACTGGCGATGCTCGTCATGCAGCCTCGCGACAACGCGGTCCGGTTGCGCGCGCAGAAACGCAGCGGCGGCAACGGCTACACGCTGGTCAGCGAGATCGACAAGTCCCGTCCCGCCCCGACATTCCTCGGCGTCGGGCACAAGGTCGTGAAGTGGCTTGCCGAAGAAACGGGCGGGGTTGCGGGCAGCACCCTGACAGAAGCCTTCCGCAACGCCCCATGGACGGCGCACATCCTCGGCGGCGCGGTCATCGGCTCGAACGCGACCACCGGCGTTATCGATGCGGGGCTGAAAGTGTTTGGTTACGAGAACATGATCGTCTGCGACGCCGCCGCCCTTCCCGCGAATCCTGGGGTCAACCCCGCGCTCACTATCACTGCCCTCGCCGAATACGCAATGGATCGGCTCCCCAGCGCACCCGCGCCGGCGCCAGAGACCGAGGACCGGTGATGCTACGCGGCCGAGCACAAATCGGCCAGGAACCGGAAGGCGAGGCGCGGCTCGCGATCACGCATAGGAAATTTAACGGTTAATGGGCTCGCGCTACGACGCACGGCGACAGTTCGCGCAGCCGCTGCGCGGATAACATCGTCCAGCTAGAGCCAACGATAGAAGTCGCACATTTGTATTGATATTAAGTATAACTATATATGGAGATTTTTCGTGACATTCCCTTCCCATCGCATTTTAGTCGTTGTACTAGCGGGCATTTTATCAGGCAGCATCGGTACGGCCGCTCACGCGCAAAGCAGCGTGACGCTCTATGGCGTACTCGACGGCGCGCTGCTCTACACGAGCAAGACCTTGAGCTACCAAACCGGCGCCGACGCGGGAAAGCAGTTCTCGATGACCGATGGCGGCATATGGGGCTCGCGGTTGGGCATGAAGGGCACGGAAGACCTCGGCGGCGGTCTGAAGGTGTTGTTCGTGCTCGAAAGCGGCATCAACGTGAGCAACGGCGGATTCGCCAACTCGAACGGCAATTTGTTCGGGCGACAGGCGTGGATCGGACTCGATGGAAAATTTGGTACTGCGAAGGCAGGCTTGCAGTATTCGCCGTTCTTCCTGTCGCTATTCGAATCGGATCCCCGTGCATTCTCGCAGTTTGGCAGCGGTCTCATCAACTACCTCGACAATGTGCTCGTCACCGGTCTCTTCAATGCGAACTCCGTTTCGTACACGAGTCCCACCATTGCTGGCCTGCAAGGGAGCGCCATGCTGGCGCTCGGCGGCGAAGCGGGAAATTTCCAGGCGGGGCGGCAATATTCGGTCAGCCTGAAATACACATTCAAGGGGCTAATGATCAACGCCGCGCTGTATAGCGGCAATGCCGGGGGCACTGCCGCTACGACGCCCGTTCCCAGCGCAGTGCAGTTCACTGGCCACACCGTCGGCGCGGCTTACGATTTCGGAAAGCTAACACTCGATGCGTCGTTCGTCTCGTACAAGGTTGCGGGCTCCTTCGATAATCACGTCTACGGCGGAGGCTTCAGCTATGGTGTGACGCCAGCGCTGAACGTGAACGGCGGCGTATGGTTCACGCAGGATCGTAACGACACATCCAATCATTCGATCCTGGCTGCAGTCGGCTCCGAAATCTACCTCTCGAAGCGCACGACACTCTATGGGCAGGTCGGATTCGTCCGTAACCACGGCGCGATGGACACTGGCCTGTCGATCAACGGGGCACTATATGGCGTGACGGGTTCGACAGTCGGCGCCAACGTTGGCATTCGCCACCTGTTCTGAACGGCACCATCCCCGTCGAGCGATGTTGTCCGCGGGCACGCAGGCGGGAGGCAATTGTGTTTGGTGCAATCGCCGAACCCGAACCCTTGCAGGGCTTTCAGGACCAGTCAGCGTTCTGGTGCGGGACCCGCTCCTAAAGTTTCGAGATCCCTGGTGGGCGCTGTCACGTTGCCCATAGCGAGACAAAGTTTCGGCAGGCGGGACCACGACTCAGAAAACCGCGAACGGATTTTGGGGCGTTCGCCAGTTCCGGGATGCCTGCTTTCGCGGCCGGGTAGCTGCGTAGCTGGTCCGTGACGATCTTACGCGGCACTGGATTGGAGCGCAGCACGCGCTGGAAAAAGCGTTTGGCCGCTGCCTTGTCGCGCCGCTTCTGCAGCAGGATGTCCAGTCCGGCCCCGCTTTGACACGATGGGCAAAGCTCGCGCCAAATTTGTCGCACCAGCGACGGACGGTCTCGTAGCTCACGACCACACCGCGCTCGAACAGCAACTCCTCGACGTCGCGCAGGCTCAGGTGGAACCGGAAATACCAGCGAACCGCGTGGCTGATGACCGCCGCCGGAAACCGGTGGCCGTGATAAAGCGATTTGGTCTTCTTCATTAACACATCTTACCCGGCACTTCGTCAACGTGACAGCGCCGGCCGGACTAGTGAACCTCGACCAACGAGCGTATCCAATATACCTGTGCTAAAACTATGACAGGAACAAGCTGCTCATCTTTAAAAACTGCATGTACAGCAGAGGGGCACGTTCTGTCCGACTTTGTCGCAAAGATGAAGCGTATAACACGCATAAGCCACAGTGTTTTTCGTCGCGCGCTGTCCGGTCAGCTCTGTCAAACGCACCACACATCAAGCAGGTAAGGCCTGCCTCGCACGCCCGGAGCGACGCGCAGTGTAGTCGACGGCTGCGCCCCCAAGATATGCGTCGTGCAGCACATCAAGCCGGGCCAGTTCGGCCGCCGCGCCCTCGGCAAGCACGCGTCCACCTTCGAGTACGTAGCCGTGCTGCGCGTAACGTAGCGCCATCGTCGCGTTCTGCTCGGCAAGCAGAAAACTCACGCCCTCGTCACGGTTGAGCGCCGCGACGATCTCGAAGATTTCCTCGACCACCAGCGGCGCGAGTCCCATTGACGGCTCGTCGAGCAGCACCATCGAGGGACGCGCCATCAGCGCGCGACCGATCGCCACCATCTGCTGCTCGCCACCCGACGTCAATCCCGCCAGCGAGTGGCGCTTAATCTTCAGACGCGGAAAGATCGCGTAGATCCGTTCGAGATCTGCTTCGATCCCGGCCCGGCGAGGCCGCCGGGCGAACGAGCCGATGCGCAGATTTTCCTCGACCGACAGATGCGCAAAGCAGCGCCGCCCTTCCAGCACCTGGACCAGCCCGCGCTCGACCAGCGTCCATGGTTCGACGCGCGCGATGTCTGCGCCGCGATAGACGACGCGGCCACCCGTCAGTTCGCCGCGCTCCGCGCGCACGAGGTTCGAGATCGCCTTGAGCGTGGTCGTCTTGCCTGCACCGTTGCCGCCGAGCAGCGCAACGATCGCGCCCTCGGGCACCGCCAGCGACACCCCGCGCAGGGCGGGGATGATCTGGCTGTAGGTCACGGCGATCTCATCGACCTGCAGGATCGGGGGGCTCGCCATGTCAGAGGTCCTTGCTGCAATCGCGCGGCGTAATGCCCCTTTCCTTCGCATACGACAGCGCCGACTTCTCGATGATCGGACGCAGCAGCGCGCGGTCCGCCTGCACCCAGTTGCTGATCACGTTCCACTTACGGCCATCCCATTGCTGGAAGCGCACGGCGCCGCCGCCTTCGTGGTCCGCGCAGGTCAGCTTGAGCGGCTGGACGAGGCCGAGTGCGCCGAGTTGCTTGAGTCGCGCATCGTCGAGATCCAGATGCTCGAAGCCCCAGCGCACCTGCTCGCCCGTGAGCGGCTTGTTGCCGAACTTGCGCTGCGCGACGCGGACCGCCTCGACGTTCAGAATGCCGTTCACCACGCCCAGGTTGTAGTAGACGGTGCCAAAGCGCGCCGGGTCCTTGAGGTTGCCGTTGCCGGGCTTCACCACGTACTGGTTGATCGCCTGCAGCACCGGGTAGTCCGTGCCCGAGGGGTGCGTCGTGATCGAGATGAAGCCCCTGGCCGCATCGCCCGCCGGACGCACGTCTTCCTCGGAGTTGCTCCAGATGTTACCGATGATGTGGTCAACCGGGTATCCAACCTTCTGCGCGGTCTTGATCGCCACCGGATTCATCACACCCCAGCCGCGCAGGATCACCCAGTCGGGATTGATCTGGTGAATCTTCAGCCACTGCGAACCCTGTTCGTTGCCGGGATGCGGCACTTCGATCTGGGTCACGTCGAAGCCGTACTTCTTCGCCAGCAGATCGACCACAGGAATCGTTTCGCGGCCGTACGGCGAGCCGTGATACAGCACGACGATCTTCTTGCCCTTGAGCGCGGCGAGGCCGCCCGAGCGCTGCCCGATATAGTTGACGATTGCGGAGACCTCGCTGTACGGATTCAGCTGCAGCGGGAACACATAGGGAAACACTGCGCCATCGGTCGAATCGGTGCGGCCGTGGTTGATCGTGATGAGCGGGATCTTGTCGGCCGTCGAGCGGTCGAGCGTCGCGTAGGCAATGCCAACCGATAACGGGTTCGTGGCCGCGGTCGGCGCGCCGTCGGGGCCACCGTGCTTCAGACGCTCATAGCACTCGACGCCCTTCTCCACCACATATTCGGTCTCGCACTCTTTCCATACGAGCTTCACGCCGTTGACGCCACCGTCGCGAGCGTTGATCAGCTGGAGATAGTCGATAAAGCCGCCGAAAAAGCCGCTGCCGCCAGCCGCGTACGGGCCGACCCGGTAGCTTTGCAGCGGAAAATATTCCTCACCCGCAGCATGCACCTGAGGCAACGCGCCAATGGTGAGCGCAAGCGCGGCCACGAAAGCCGAGGACCACTTTCCCCATTTCGGGCGAACGGGACGAACATCATTAATTTGCATAACCAAATATTCCATGGATGAAGAGAGCAACGATGGGGCAGAAAAATTGACGGCTCAGAATGCCTTCGGCCGGCGTTGACGAACGATCTGCACGAGTCTTGCAAGACCATCCGGTTCCTTGATCAGGAAGACGATGATCAGCGTGCCGAAGACGATCCTCTGCAGGTTCTGCACCTGGTCTGCGCCAATACCTGCATAGGCCAGCGCGCCAGCCGCGTTGGAAAGCAGAATCGGCAGCAACACGATGAAGGCTGCGCCCAGGAAGTTGCCCGAGATGCTGCCCATGCCGCCGATGATGATGATGAACAGCACCTGGAATGAAAGATTCAGGTTGAAGCCGTCCGGCTCGATCGTGCCGAGATACGCAAAAGCCCACAGCGCGCCTGCAATGCCGAGCACGAAGGAACTCAGCGCGAAGGCCAGCAGCTTGCTGCGCCCCACCGGGATGCCGATCACGCGCGCAGCGGCTTCCATGTCGCGCACGGCCATCCAGCGCCTGCCCAGCTCGCTGCGCACGAGGCTCGCGCCGAATGCGAACAGCAAGGTCGCGACACCGAGCACGAACAGGTAGCACGACACCGGCGTGTCGATGCGCCAGTGACCGATCATGAGCTGCGGCGCGCTCAGCACGCCGGACGTGTCGTAGTTCGAGAACCACGCCACGCGCGTGAACAGCCAGACCACGAAGAACTGCGCGGCCAGCGTCGAGACGATCAGGTAAAAGCCCTTGATGCGCAGGCTCGGCAGTCCGAACAGCACGCCGGCCGCGGCACTGACCAGGCCGCCGAGCAGCAGGCCGACCGGAAGCGGCAACGCGGGCACGCGAACGAGCAGGTTGTAGGTCGCATAGGCGCCGATCGACATGAACGCGGCCGAGCCGAGCGACAGTTGCCCCGCATAGCCGGTCAGGAAGTTCAGACCGAGTCCGGCCACGGACAGGATCAGAAATGGCACGAGGATCGCGTTCAGCCAGTAGTCGTTCGCCACAAGAGGCACGCCGGCGAACGCGACGAGCGCTCCCGCAAGCGGCAAGGCCAGCTGGCGCAGGTTCAGCCGGCGCGGTTCGGCGAGGGGACGGGTCAGTTCCATCAACGTTTCCTCAAACGCGCTCGACGGCCGCCTCGCCAAACAGGCCGGACGGGCGCACGAGCAGGAACAGCATCGCAAACAGATAGGGGAACCAGTTCTCGATGCCGTCGCCGATCACGCTCCCGACATAGACTTCGGCCAGCTTCTCCGTTGCGCCGACCAGCAGGCCGCCGACGATCGCGCCGCCGATCGACGAGAAGCCGCCGATGATCAGCACCGGCAGAGCCTTGAGCACGACGAGCGAGAGCGAGAACTGCACGCCGAGCCGCGCGCCCCAGAGCAGGCCCGCAACGAGGCTGACGAAGCCCGCCAGTGCCCAGACGATTGCCCAGATGCGCGGCAGCCGCAGGCCGACCGCGAACGCGGCGAGCGGATCGTCCGCCACGGCGCGCAGCGACAGGCCGAAGCGCGAGCGCTTCGCGAACTGCGACAGCACGAGGACCAGCAAGCCGGCCGTACCGGCGGCGAACAGGTCGAAGCGGCTCACCATCACGCCGGCCAGGTGCAGCGGCCTGTCGTCGATGCCGAGATCGAGCCCGTGCACCTGCGCGCCCCAGAACAGCTGCGCCGTGCCTTCGAGAATCAGGCTCAGGCCGAGGGTGGCCATGAACAGCACGATCGGCGAGCGGTTGACGAGCGGCCGCAGCACGAACCGGCCGGTTGCGATCGCGATCAGCACGAGCGCGGCGAGCGTCGCGCCGAACGACAGCCACGAGGTCCAGCCGCGTTCGACGAGACTCACGTAGGTCAGCGCACCGAACAGCACGAGTGAGCCCTGCGCGAAGTTGAAGATGCCCGACGCCTTGTAGATCAGCACGAAGCCGATCGCGACCAGCGAGTACATCACGCCGGCGAGCAGCCCGCCCACCAGCACCTCGATAAAAAATTGCATTGCGCGCCCCTCTCAATGTCGCGTGCCGAGATAGGCCGCCAGCACGTCCGGGTTCGTGCGGACTTCATCGGGCCTGCCGTCGGCAATCTTTTTTCCGTAGTCGAGCACCACGACGTGGTCGGACAAGCCCATCACCACGCCAATGTCGTGCTCGATCAGCACGACCGTGACGCCCAGATGCTCGTTGGCATCGAGTACGTACCCGGCCATCGCGTGCTTCTCCTCGGTATTCATGCCGGCCATGGGCTCGTCGAGCAGCAGCAGGCGCGGTTCGGCTGCCAGCGCGCGCGCCAGCTCGACCCGCTTCTGCAACCCGTAGGACAAGGTGCCCACCACGCTGTCACGCCACGGCTGCAGATCCAGCGCTTCGATCACGCACTGCGCTCGCTCGCGCTGTTCGGCTTCATCCCGTGCGGCACGGCCAACGTGCAGTGTCTGCTCGAACCATGTACTGCGGCGATGCAGGTTGCGCCCGGCCAGCACGTTGTCGAACACGCTCATGCGCCTGAACAGCGCCAGATTCTGGAACGTGCGCGCGATGCCGCGATGCGCGGCGTCGTGCGCGTCCATGCGCCGGTAAGCATGGCCGTCGAAGCGCAGCGTGCCGTGCTGCGGACGATAGACGCCGTTGATCACGTTCAGTAGCGAACTCTTGCCCGCGCCGTTCGGGCCGATCAGCGCGCAGATCTCGCCTGCCGCGACTTCGAAACTGATATCGGTAATGGCCTTGACGCCCCCGAACGACACGGAAATGCCGTCGAGCGCGAGCAGGGCCGTCGAGGCTTGCGTCATGCTGATTCACCCCTTGGGGTGCCGTTTCCCGGTTGTGTCCTTCTGTTCCATGTGACCGGGTCTGCTCACGCGCCCGGCCTCGCCCCGCCGCCACTGGCGTCAGGCGGCCTGCCTTTCGCGCTGCGCCTCGAGCTCGCGCACGAGCGGCAGCACCTTCTGACCGAAATACTCGACTTCCTCGATGAAATGCAGGAAGCCGGTCAGCACCAGGTCGACCCCGATCGACTTGAGTTCGACGATGCGTTCGGCAATCTGCTGCGGCGTGCCGATCAGGTTCGTGCGGAAGCCGTCGTTGTACTGGACGAGATCCTCGAAGGTCGATTTGGCCCAGTTGCCCTCGCCTTCGGGCGAAGCCTTGCCGGCCTGCTTGACTGCGTCGCCGAACGCATGGACGGCCTCGACGTGCGCGTGTCTGATGATGTCGTCGAGCACGGCCTTCGCTTCCTCTTCGGTATCGCGCGCGATCACGAAAGCGTTCACGCCGATACGGACCTGGTGATTGTTCTGCGCCGCTTTCGCACGGATATCATCGATCTGGGCCTTGAGATTCTGGGGCGTGTTGCCATTCGTGAAATACCAGTCCGACACGCTCGCTGCGTTGTCGCGCGCCGCGCGCGAGCTGCCGCCCTGGAAAATCTCGGGATGGGGCTTCTGCACCGGCTTCGGACTCAACGTGTAGTTGTTGAAACGGTAGAAGTCGCCCTTGAACGTGAAGTTGTCCTCGGTCCAGATGCCCTTGAGCGCGCGGATGAACTCGTTCGAGCGGCGGTAACGCTCGTCGTGCTCGAGCCACGGTTCACCGATCGCGGTGAACTCCCCCTTGAACCAGCCGCTTACGACGTTGATCGCTATGCGGCCGTTCGAGATGTGATCGATGGTGGCGATCTGCTTGGCGACCACGGCCGGATGCCACGGCCCGGGCAGGATCGCCGCGAGCACCTTGAGCTTCGTGGTCGATTGCAGCAGCGCCTGGCTGAATGAAACCGACTCGTGCTGATACTCGGCGCCATAGCCAGCCGTGAAGCGGATCTGGCTCAGCGCGTATTCGAAGCCCGCGCGCTCGGCGGTCTGCGCAAGACGCTGGTTGTACTCGAGGCTCCAGTCGGTGCGCTGCTCGATCGTGCTGACGACGAGGCCGCCGCTCACGTTGGGCACCCAGTAGGCGAACTTGACGGCGTCCCCGGTTTGGGAAGTCTGGCTCATTGAAGGTTCCTTGAATGACTTTGAATTCAGACGGCTAGCGCCGCGGTGACGTTTTCCGAGCGTGCTCCGAGGTGCGGGACCGCCCGCTCGACAGCCAGTGCGATGCGAGCCTGCAACGCCTCGCTCGCGATCTCATAGCGGTCGAAATCGCTTTCGGAGGCGTAGACGCCGACCGGCAGCGTGCGTGCCTGGAAGAAGCTGAAGAGCGGACGCAGCTGATGATCGATCACGAGCGCATGACGGTCGCTGCCGCCCGTGGCGGCCAGCAAAACGGGCACGTCGATCAGCGCCTCGTGATGCACGAGATCGAACAGATGCTTGAAGAGGCCTGTATATGAGGCGCGGTAAACCGGACTGGCGGCGATCACGAGGTCGGCTGTCTCGATCGCCCGGATAGGTTCTTCGAAATCCGCCGGCACCTGCGCACGCGTGAGCGCACCGGAGAGTCGCCCTGCGATCTCGCCGAGATCGATCACGCGGATTTCGACCGGCAGTGCGGCCTCCAGCGCGGACAGTAGCGAGTGCACCAGTGCCAGCGTGCGCGACGGCCGCTGCAAGCTGCCCGACACTGCGACGATCTTGTATTTCTTGCTCATGAGGATTCCTTCGTGAATCGGGACGTGCCTGATCGGTCCCGTCATGAGCTAAACGCAAGGACCGTGCCAAATCGCGCGAACCGACCACTCACAGCAGAGCCGCAGACATAGCAGCCGTTTTCGTCGTCGAGCGGCTTTCCAGAAGGGGAAATGCACCTGATAAGCACATCCCGGAGACACTCGGATCGATATGCCGACATGTGATGACGCACCGGCAACAACGCTGCTGCTTCGCTGCTTCCCACGCAGCAGCACCGGTTCATCACATGAATGGAGGCACGCATGACGCATGACTTCGCGTCTCGATGCTGCTGGCGCAGCAGCCTGATTAGGTTATGAGAAATGGTTGCTTCTCTCGTCGGCCAAAACCTTGAATACTGTGCTGATCCAGCAGCACGCATGCGCGTGCATGGCTGCTTCAACCACTCACACTACGATGGCTTCCCTTCCCCTACCGTTGCCGCTGGCCGAAGCGCCCGATGACGTCCGGCCCGTCCTGCAGGGCGAGTCGCCGCTGCACGTCGCCCACGGTCTTGCCGAACGCTTCGCGCAGACCGCTGCGGAGCGCGATGCGCGCGGCGGCACACCCAAGGCGGAACGCGACGCACTGCGCGCCAGCGGCCTGCTTGCACTGAGCATCCCGACCGTTCACGGCGGACTCGGTGCGAACTGGCGCACGACACTCGACGTCGTACGCGTGCTTGCGTGCGCCGACAGTTCACTCGCCCACGTGTTCGGATTTCATCACCTGATGCTCGCCACGGTCCGTCTGTTCGGCTCGCCGGAGCAATGGCACGCGCTGTTCGAACAGACCTCACGGCACCGGTGGTTCTGGGGCAATGCGCTCAATCCACTCGACGAACGCACGCTTGCGCACCCGCGCGGTGGGTGGCTCGAATTCAGCGGCCAGAAGAGCTTCTGCTCGGGCGCGCTCGACTCGGAAATGCTGATCGTCTCCGCGCGCCACGCCGAAACGCGAGCGTTTCTCGTGGCCGCCATCCCGACCCAGCGAAGCGGCATTTCGATTGCCCAGGACTGGAACAATTTCGGCCAACGCCAGACCGATAGTGGCTCCTTGACGTTCGAACAGGTCCGCGTCGAGCATCACGAGCTGCTCTCGGACCCTGGTCCGTTCTCGTCACCGTTCGCGGGGCTGCGGCCGCTCATCGCGCAACTGATCCTGACGAACATCTATCTCGGCATTGGCGAGGCCGCATTCGACGATGCGCGGCACTACACCCTGAGCGAAGCGCGGCCCTGGCCGGCCTCGAACGTCGCGCGTACCGGTGAGGACCCGTACATCCTGAGCCAGTACGGCGAGTTCTGGCTCGGGCTGGAAGCCGCACGCGCGCTCGCGGACAAAGCCGCCGTCGGACTCGACCATGCATGGTCGCGCGGCACCCGCCTCACCGCGACCGAACGTGGAGCACTGGCGCTTGCCATCGCGAGCGCGAAGATCGCCGCCGCGCAAACGGGCCTCGACATCTGTACTCGCATGTTCGATGTCGCCGGCGCCCGCGCGACCCACGGCGAGCTTCGGCTCGACCGCCACTGGCGCAACCTGCGCACCCATACGCTGCACGATCCGCTCGCCTACAAGATCCGCGAGATCGGCGAATGGGCGCTCAATCGAACCTATCCCACGCCGAGCTTCTACTCATGAACCACCCGCTCCCCCACGCATGGTCCGACGATGCCGAAGCCAACCGCGAGGTGCCCGTCCTGACGCTGCCGCACAAGCATTCGTTGACCACCTCGATCCGCGCTCGCGCGCAGGTGTTCGTCGATGCGCGTTCGCTCGAACTGCTTGAGCGCATCCAGCTGGTCGCGCCGAGCGACGCCAATATCCTGATCATCGGCGAGACCGGCACCGGCAAGGAGCTGATCGCGCGCCACGTACACAGCCTGAGCGAGCGGCGCGACAAGCCGTTCGTCGCCGTGAACTGCGGCGCCTTTTCCGAGACGCTGGTCGAAAGCGAACTGTTCGGGCACGAGAAAGGCGCCTTCACGGGTGCATTCCATGCCAAGCCGGGCTGGTTCGAGGCGGCCAACGGCGGCACGCTCTTCCTCGACGAGATCGGCGACCTGCCGCTGTCCATGCAGGTCAAGCTGCTGCGCGTGCTGCAGGAGCGCGAGGTCGTACGGCTCGGTTCCCGGCGCGGCGTGCCGATCGACGTGCGCGTGGTGGCAGCGACGAACGTCCATCTGCAGCACGCGGTGGCGGCCGGGCACTTTCGCAGCGACCTGTTCTACCGGCTCAACGTCGTGCAGCTCGCCATTCCGACGCTGCGCGAGCGCACCGGCGACATCCTTCCACTCGCCCGCTACTTCATCGAGGACTACCGCAGCCGGCTTGGGTACGGGCCGGGCACGATCTCGCCGCGCGCCGAGCAGAAGCTGCTCGCGTACAGCTGGCCCGGCAACATTCGCGAGCTGGAGAACGTGATCCATCACGCGCTGCTCGTGAGTCGCCACGACACCCTGCAGGACGGCGACCTGCACCTGTTCTCATCCGGCATCACGACCCCGGCTGGCGCGAGTGCGCCGAGCGGTCCGCACCACGCCCTCGAATCGGCGCTGCTCGAACTGTTCAACGGCGAACACGAGAATCTCTTCGAACAGATCGAGGACATGGTGATGCGCACGGCGTTCGAGTACAGCCACCGCAACCAGATCCAGGCAGCGAGGCTCCTCGGCATCAGCCGCAACGTGTTGCGCGCGCGGCTGATCCGGACGAAGGAGATCGCGGCCCTGAAATAGCGGCGCCGTCTGCAGGACGGCACCGCGCGTTCGCACTCAGGCCGCCTTCTGCCCCGGTGCGGGACCGGCGCCGATCGCCCAGACATACGGCGGCTCGGTGCCGTTGATTTCGCGATCTCCCACGATGCGCTCCTTGAAGACGATCGGGTTGTGCGAGGCCGCCGTGCGTGCGTTGCGCCAATGGCGATCGAGCCGCTTCTGCTCGCTCGTGCCCGATGCGCCGAGCGCGTTGAACAGCAGCGTGGTCGCGCGCAGCACCAGATCGGCGATCGCGCTCTGGCCGCGTGCGGAATCCAGTTCGGCGTCGACGTTCGCTGCGTGCTCGGCCTGCGCATCGCTGCCGAAACGCGCCTCGTACGCGCGTTGCGAAGCCTGTGCCGCGCGCACGGCTGTGGCCTCGGCCGCGAACACGAGCGACGAGACCTGGCCCACGACCTGCTGCACCTGTGGGTCCTGCGCGAACGAAGGCGCATTGCCGTGGCTGAAGATGCGCCGGCGCGAACGCACCTCCTGCGAGATGTCGCGCAGCGCGGCGCGGCCCGTGCCCGCGAGCACGGCGAGCAGCACCAACTGGTAGAACGCGGTCTGATACTTGAAGCGAGTCGAGAAGTCGATGATGTCGATCTCGTCCACCTCGGCGGCGACAAACGTGGTGGTGCCGCTGCCCGTCGTGCGCTGGCCGAAACCGTCCCAGTCGTCGTGATGCGTCACGCCGGGCTGCCTTGCCCGCACGGCCGCGATCACGTCTTCTCCCGTGTCGTCGCGGCGCGCAAACACGTCAATCCAGTCGGCGAAGATGCTGCCCGTGCTGTAGTACTTCGCGCCGTTGACGACCCAGCGCGCGCCATCACGCGACACGCGCGTGATCACGTCGCCGATCGCCACGCTGCCGACTTCGGTCCAGGCATTGCCGACCAGTTCGCCCGCTACGAAGCGCTTGAACCAGGCGTCGCGAGCCGGGCCCGGCTCGGCATTGAGCCGATCCTCGACGAACGCGAAGTGGCCGCGCAGCGCCTGTGGCAAGTTCGAATCCGCCTCGGCCAGTTCGATCAGCAGCTGAATCAACTGCGGCAGCGAAGCCCCTGCGCCGCCGTGCTCGAGAGGCACGCGAACGGCGCCGAAGCCTGCAGCCTTGAGCCATTCGATCTGCTCATAAGGCAGCCTGCGATCGCGCTCACGCTCGAGCACGCCCTCGGCAATGCGGGCGAAGATGGGTCGAAAACGTGAAGCGAGAGGCTCGTAGTCCGTACCGAGAGAAAGAACGGGAGCAACTGCCACCGTGCTGGCGAGATTCAATGCGCTCATAGGGGCTCCTGGTATCGGCTTGATGGGTGGCCCGTGATCGGGCCTCGTTCTTTACCGATAAAGCAGAAGCCATGCCATTCATTGGTCGGGGAGCAGGTGTGCGTACGGCGGCAAAACCGCATGCACGTTGCTGCTTCAGCAACAGCATGCTGCTGATTCACTGCTGGATTTCCAGCGATTCAAGGCGCCGAATGCTCCGCGCAATCGCGCTGTAGAGACGACCTGGTCTTGATAAGGCAAACGATCTACACTGCAACTCAGCACAACCGAATAGATCGGCCAGCCGTTGCGGACTGATCGTATCCCGTTTGCCTTGATCATGCGGAGTCCGTGCGTGCTGTCCGTTCTGTCTGGAGGTGGCCATGAAAAAGGAGAGGAAAACTGCACGGCAACACCGCCAACGATTGCTCTTTCCAATCACATTGGAAAGAGCAATATTTTTTGTCTTTCACAAGATTTCACGTAGAGCCACCAAAAAATTTTCGCAAAAGCATTTTAAGTAGGAATGCATATTTATCATAAAACCAGATGCTTTTACTACGAGTCCGGGACGCTGATATCGGTAACCGTGCGTCACCTCACTCCCGTGCATTTTTCGGAATTCGATGATCCTGCTTCCGACAAGCTAGCGACATCGGGCTCCTGAGGTACTCAGCCTCGAATCTCCTACGCCCTCACGCTCGTTGGGCGCTCCCAAGGAGCTTCAGACCAACAGAGAATTCTGGAAGCTGCCGTTTGCGCCGGCGCCCGGTTCGCCGTCCCGTGCGGCGATTGCCTGTTCAGTCCATGAAGGCGGTGTCGTCGAACAGGTCTGGTGCCACGTTAGACGCCACCGGTTCCGGCATCGTGTCCGCTCAGACCTGCGCCAGCAGAGCGGGAGGCAACCATACCTCCTCCAGCGCGCTGATACCCCCTTCGATCAACTGCTGCGGGAAGAAGGACGGCTTCCGGCAGGTCGTTTCCCGTAATAACAGGATCTCGCGCTCGATGACCGGATCGATGCGGACCGCCACAACCTTCAACTTTTCTGCGCTCTTTTTCCTGCCCAACATCTGCTCCCTGATTTTTCACTTCGGCGCATTCTAATCGGAGCCCTCTCAGCCGCTGGCCATCGGCCGCTCTTGTTTCTCATCGCAGCCTCTCGACAGACGTGCAGGAAGATCACGGCAAACCTCCTGGGCTGGCGTGGGGCTGCGGCCAGAGGTACAGCTGGACTTTGTCTATTCGCCGCATCCCGGTCCCGTTGCACATCTCGCAAGCCGGCCCAGTCGCCAGACCAGCCGGTGCCGCACCGCCCGAAAATCACTCGCGGCGTTTCGCGGGTTTCGAGGCAGCGGGCGCACGCACCGCGGGCTTTGGCGGCGCAGCCGAACGTGCCGCCTTCGACACGCCGGGGTTGGTTTTGCCCTTTGGCTTCTTCGCCGCGGCAGCACTGACTTTCACGTCCGGGAGCGCGACCTTGCCTTTCGGTGTCAATTTCGCGGTCGCAGACGACTTCGACGCCGTCGACCTGGGCGTGCGTGCTGTTTGCGGGGCGGCTTCCTTGCGCGTGCGTTTGCCGCGGGCCGGGGGCGCATCGGCAAAGGGTTCGGCGTCAATATCGATGCCGAACACGTCGCCCAGGTCCACGTTGTCGAGTACCTTGCCAGACGCCGGGCCGGCTCCTGCCCCGGAGAGGTTCGCACCGGTGCTGCTGACGAGATCGCCAGGGTCAACGCCGCGTAGCGTAAAGAGCAACTCAGGCTGCTGGTCGAGCCGCGCGCCGACGCCATAGAGTACGGCGGCGACGTGCTTGCACATCGCCGCCCAGTCCAGGCAGTTGCAGCCGAGTTTGATGTCCTTCGGCGCGGGGAAGAGCCCGCTGCCCGGCCTGCAGATGCGGCCCATCACCGCAGCCGACAGCTTGCCCTGCAGCAGTTCGACCATGGAGTCAACCGACGACGCGCACTCGGCACTCAACGCCCGCCACTGTTTTTCCGGGCAGGCTGTGATATCGATTTCGATCTCGTACAGGCTGGACCCCATGACCTGTGCACGGATCCTGCCCGTCGAAATCTGCAGATCGATCACCGAACCATTGCGCACATAGGTGCGACCGCGCGGCAGGCGACTGGCGTAGTCGCTGTAGTGCTCCAGGTTATCGCACCATGCCTTGCCCCAGAAGGTCTTCGCGATAGCTCCACGATAGGGCGCGATGGGCGACAGCGTCTTGCCAGCCTTGAGAGCTTTCGCGACCAGTTGCTCCGCCTGCTTTCTGCGCTCGGCCACCGGGACGTAGGGGTTCCATCCGCCGTAGTCAGCCATTAGCGGTCCTCTCCATGATCAGTTTTCCTGCGCGGAATGAATATCGAGCCTGACAAGATCGAGCAGTTCGCGGTCGCTCATCTCAGTCAGCAGCAGTTCCGCGCCGCCTTCAAGCACATCCTTCACCAGTTGCTGCTTTGTTTCAATCATCTGGTCGATCCGGTCCTCGACCGTTCCCCGGCAAACGAACTTGTGTACCAGAACATTCCTGCGCTGGCCAATGCGGAATGCCCGGTCCGTCGCCTGATTCTCGACCGCGGGATTCCACCAGCGATCGAAATGGATCACGTGGGACGCGGCGGTGAGATTCAACCCCGCGCCGCCCGCCTTGAGCGAGAGCACAAAGAACGGCACCGATTCATCTTCCTGGAATTGCCGGACCAGTTCGCGGCGTTTGGCTACGGGCGTTCCGCCGTGGAGAATCAGGCCTTCCCGGCCGAAAAGCGATCCGAGGTGCGCAGCAAGGGGCTCGGTGGTCTCGCGGAATTGCGTAAACACCAAAACCTTTTCCTGCTTCGCTGCGATCACGTCGACCAGTTCGCGCAGCCGCGCAAATTTGCCGCTGGCTTCCGGCTGCCACGCCGCGTCGCCAAGCCACTGGGACGGATGGTTGCAGATCTGCTTGAACCGCATCAGGTAGCTTAGTACGATCCCTTTGCGTTCAATACCTTCGGTACCGTCCAGCGCCGCCGCCAGGTCCTTGACCGCGCGTTCGTACAGGGCGGCCTGGATGGGGCTCAGGTGGCACCACGCCTTGAGTTCGGTTTTTTCCGGGAGATCGGCAATCACACGCCGGTCTGTTTTCAGACGACGCAGAATGTAGGGCCGCACGAGGGTGCGAAGCGGCCCGAAATGCTCGGCTTTTGCCAGACGCCGGGTCAGACCAGCAAATTCCTTCGCCGAGCCCAGCAGGCCTGGATGCGTGAAATCGAAAATGGACCACAGGTCGGACAGGCGATTTTCCACCGGGGTGCCCGTCAGCGCGATGCGTGAGCGTGCCTGAAGCTTCTTGACCTGTTTCGTCTGGCGGGTGCCGGGGTTCTTGATCGCCTGGGCCTCGTCGACAATCGCGATATTCCACTGGAACGCTTCCAGAACGGGCTGGCGCAGCAGCGAGCCGAAGCTGGTAATGACGAGGTCCGTCTGCATGAGCCGCGCACTGTCCAGGGCGCGCAGTTCGTCGGCAGGCATCACGGACGGGTGCACCACCAGCACGCGCAGGCCCGGCGAGAAACGCTCCGCTTCCGCGGCCCAGTTTGCCAGGAGGGACGCCGGTGCGACCAGCAGGCTCGGGCACGGGCCGACCGGGTCGCGCTTGAGGATCAGCAGCAGGGAGAGGACCTGCATCGTCTTTCCGAGGCCCATGTCGTCGGCCAGACATGCCCCCAGCCCGAGCCGGCTTAGCAGGTAGAGCCAGCGCACACCGGCCTGCTGGTACGGTCGAAGCTGCGCTTTCAGATCGGGGCCCGGATCGACCTGCGCCAGCCCTTCCGGCTGGCGCAACTGCTGCAGCGTCTGTGCAAGCCAGTCGCCAGCCACGACCTGCGCCCAGTCGCGCTCGCCGAACCCGTCACCTTCATCACCGGCGACGCCCGCCAGCAGACGCAGCGCATCGTTCAGCGGCAGCCCCGCCTGCGCGGCCTTTTCCAGACCTTCAAAGCGCTGAAGCAGGCGGCCGAGCTTCTTCGTGTCCACCTCGATCCAGCGCCCGCGAATCCACTGAAGGCCGTCGGCCCCCTTGAGCAGACTCCGGATCTCGGCCGGACTCAACGTTTCGCCATCGAGCGACACCTCCATCCTGAAGTCGAGCAGCGCTTCCCTGCCAAGGAGTGACGGAGGCTGCGTCCCAACGCTCGCCCTGACCGCGGGCCGCGCGGGGCGTCCCGCCGCCCAGCTCGCCGGTAGTCGAACCTTGATGCCGGCGGATTCCAGGGCGGGCAGATCCGAGAGAAGGCGCCAGGCGTCGGCGGGCATCCAGCGCAACGGGTGATAGATTTCGCGCGACTCAACCATCGCTCGCAGCCAGTCGCAGCGTTCAGCCGCACGCTGAACCGGCATGAGCAGAGAGAGAAGCTGCGCCCTGTTGCGCGCACCGGAAAATTCCTCGAGCGCCCGTGATAGGGGTTGATGCTGCGTCTTGCCATGGGCCGACAGGCGCGCAGCGTACGTAGCCAGGAACGCGAAAGGTGCTTCGGGGTCCTTGCGGTTTTCGGCAAGGTTGAAGTGAACCCGGCCCACCAGATTCCAGGCAGGATGACGCGACCTGAGGAATGCCTGAAGTGACTCTCCCGAATCAGCAAGCTCATCGCGCAGGGCGCGATCGATTTCGCCCCATAGTGCCGCCAGAACATCCGGCGTGAGATATTCAGCGCCCGTCATGGGCGGCGCGTCTTCGATCAGTGTGCCGAGCTCCAGCGGGTCTGGCTCTGCGCCCGCGATGTCCCCACCTTCCGCCGTAGTGCACAGGGCCGTGACATAGCGGGCCCCCAGTTCGCGCCACCACGCCCAGGCGGGCGGCAATGCGCGCCCGATGGTTGCGCTTCCCAGGTAAAGCAGCCCGTGACCAGCGCCGCGCGCGAAAGCCGCGCCCAGCGCTACGTCATCGGGCAGCGCGGGCGCCTCGACGTCCGGCGCGACAAGCAGGTGGCCAGCCGGTGTGATTCTTGGCGAAAGGCGATCGGTATCGGTCAAGGACATGAACAGTTGATGGGGAAGACCCGGTTTCAAATGCAGGCGGAAGACGGGTCCGCCAGGAGATCACGTATCGCGTGCATCGTGTTTAAAATGACCATGCCTGCTCGTGGGACGGATTTTTTTCGCATCCCGTCGCATGACATCGCCGGGCGACGCGCCCGTCCACGGCGCGCAAAGCCAGACCGCTCTGGGTGCGGGCGCGCTCAGCGTTACGACGCGGGTGCCGGTCCGTCACCGGTTACCGGGGCGATGTCCTGCATGTTGATCGTGCTGAATGCTTCGGCCAGCGCAGCCCCATCGGTCGGGAACGGCTCGTCCCAGACCGTGGACGTCCCGGACGCGTCGATGATTTCCAGTATCCAGCCGTCGCGACCCTCATCGCCGGCGCGATAGATGTGCGCATCGACAAACGTGCCGCCACGCGTGATGCGCGTAGCCAGCGGGGACAATGCCAGCGGGTGAAACGCGTCGTCCGTCACCCGGCCGAGCGAATCTACGAGGAACACATCTTTGGACACGCTCCCGTCCCGGGCGGCCCGATTCCTCACTGTGGTCTGCGTCGCCGTCCTGACTTTCGGCCATGAACCCGCCCGGATCGCGCCTGGCTGCTCGCCCTGCTCCACCAATCTCCGACGTTCCTCACACCCGTAGTGATGGATATTGAGTGTCGATGCCGCGAGCTGGAGGACAAACGACCGGCGTTGCCCGACCGTGTAGTTCCGCCGCGCCAGTTCCTGGTATCCGGAGGCTGTGCCGAACAGCAGGATGATATTGAACCACCATGGGTGCCGTTCGATCAGCGGCTCCCAGGCCTCCCGGTCGATGTCGATGCCCTTGCAATAACCCTCGCACCATTCGTCGAGGACAGGAACCTCTTCTCCCTCGTATACGCTCGTGTGCAGCGGGAGTTCGAACAGGTCGGGGCATTGATTCAGGGTGTCGTTAATGTCGTTCCAGTACTGAAAGATCAGTCCTGTGACCTTGCGAGCCCGACCCGCCGACAGGAATCTGGGTTGACGGGTTGCGTGCCTGGCATCCCAGATCCAGGGAAGGATCGCGCCCGGCAATATCGCATTCGGTCCGGAGATGACGGCAGTCAGAAAGCCATGCAACATGACCGCACCCATCGCATCGTTGCAGACGGCATTGCCCGAAAGAAAGCGTTCGAGGAATTCCAGCTCTTCGTCAGTCAACGGATTGTTGAGTTCGGGATCAGGATGATCGAATTTCATGGTATGTCCGTGCGGTATGCGGCAACCGCGATGCAGTTCACCCGCTTTGCCATTGCCGCCGACGTTCAGCGCGACGCCGCGCCTCCGGGAAGCATCTCCGCCCAGTGTCACAGTCCTGGCATTTTATCCGAGGCGCGATGCACAGACCGGACGCCGGGCGACACGCGATGAAAGGAGGAAGCGCAAAATGTCGACGATGAACCCCACAGCAAAGCGGAACACCCAACGGCCAATGACCTACGCGAGTAGGTGCAGGGCCAGCGCCTGCCCGTGATCGACATCACTGACCCGCGTTTCGCCCTGCCAGCCGATTCCGACGCCATCACGGCGCTCTTCGCATCGTACGTAGCCGACGAACGGCGCAGAGCCAGGATTCCGACTTTTATCACGCGCATGATATTGGCGCTCGCATCCAGGCGCGCACCGCTGCTCCGTTCCGTCGTAAGCGCCAGGAGTGGCTTCCTCGACGGGCTGAGCACTTACCTGCTGAAACTCGGCCCGGACAATCTACCGCCCCTTTCAACAGTGAGATCGATCGCAGATTCGCGGCCTCACCGCACGTTGTGTCGATGCGGCTGAGGCTGCAGCAAGTCGCCCATCTGCAAACTCGGGCACTGGTATCCGAACTCGACGCAGATGGGACTGCGCCGCTGCACCTGATCAACCTCGCTGGAGGTACGGCGATCGACACACTCAATACGCTGATTCTGCTCAATCAGCTGCGACGACAAGCGCTGGCAGCACGCAACATCACGATCAGCGTACTGGACATTGATCTCAATGGCCGCCAATTCGGTGCCGCTGCCTTGCGCGCGTTGTGTGCGCACGGTAGTGCGCTAGAGGGGCTTCGCGTAAAGTTCGTTCACTACCCATACGACTGGAACGAGCCCGCGTGCCTCGCAGGAATCGTTGAAAACGCAATCATGTCCGGTGCGATCGTCGCCGCTTCTTCAGAAGGTACCTGCAGTCATTCCCCAGTGATTCGGTTAACGCATATCGGGTCTTTACCCATGCCCTTTGGAGTGGCTGCCGACTTCCTGTCATATCCATCCGCGCAAGAATGACATGACCGTCGCCGATGGGGGTACCGGGAAGTGCCATGCCCGTCACTGATTCGCGGCAAGACCACGCCCCCACCATCGGGCTACTGTCCTATCGATATTCCGACTCACTGTCGGTTCGCTGAGGGATCACATCATGAACAAGCTCACTGCCACCATTCTCGCCAGCTGCTTCTCGTTCGCGACCGCGGGCGCCTTCGCTGATGATAGTGTGCCAACCGACGCGACTGCCAACGACGCGCCGAGTCAGGAGATAACCACAAAGAGCGCAACGGAATCAGACGCGATGAGCGCCGACAGCGCGGCCAAAGATGGGATGAAAGAAGATGCGATGAACCATGACGGCATGGCCGGAGATGAAACAAAGAATGCCGAGGTGAAGGAGTAGTGTCGATCCGAAGTGATCCGCTGATGCCAGACCAGAAGACGCTTCCCGGAGGCGCTCCACGGATCACCCTCACCAGGCACCCGCGCCGTAGTCAGGCCCTTCAAAGCCTTGACGGTTTCGGAACGTCCGTTGCCTGCTGGAGAGCCGACGTACGAATGTCAGCGTGAGAACGGTGGCCAGCGTCGGCAACTGGCCGACCCCGGCCCGAGGTTGACCGGCGGGCGTGGTCGGCGATAGATCGGGCTCGTCAGGCAGTAGCCGTTAAGGTTTACCTGAAGCCTTGCGCCTGCTTCGGCGGCAGAGTCGCTTGTGGGTGGCGGCGGCCTGTTGGGCTGACGCGACGTGCCTATCCCCGTTATGGGTTTCCGCTTGTCGGAAACGCCAGGGCCGCCGTTAGCATTCTTTCCCTCGTTTTTTTGCCGTCTCGCAGATTCGCCATGCACAACCGCCGCCGTCAGAAGATTGGTGCCTGGCTCGGGACACTTGCCATCCTGCTGAGCGTGATCGCGCCGACGGTGTCCCAGGTGCTGCGCGGCGAGTATGGCGAGGTCGGACATCACGCACATCATTCGCATCATCATCACCCGGCCGTCCAGGTTGCATTTGATGCCCATGCCGCGCACGCCATGCACCACCATGGCTCCGATTCGTCGTCGCTGTGCGACGCGTGCCCCTATTGCGCACTGTTCGCTCACTCGCCAGCCTTGCCTGGCGTGGCCGTCGCATCGAACGTCGCGCGGCAGTGCCCCTTCTTTCCTGCGCCCCTCGTCACCGGTGCGTTCCGCCCGTACACGGTGCTGACGCCGGCTCAGCCGCGCGCTCCCCCCGCCTGGTCCTGATCTTCGCAGACGTTTTCCAGCCAATGTGGCGATGCCGGTGAACGGCATCGCTGCGCTGGCGCGCACCTGCGGCGTGCTCCCTGCAAGGACTCTCCGTTCCCCTCGGGGCAGCCTGCAGGGCGCGTCACGATAATCTGATCAGGATCTGAACATGCGAACCACTCTCAAACGGGGCGCCGCCGCGCTATGCGCGATCGCGTCCTGCCTCGTTTCAATCGATGCGTCGGCCCACGCGGTGGTCGGCGATCGCGTATTCCCTGCCACGATGGCGGTCGACGATCCCGGCGTCGGCGATGAATTCAACCTGCAGTACGGCCACATCAAGACGCCCGATAGCAATGGCAACGACATGAACGTCAACACGGTGTCGTACGAGTGGGACAAGCTGATCACAAAGAATCTCGCGTTCAGCGTCGCGAGCAACTATTCGAGCCTGAACTCGCCGGATGGCAGCGCAAAGGGCTGGGACAATTTCACGCTCGGCGTCAAATATCTCGTCTATGCGAACCCGCAGCACGAGTTCATGGCGTCGGTCGGACTCCTTGCCGCGCTCGGCGGCACGGGCGCCAGATCGGTCGCGAACTCGTTTTCGACCTTCACACCGACCGTCTATTTCGGCAAGGGCTTCGGCGACCTGCCCGCGTCGCTCGGCTACCTGCGGCCGTTCGCCATCACCGGCACGATCGGCCCGAACCTGACGACCGCGTCGTCGGACCAGGGGCCGAACTCGCTCGGCTGGGGCTTGACGCTCCAGTACAGCATTCCGTACCTGCAGCAGCAGGTGAAGGATCTCGGGCTGCCGCAGCCGTTCAGCAACCTGATTCCCGTCGTCGAATTCCCGATGAGCACCTGCATGGCAGGCGCGTGCGCCGGACAGACAACTGGCACGATCAACCCCGGCGTAATCTGGATCAATCGCTACGGGCAGTTCGGCGTCGAAGCACAGATTCCCGTCAATCGCGCGACCGGCGCTCACACGGGTATCCTGGTGCAAGCCCATATCTACTTCGACGACATTTTCCCGAGCTCGATCGGCAAGCCGCTGTTCTGACCTGTGAGGAATCCCTTCATGAAGCTGCATACGGCCGCACGCGGCGCCGTTGCCGCGCTCTTGATCGCTACCTGTCAGCTCGCGCAGGCGCACGCCTACCCGACCCATCAGGCGCCGGGGGCTGGTTCGACCGTGCCCGCCTCGCAGAAGGACGTCGCAATCGATTTCGACGATGGCCTCGAGCCGGCCTTCAGCTCGATCACCGTCACGGATGCGCAGGGCGGCGCCGTCACCCGTGGCAAGGCCGTGATCGACCCGTCAAACAGCAAGCACATGTCGGTAGCGCTGAACCCGCTGACTCCGGGTGTCTACACGGTCTCGTGGGTCGCTGTCGCGACGGACGGGCATCGCACGCAGGGTCACTACACGTTCACGGTGAAGTGAGCATGGAGCCGCTCGTCGCCGGGCAGATTGCCCTCGCCGCAGTGCAGGACGTGCTGTTCGCGACGGCCGCCGGCTCGCTGGCGTGCGCTGTGCTGGGCAAGAGGAGCGGCATGGGCGCGCCGGCCGCGCTGCGCGGGTGGCAGGCGGGTCTTGCAATCGCGTTGGCGCTCACGGCTCTCGCGTACCTCTGGCTGCAGGCTGCCGTGATGAGTGGCTTGCCGCTTGCCGGCGCCAGCGACGCAGTCGCCGCCGTGCTCACGGAGTCACACTACGGCGTCGCATGGTCAGTCGGGTTCATCGGCGCGCTGCTCGCAACGCTGAGTCGCATCGCTGATCGTCGCGGCCTACCGCTGTTCGCCGTGGGCCTCCTCGTGTGGGCGGCGGGCAAGGCTGCGGCCAGCCACGCGGCGGACGCGGGCGACTTCTCGGTGCGCGAAGCGATCCATCTCGTGCATCTGTGTGCGACAGCGCTATGGGCCGGCAGCGTGATCGTCGCGTCGGTGATGCTGCGCCGGGCCGCGCCGAGCGCTTACGCAGCGGCCGGACAAAGGGCGGCGTTCTGCATCGGGCTGTCGCATCTGGCCACGGCCGCGCTCCTCGTCGTGCTGATCACCGGCCTCTACAACGTGACGCGGGACACCGCGCAGGCAGGCGTGCCGTTCTTCGGCATGGCATGGGGCCGGATACTCTCTGCGAAGCTCGTATGCGTCGCCGCCGCGGTGGCCTTGGGCGGCTGGAACCGGCGGATGGTCCTGCCTGATCTGTGCGCACAGGCGCGGCAGGACGGCTCCGGTTTCATGGCCGCGCAAGGCCGCTTCTACGCCTGGCTGACCGTTGAAGCGCTTGTCATGCTGGCCATTCTCGTGTTCGCGGCCGTGCTGGGACATACGTCTCCAACGGGCGGATGATAGGACAGGGAACGGAGTCCCCGCCGCGCTTCAATAGCGCTCAGGCGAGTTCCACCGGACCGTGGTCATCGCAGTGGTCGCCGTGCGGGTGATGAAGATGGCCATCGTGCAGATAGTCTACGTGGTCGCCATGCCTGACGGCGGTGTGTCCACAGCCTGGGCATGCTGATGGTCATGGTGAGCGTGATGGGGTTCGTTGCAAGTGCTCATGCCTGTCTCCTTTGTCCGTCTGGCCGCGCGGGACCCTTCGACGGCCACCTGCCTACTCTCCATTGAACGGGGCTTCGACGCGTGAAACCTGCCGTGGAGGCAGTTGCGCGTCCGGAAAACGAAACCGAAATGCGTCAGCCTCCCTGTAAGGATACTCCTGGCTGCTCCGAGGAAGACACGAACGACTTCCATGCAAGTGCTAGACCGCTCAATGATGGAAACGTGTGGTTCTTCACGCTGTTCATACGCCGTTCTTCGGTCTGAAGCCCGGCGTAAAGCCGACGCTCGCCAGTCATACCGGAATGACTCAGTTTGGCCGGCTATTGCCCGATGCGGTCGGCCGGTGCCGACCCTTCTCGGCCATCCGCTTAGTCTTAGGCCGAATGGCAGCTACCGGAAGAGGTGCGGCCCTTTCGTTGCCGGACCAGTTGAAAGCAGTTGGAGTGTGTTGTTCGAGGTCGTCTTGGTCTTTATCTGGCGATTGCACTGGCACGAGAGCCACCGCGCTGAACGTTCCGGAAGCGTTCGGTATGGATGCATACGCTGGTACCATCGCTTTTCCTGAGAAGCCGACACGGCGATGCCGTTTTTTCAATGCCGAACGATCCTGGCTGTACTTTGGCACTGGTCCGAAAGGTAAATCGTGAATCAACCCTGCCCGTTTTGCTCCCTTCCGCCAGTCCGCATTCTTGATGAGAACGATAAGGCCATATGGTTTCAGGATGGGTTTCCCGTTTCGCCGGGCCATAGTCTGCTTATCCCAAAACGGCACGTGGCATCGTTTTTTGAAACCACGGCTGAAGAACGTGTGGCACTATTGGCGTTGCTGGATCAGGCCCGCCAGGCAGTTCAGGAAAGCAATGCCCCTGATGGCTTTAACATCGGCGTCAATATAGGCGCTGCCGCCGGGCAAACCGTGCCGCACTTGCACATCCACCTGATTCCGCGCTATCTGGGTGATCAGGAAGACCCTCGGGGCGGAGTGAGAAAGATATTTCCTGAGAAAGCAGTCTATTGGGACAAGAGCTAGGAAAAAATATGAAACTTGGCGAAACAGTAGAGGTTTACCTTGATCTGCACTCTTTGGGAGAAAAGGGGCGCTTTCGGTGGATTGTCGAAAAATTCTGCGGCTCACCGTTTGGGAAGAAAGAACGCTTGAACGGCACTACCGGAAAAGCAGACGCCCAAGCGACGCAGATTCTGGCTCTAAAAAATTGCCAGTTTTACGTCCATCAATATACGGCACAACAAATCCGTGAACAGGGCAAAGACAAGTCACCCCACGCCTGGGTGATCGGGGAATTGGTTGCAGTTGATGCGGTTGATGATGCCATCAAAAATCAGTGTACTTACGAGGTTACGTATAACCCCACGCATCGCAATCTGTTTGACGACATTGGGCACGCCGCTTTTTATACTGAAGCAGACAACAATCCGATTTATGCCTCGGATGTTGCTTACTTCTTCTTCGATGCCACGGTGAAGCGCCTGAGAACCCTCGCCTCCTCTTCGTCCATGAG
Source organism: Paraburkholderia sp. CNPSo 3076 (assembly GCF_026343935.1). Lineage (NCBI taxonomy): Bacteria > Pseudomonadati > Pseudomonadota > Betaproteobacteria > Burkholderiales > Burkholderiaceae > Paraburkholderia > Paraburkholderia sp. CNPSo 3076. Next base: position 82,512 of record NZ_JAPMAL010000008.1, on the reverse strand, counting down.
ACAGGCAAGCTATTACGACAACGACAAGTACCCGGTCATTCCGTCCGCCGAGCCTACACCTCAGTCTTGAGGTGTTTGCGAGCGAGCCGGCCCTCGCCGCTCCGTGACTACCAGTGCAGGGCTCGATGCTGGCCACTACCCTGTGCTAATCGCCCCGTGGCTTCGGACCGGTTGAAACTTGAGAGACCGACTAGATGGCCGCTTTGGAGGCACGGCCGACGCTTGAATGTCCGGTCGACATTCGCGGCAACCGACTCATGCTGGCCGTCAAGCGTCTTTGGCTCCAATTGGCGTCAGTCATCCGTCAGCGCCGTCTCCACGGACAGCGGGAAAAAGGTGGACAGCCTGATCGGTACTGCCATCCTGTCTTGCGGGCCACACGTATATATATCGAAAAAATGCGGCCGATCCCACGGCATAATTATTTTGCAGTACGAGATATATGCTCCTTCGTGATTGCCCTCCACTGGATCGGAGACACTGGCGACGTGGGTCAGCGGCCCGGTTCATCCCCGCTACGCGCAATCAAGACGTCGCAGCCATAGGACTTCGGCTGCGACAGCAGTGCGCCATCGGCGCGGCTACCCATCTGCCTGAAGACCGGGTTTGGCGCGGTCGACCTGTGTGGGGGGCGACATGGCGCAAGACCGTTAGTCGCGTTTTCCTGACGGATGGACTCAGCAGGTGGCAGCGAATGGCGATTTGACAGTTGGCCGGGTAATGTCGAAAACTCGTCCGGTGACGGGTGCCCGGGAACGGCCGCATGTCATGGCGCACGCAGGCAACTGCCTGATCTGGAGCAGGAAGCGTGCAGCAGGCCGAGAGATCGATTTTCCTTAGGATACCTAATTCAATGGGATGACTGCGCACGTCACCATTCCGCTCACCGGCGCACCAAACCAATCATCGACTCATATCACCACGACATGCGGGTCAATCGACCGGCTTCATACGAAGCCGGTACCGCGCCAGAAGCAGATGCGGCGCCCACCGCGAACCACCCCAGCTTCCCCTGTTGGTACGTTCGCCCCAAAGCCTCTCTCAGGAGAGGTTCTTGGGGACTGTCCATCGCCAGGGGCCGCCACCGAATGGTTGCCTAGACCCACCTCGGAGACTGCGGCGCCGCGCATGCTCAAAGGGCGTCGCCAGAAGAAAGGCCGTACCCTCTTCTACCCGTACAAATTACTCAATCTGTTCCCACCGGGCGCAACGCTTATCGCGCGATGGTGGCGGCACGCACGAGCGCTGGACGTACACCTGCGACGTGGGTGCAGGCGGTGGCTCCACGAGATGCGTGGTGGCGAAACAGTCTGGATTAAAGCGACGACCGTGAATGCTGGCCACGGAGAGATGCATGAACAGTTCTACAAGGTGAAGGCGTAACCGGTGGGCAGCCACCGCTTCGCTTACTTCGAGCGCGCGTCGATTACCTTCTTCATGCGCGAACACACGTGCGTGCAGAAAGTCTCAGCGAGCTGCCTGTTTGTCGTGAGGATGTTTTCGGTGGTGAGCGACTCACGCGCGACGCCAACCCTAGCCATTTGCCGCTGGTGCAGCAGACCCGTCACAAACGTGTGCAGTAGCTCTTTTCGGATATAGGCGTCCGCCGCCTCATAGTACTCCCTGCCGGCCTCAGCCTCGGAACGGACTTTGGCAGCCGCAATTTCAGCCTGGGCTTTCTCAGCCTCGCGTCGCTGCGACTCCGCGTTTTGACGGGCGCGTGCGTCGTCCTGCGAATGCTGGGACTGCTGCGACTGAACAGCCAGCATCTTCTTTTCGGCGCCACCAATGCGGTAGTTCCCCTCGAGCGACTTGAAGAGATAGCCCTTGGGGCTAATTGTGACCTTCCCCTGCGTCAGCCTGGTCTGCGTGTATTCGATGGCCTGCGCCAGGCGTTCGTCCGTCCAGGTGTGCCGATTATTTGCGAGGCGCAGAAAGTCCAGCTCATCGAACGCGAACTCGTTGTGAAGCACGAGGTACATTTCATCCGGAATGCCTGCGCGCGCAGCATCCGCGCCCTGCTTCTTCGTGAACCGAAAGCGCAGTTTCATCTTGTCCGCGGACACGCGCGCGGCGTTCGCTTCCCAGCTGACTTCAAAATCCGACTCTTCGTTGAGCTGCTGCACCGCAGGCTCAAGGAAATGCTTCCGGAACTCCTTGAAAACCCTGCGCGACACGCCGACCTTCCCTGGCCATTCGAGAACGTCTTCGTACGCGAACCACTCAGTTACACCATGGCCCTCGCATGGAATGAGGCGGTCATAGACTGCGCGCGCGAGCGAAAGCGTAAACTTCGCAGCATCGCGCAGACTGAGCCAATGTGCCTTGTACGGGCTGATGAGATATCGAATCACTCGCCCTGAGAGCAGGATGCACACCACGTTTCTCTCGATGTAGCAATCACCAAGCAGACTTATCGTGCCCCACGAGTCCTTCTCGGTCAGTTCCTCGATTGAGGGGGCTGTCATGATTTCAACGCGGGCCTTCGCGGCGGCACGCATCTGGGTGACGAGATGGCTGTGGTTGCGGCTGTCGTAGCGCATCAGCCACTTGAAGTAATTAATGTCCTCGGAAAACGTGTAGACCTTGTCGTCGATTAGTTCGTCAGGCGCCTTCGAAGCGACGATGAAGTATGCAGCGTCGAGCACGCGGCGTGCGGCGATGCCCAGTCCGCCAACACGGGTGAAGATGTTGTTTCGGAGATACCCGATGTCCCTGTCTGCCTGGTCTATCCGCGCGTCTTTCCCGGACATGTCGTCGTAGATGTCCAAGGCAAGTTGATGCGGCGTGGCGGGAAGCGTCGGGTTTTCCATTCGTTCTTTCGGCTCGATGCGGGCACTCTAGCAGCCAAGCAGCGTCTGTCAACACAAAAACCATCCCCCATGTCGTGCCCTTCTCCCGCACAAAAACCACCCCTTATCTTCGAGCTGGCGCCCAAAAACCGCACGGTGTTCTCACAATTTCCACCCATCCAAACCCAATTTCTGCGCACTGCATCACAAAAAGCGTCCCGGTCTTCACAAAAACCGTCTCTATCCACACGCTTTGGCTTTGATAAGAAAGGTTTTTCCAGGTTCTGTTTGTTGGTTTGCTGGTTTATGTTTACAAAAAGCAAACGGACATAGCCCCCGTCAACGCAAAAGATCACGCTAAAGTAGAGACCCGAAACACGATAACTGTCTGATTTCAATGCATAATTTCGGCTGGTGAGAAAATACACAAAAACCACTCCCGGGGTGGTTTTTGTGCTGACGCCTTTCCCGCGCGGTCTCGGCGAAACGTGAATGGGTCGCTGCGCGCAGTGAATTCGTCCAGGGTCTACTGCCAGTGAGCGTTCCAAATCTCATCGCGAATACCCGATTTGGACGTGAAATCAATCAACTGGCGAAAAATCTTGATGTTTCCGCTAAAAAATCAGGCTCAATACAACCCTGTTTACACGCAATAGTGTATTCTGCGCTTCATCGTCAAAAACCCAAGGAAGTGCAGAATGGATGCAGTGGCTACCGCTCTCCCGATTGAAAGCCGTCGCACGACGCTTCGCGAGGTCGCAGAGTTCGCCGACAAACTCGCACCGTTCGCGGACAACCTGCGCGAGCAGATTCTCGCGCCGCGGCCGCGAAAGACCGCTCCCATATTTACTATCAGCGAACTGGCCGACATGTGCAATCTGTCGCGCCAGCAGATCCAGTATCTGGTGACGAAGGCCGATCAGGGGCTTCCGTCGGGCACGCTCAACGGCAGCGGTCGTAGCCGGACGTTCACGCTTGCCGAAGTACGCACGTGGGTGAAGATGGCCTCGGACATCTATCAAACGCGACTTGCCGAATCGGACAGCAAATTTCGAGGACGGGTGCTGACGACGGCTCAGCTGAAGGGGGGGTCTGCGAAAACCACCACAACTGTCTGCCTCGGGCAAGCCTTGTCGCTGCTCGGGCGCAGAGTGCTCATCATCGACCTGGACCCGCAGGCTTCCGCTTCGGAGTTGTGCGGACTGTATGCAGAGAAGGAAATTAGCGGAGAGGACACCGTCCTCCCCTACATCTATGACCAGTCAATCGAAGGCGGGCTGAATTCGAAGGTGCAGAGCACCTATTGGGACGGCCTTGACATTATTCCGGGGCACACGTTCCTGTATGGCGCTGAGTTTCTGTTGCCGGCCCGGCAGAAAACGATGAAGGGTTTTCGGTTCTGGTCAGTGCTTCGCGAAGGCCTCGAGCCGCTACGTTCGCAATACGACTACATCCTGATGGATACCTCGCCGTCGCTGTCGTACATGAACCTCAACGCGTTGCTCGCCGCAGACGCACTCGTGATGCCGATGGTCCCGGAGAACCTGGACTTCATCAGCTCGATGGCGTTCTGGCGTCTCTTTTCAGAAGTCGCGGGCGACTTCCTCGCGTACGAGGAAGACAAGGTCTACGAGTTCATCTCCATCCTTCTTTCCAAGGTGGATTACGGCAAGACGTCATCGGCCCCGGTGGTTCGGCAATGGGCTCAGACTGCTTACGGGAAATGGTTGGATCCATTCGAAATTCCGGCAAGCTCAGTGATGAGTGGTGGGGCCCTCTCATTCTCCACCGCTCTGGATATCACGAATACGCATTCGACCGCTAAGTCGCTTCAGCGAGTGAAGCAACCGTTGATGCAGTACGCGCGTTGGCTTGACGACATGTTCGTCAAGAATTGGAAGGAGGAGGCATGAGCAATATTCGCGAGCAGCTGTTGGCCAAGACTGCAGGCCTGGCGTCGCCGGCTGAGATGACGCCGGTTAGGAAAGAGGCGGAAAAGGGTACTCGCAGTCCGCAAACCATGCCGGGACTTACCAGTGCCTTGACCGCGGCGCAAATCCGAATCCAGGAGCTTGAAGAAAAAGGTGTAGGGACCGATTTGCCGGTCAACGGGATTTCGCCGAACCCATGGCAACCTCGCCGCGAATTCAATGAGACGAAGCTGCATGAATTGGCTCGCTCGATTGAAGAGATTGGACTACTGCAATCGGTGCTAGTGCGTCGAGTGGGCGATGACGCCTACCAGCTGGTAGCTGGTGAGAGGCGTTGGCGTGCACATAAGCTCCTGAATCGGGAGACCATTAAGAGTGTGGTTGTAGACTGCACTGACCAGGATATGGCCGCGCTCGCGCTCGTAGAGAACGTGACGCGAGATGATCTCTCAGATTACGAGATTGCGTTGTCGGTCCGCCGGGCCGAGAGTGAGTTTCCAAATAAGACTCGGCTTGCCAAGACGATGGGCATCTCCAGAAATGAACTCTACCGATACCTTGCCTTCGATGAGCTTCCTGACTTCGTTAAGCGCGACTTGGATCTGAGGCCGACGCTTTTGCAATCAAATCAGGCACAGGAGATTGTGAGCGCGTTGAAGAAGACCGGCGATGCGGGCCTGAAGGCGCTGACGGAGTTGTGGACACAGGTAGTAGCGGGTGACCTCCTTGAGTCGAAGGTCGCCCCTGCGATTCTCGCTGCAGCGACTCGCGGGGTGTCTACGCATGACGCGGCGGGCCGAAGCATCCTCAAAATTTTCTCGGGAAATCTCCATGCAGGCAGCATCACGAAAGATGTCTCGGGGCTGACCTTTAAGTTCAAGGCCGGCGTAATTTCAGAGGAGCAGGAGCGCGCGCTCAGAGAGACAGTCGCGAAGATGTTCTCGGTTCAAGCAGAGTAGGTTCTGCAAGATAGGATAAAGAGCCCCGTAATTTGCGGGGCTTTTTTATTGGGGTGCCGGTCCCTTCATCTCGGGAGTGTTCGGATCCGAACACCTTCGCTCGCGGAGAGCTGCTCGGAGCTTTGCTCCCCATCAACTGACGGATGCATCGGCTGCGCTGAAGAGTGTTCGGATCCGAACACTCTTCAGCGCGAGATCGATGACTCTCAGCGGGCGAAAAGTGTTCGGCTCCGAACACTCTTCAGTGCCGAGCTGCTCCCTATCAAATGGCAATGGGCTTCTGGCCTGCAAGATATTCGTAGTCGAGCACTTCTGCCGCAAAGAGAACAGCAGATACGGGGTCTGACTCGTCGGGAGAGACATTTATCTAAATGGAAGATACATCGATAGCGCCGCTGAAGCTGGGTGAAACCGATGGCCCGTGGACTCCAGTAATCTCGCCACCCTGAATTCCGACCGCATTTAACACGGTGCAGTTTGCGTAATCGCGGGGGTTGGTCCAGGAATATGCGCTGACTGCTCAGCCGGGCAAGCCCTTCGACTTGCCGCTTCCCGCTTAATAGCGGTTGATTTCATGCGCGAGATGCGGGCACGACACGCACGAAGCTGACGCAATGACTAAAGAATGGCACGTTTTCCAGAAACATCAGTGCCGCTAGCTTGCAGTCTTCCACGCTCCCATCCTGTGCCAATGGCCCTGGACACTTCAGTGCGAAAGTCCTAACGCAATGTGACCAGCGACGATGAATAGAACGGTTGAGCAGCCTAAGTCTGTAACCTTTCAACCTGATCCATCAATTCTTCCGTGATGTCTCTGCATCGATCTGCTCCGTCCTTTGAGCGAGCATCGGCCGCATTTATATTTGCTTTGGCCACGATTCATTGCTAGGCGCCCCCCCGGCCTTGAAGACCGACTTGCGTGATTGCAAGACCGTATAGCGACGGTTCGGGCGCGCCCAAGTAGCGTCGCCGAGGAGCTTTGCGACTCGCTCGCCGCTACGCTTGCGCTCGGCGCGCGCGTGGATGGCGATGGAGAAGAACGCGTGGTCCAGCAGACGCTGGACCACGTCGGGCGGCATCTTTCGCGCGATTACCTCCCTGGCCCACGTGTGGCAAAAAGCGTCCGCGCGCGCGAGTGCTCAGCCTGCTCGAGCGACAGGCTCTCGTTTTCGGCAAGACGGAGCAGCCTGTACGACAGCGGCGGGTACAAGGCGCTGGCGCGAAGCCATTGCCCCGCGTAGTTGCCGCCCTTGCCCAGGACAGTCATTTCCCACAGCACCTCTGAGTCGCGGCTCTCAACCGTTCTGTGCTTGTCGTGTGTGGTGCTCGCCGCTTTCGCCTCGTGCATCCTGTCACCAACATGGCCGCGCGCCGGGCGATATTCTTCACCGATAGCCGAAGGCTCAGGGACAAAAGAGGTCCATCCAGGGGCGCGGTGTACCGCGCATACCCGCGCAAACATTGCGCGTCCGAGGACAGTGTTGCACGGAGAGGCCGATAGGTCCTTCTTGAAAGCCATGTGATTTTCCTGCAGCACGACGACGGGGGACGCGAGCGTCAGGCACGGGTTGCCGACGAAATGGGAAGCGGATGTCAATCACTCGAAAAAGACCACGCTGCACAAGCGTAGGATATCGTTGGTAGCCAGCCGGGAGTGGGCCCACAAACGTGCGCTAGCGACGGGAGACGCGCTGTGCTTTAGACCTGGCCACCCAGTCCAGTGATAGGGTGGCGAGGTAATCTTTGGAGCGTTGGGGTTCATCGGCGCTCACACTAGATGCAGCCTCGCTGCTCGACACATACGCTCCACCGGAGTGAGTTCCGTAGGCTAGGTAGCAAGAGTTGACCGGTTCCACTAGCCGTACTGTGATGCGGAATTCACCGTACGGATGAAGCCCCCATCTAGACGGTAGGGCAATCGCACGCCGCTAGGACGTATACGGTTTACGGCAACATCGGCGTGATTGTATGAATACTGCAACTAACAGTTTACCTCTCGCCAACCGAATTAACTGACGACGACGCTCCGAAAGGCATTCGCTCTAGTCCGAGCCTGACATGGCAGCAGTTCAGGTCTAGTCGTGCCGTGAAACATTCAGGGCCAAATTCGCAGCGCTCTGAATTGACGTAACAGCGGGCTGTTCGGGCGAATCTGCAACGAATGTTTCACGACGAGACTGGCACATCGGTAACAGATTCCCAGCTTCCGGGCGTGCACACAATAAGTTCTAAATGGGAAATCCTGTTCGTATCAAATCGCACGTATTTTGTAATGTAAAGGCGGGCATACACATGCTTGGGCTGGTCGCCGCAGACCTGGAGAAGCCAGTCCGAAATGCTGATGGCAACAACAGTAGTTGTGAGCTACGTAGACGTGATTCGTATTGGATTGCGCGGTCGCCGGGTCCCGCGCGGAGTGAGATGGAAGTGGTTGCGGTGGGAACGGATAGTCATGGTCGTGGTCTCCTTAGCGACATGTGATACGCCGCAGCCTGCGCAAGGTGATGGGGAGTGCAGGAAATAGAGGCACTAGCAGGCCAGTGCGTCGACGAGGGCGACAGGGCCGAGGGAACGGAGATCACTCACGAATGGACCCTCAATGGGAAAAATGCGCAGAGCGCACGACGGACAACCCGGACGAAACCGTAACCGCTAAGCGTGCCGTTACCATACGGCTCGGAGCCGATGGAACTAGGTTCTTGTGTTCGAGCGAATGCAAGTCGCCATCGGTGAGTGTGGCTCGGCAGTCAGGCGTCGAGTCAGCGGACTGCAATGCCGTTACCGCGAGAAGGGTCCATTAGAAGCCGCGAAAGACTTTGTGGACAAGATCGACGGGCGGCAATGTTCGCCGTTGTGAGGGTGGGCTGCTCGGTGCGCGTACTCGCGCTACCTTCTCTTATCCGTACGCAAAACTCGTAGACGGTCATTCGGTCATTCGGCCCACCCGAACGCCACACTTCTCCTTGAGAAAGCGCCAAATCATGTACGCGCTCCATTCCCTTCCGAGAAAGAGACGCGATCAGGTCCCGCTGGGGACTGAGCTTTAGCCGGCGCTTGCTCTCATTTAAAAAGCGATCAGGGTCGGGCTGGGGGGCTTCTCAAGCTCAAGCATTCTCTTGTCTCAGCAGTGTGACGCATGTCACTGACATAGTGGTTCGGTGGCGCCGCCGGTATGGTGCGGCCGCTCAGGTCCCGCACCTCCTCTCGCCTGCGGCAAGAATGCGTACGCTGTTGCTCGGACTCGGACGGCTCGCAGTACGGAATCGTATGGACTCGAGCTGATGTACGTACAGATGGACGTACGCCTGAACGTACGGATAGCCATGTCAACACCGTACATGGCGTTCAGATCGGCGGGATGAGAAAAGTACTGCTCGAAGCGTCGGTATTCGTTATGCGAGTTCAGTTACAACGAGGAGTTGGCAAAGCGCCAAACCACTGCACCCCGTTATGTCGAGCGATGGCCGCCGGCCATTGGCAAACCGACGCCGTAGCCGCCGCATTAGCAGTGCTCAGCTCCGTGACCAGCACAACTCTCGACGCAGCTTCGTACGCTCCGTGGTTTCGATCACACGGACGTGCACAGCCTCGTAGGTAAGTCGCTGGTTCGCAATAACGGTACACGTACGGTGCGACGTATGAAAGGACGTACGAGGGGGCGTACGGCGAGTGGAACGGACTCGTCCGGGCAGACGTCCGGGCAGACGTACGGTGAGGCGTACGGACTCTACGCAGTTGCACGGCGTTAGGCGCGGAACAGCACCCGAAAGGCCCCGGTGCGTCAGCCTCGCTCGGGCATTGCCAGGACATCGCATCCGCGCTGTGGGACCTCACATTGTCATCGTGAGCTTTCCCCCGCAGCGCCTCCTACAGATGCCTGCGCGCCTTAACCCCGCGCACAGCGTCTCAAGCGCCCTATATAGCGATCCCTGTCATGCCGCACGTCAAACGCCGGAGCAGGTGCGGGCGCCCCAACCGGAAGACGCCGAAGAGGATGATTCCTCCTCTAACCCGTACACCGGGGCGTCCCGGCATACGCCCGACTTCGCACGAACACGTACGGAGATGCACGCCCAAGCGTACGGCCAGCCTGGCACCCCGGTCCATGCCGAAGATCGAGTCCACGCATCACCGTGCCCCGGCGGGAGTGGCACCGCTAGACCTCGCCGGAACAGCCTGCCAATTGCCTGGCAGCTGTATGTTCCCAAGGAATGGACTGACGACCGGGAACGAGCGCGTCGTGCGGGCATTCCCGACGATCTCGCCTTCGAGACCAAGCCACAGATTGCGCTGGCCCAACTCCGAGAGGCTGTAGCCTCCGGCATTGCACCGGGCATTGTGCTCGCCGATGCTGGGTACGGCGACGAAACCGCTTTCCGGGAGGGCGTAACTGAACTGGGTTTGTTGTACGCGGTAGGGATCCGACCTGGCACCTCTGTGTGGGCGCCCGGTACGGCGCTCCTTCCGCCCAAGCCCTGGAGCGGGCGCGGTCAGCCACCGAAGTTGTTGCGGCGTGCGCCTGGCCATGAACCCATCGTGGTGAAGGAGCTGGCCATGCAATTACCCGTGGACGCCTGGCAGACCGTAACCTGGCGCGAAGGCAGCAACGCAGCACTTTCCTCACGCTTTGCCGCCGTACGGGTTCGTCCCGCACATCGCGACACCTGGCGAAGTACCGTTCGCGACGAAGAATGGCTGCTCATTGAATGGCCTGATGGCGATACGGAGCCGCTCAAATACTTTCTCACTACCGCTCCCGAGGATGCAACACTTGAGCAGCTTGTGTTCGTAACCAGGATGCGCTGGCGCATCGAGCGCGACTATCAGGATCGGAAACAGGAGTTCGGGCTCGGTCACTATGAAGGGAGAGGCTGACGTGGCTTTCACCATCACGCCACACTGAGTATCGCTGCCTATGGGTTTCTGATGGCTCAGCGACTCAGAATTCAATCAGATGGGCGTGGCAAAAAAAACTTCCTTGAACGCACGCTGCCTGTCCTTCCCCCGAATTACATTCCCCGGGGCAGTCCAGCTCGCTCAACGCCACGTTCCTGATTCCATTACCACATTGCGCATCCTGCTTGGATTGCGGCTCATGCGACGATGGAACTCCTCCTGCACGGCAATAGATCACGCAACTAATTATGCGACACAGTAAGACTACCAGGCCGTGCAGGAAAAGGTGATCTCCGAAACGCTGTCCAAGGTGCTGTATCCGAACGACGAGCCTGAAGCCCGCAAGCGGTTGCGCCGTCTCGTGCTCGCTGCAGGACATGCTATGTCTGCTCGATCTGAAGGGCGAACCTGTTTCGCGTTTCGCCGAGATGTTCACCATGCAGCTGACGATACGCATCCTGCCATCGCCGTCGCTGAACTGATGCGCCTGCTGGTGGACGAGCGGCTGCTTTCCTGGGAAGAGGCATGGGACATTCCGCGGCGCGCGCTCGCCTATACCAACCATACCCTGTTGCCCGAAGCGCTGGAGACCTGGGGGTTGCCGCTTTTTGGACGGTTGCTGCCGCGTCCGCTCGAGATCATCTACGAGATTAACCGTCGTTTCCTCGACGAGGTGCGGCAGATATTCCCGGGTGACGAGCCGCGCGTAGCGCGCATGTCGATCATTGACGAGGCGGGCGAGAAGAAAGTGCGCATGGCCCACCTGTCGACCATCGGTTGCCACGCCGTGAACGGTGTTGCAGCGCTGCATTCCTCGCTCCTCACGCAGACCGTTCTGCGCGACTGTGTCACGCCGCGCCGCTTCATTCTGCTCGCCAATCCGCGCGTTGCCCAGCTGCTTGACGAAACGGTGGGCAAGGGTGGGTCGCTGACCTCAAGCGCCTTCGGAAACTGGAGGCGTACGCCGACGATCCGGCGTTTCGGGAAAAGTGGTGTGCAGTCAAGCGGTCGAACAAAAAGGTGCTGGCGGAGCGCATCCGCGACGTGACGAACGTCATTGTGGATCCCGACGCACTCTTCGGCATTCAGGTAAAGCGCATTCACGAGTACAAGCGACAGCATCTGAATGCGCTTTACATCATCACGCTTTACCAGCGTCTGCGCCTTAATCGGGAGCGGGGTTGTGTGCCGCGCTGCTTTATCTTTGGCGGAAAAGCAGCGCCAGGCTACAGGATGGCGAAACTGATGATCCGGCTGATCACGGGCATCGCCGAGGTCGTGAACAACGACCCGATGATGGCGGGCAGGCTGAAGGTTGTGTTCCTTCCCGACTTCAACGTGAAGAACGCGCAATTTATCTATCCCGCCGCCGATCTGTCCGAGCAGATCTCAACGGCCGGCAAGGAAGCATCCGGCACCGGCAACATGAGATTCGTGATGAACGGCGCGCTCACGATCGGAACACTGGACGGTGCCAACGTCGAGATCCGCGAGGAAGCGGGTGACGAAAACTTCTTTCTGTTCGGTCTGACTGCCGAACAGGTGGAATACGTCAAACGCGAACGCTATCGACCCGCGCAATATGTCGAAGGCAATGCGGAGTTGCGCGACGTGCTGGACCTGATTGCCGGCGGATACTTTTCGCGTGGCGACCAGCAGGTGTTTCGTCCACTCGTTGAGAACCTGATTCGGGTCGATCCATTTCTCGTGCTTGCCGATTACGCCGACTATGTCGCGTGCCAGGAGCGTGTGAGTGACGTCTGGAAAGACGAGGCACGCTGGACGCGTATGTCGATCCTCAACACGGCGCGCTCGGGGAAGTTCTCGTCAGATCGCGCGATCGGCGAATACTGTGAACGGATCTGGAAGGTCGCGCCCGTGCAAATCTCCCTTGATCAACCCTGACATTGAACACGATCCGCGCCAGGCGGTGCGAGCCATGTTGCGGCGTTACGCCGGTGCATCCGCCCGGATGGGACAGTCGGAAGCAGCGCTGTAGTGCAGAGCGACTCTGCTGGGTGCCGTTGCGCACCAGAACCGTGCCGCGCTGCGCCGCCGTGCAGCGATATCCACGCCGGCGACGGGCGAAACGGACTGGCACGGCACTTGCGTTGCACTGCACCAGGGCGAGTCAACGGCGACTCGCTCCGTAGCACTGAGTATCACTGAATACTGATTTGCCCGGCAACGGGCTCACTGGGCAACGGCGTCCTGCGTAACGGGTTGAAAGACCTGATACGCAGGACGTCGTTCTCGTTTTGGAAGACACCCCATGTCAGGCAAAGCCACCCGCATCGAACTCTTGAGTCTCTCGAAGTGCGCCCCGTGCTGGGCGCAGGTGGCAACGTTGGTGCAGTCGCGACCGGCTTTCCGATGAAGGGCATTAGCGACGGTCTATGACGGCGGAATGCATTCTCGCGTTGGCCCGATTGACCATATGCGATGGAACAAAAACCTGGGATGATAAAATCACAATGTTCGAATTGAGTTGTTTTTGCGCTCTCGCGTTAGTTACGCTTGCGATCGCTGGCCGGATGATCGTGCTCATTCACGAGGAAAATGACGACACGACGGTGTTCCACGAAATGCAGCTGGCATTGCACGTCGCTTTAATCCTGGTTTTGGCGATGACTTTCGACGCGGGGATCAATCCGGAATATGTGTGGATCCGCCACACGTTGCCGCATAACGGTACGCAGGTAAACCGGACCATGGCTGCACTACTTGCCGGATTGGGATGCGTTGTATTCGTATTTATCGTTCCATGGGCCCTGGTTGCATTCGAACGGTTGCGCCGTGATTCATTGACGGCTCGCCGGGTCACCAGCGACTTGATTGATCGATTGCGCGTCGGACGGAAGGAGTCGGCGCTGATGTGACGGCTGGCAGACCCACCGGCGCGGGAGAGGTGATAGATTGTCATTTGACTCGTCGTCGCGAATCAACGGGGCTTCGCTGCTCGCGATCCGGGTTCATGACCCCCGTGATCACCGCGTAACGGCGGTAAGAAGATCCTCAAGAAAGGAGCTGCCATGTGCCGTCGATACATCGCTGCCGCTGCCTTCCTTATCCCCACCTTGTCGCAAGCATTCCAGCCTGTAGCTATCCCCGAATGTCAGGCTGCAGGCCCTTATGCTTCAGTTCAGGAAACCATAGACGCCGCCAAATGCCGAGCCCGATGGCTTCTCGCGGGCGCCTACAACCGGACGGAAGGGGACGCGATGAGCGCGGTCTCGGAGTGCGCCGGGACATTCGACGAGGTGCTAAATCATCGTTTGACCGAAGGTGTTTCGCACGACAAGCTGGTAGTCATGTGTGCCGACACCGCGATGCACATGGGCATCATGAAACTCGACTAGTCGCAGGTATGCATTCTGCGTAGACTGGCGGCATCGCCATGGCTGGTTAAACGTGCAGCCTCGCAAGCCCCGGGGGAAGGGTTAGATTGATTAATCCGATGTCTACGCGGAGCACACCATGGTCACGAGAACGGTCCGCCGTGCATTGTCTGGCTTGACTTCCGCGTTCACGCCAATGCCCAAAGCGGGGCAACGGACCGCGCGCACCTTGAAATCCGCGCAGCAACATGCCGATGAAGCCTGGAAACGCACAATGAATGGAGGCGGTATCGTCTCGCATCGGAAGATTCCAAAGCCGTGAGTTGCGGAATGTAGAAGCCGTTCGAGGCGATGAACGTCGCCGGGATGCCCAGGAGGAATGGCGCCACGTCTAGCCTTCGCGGGTTGGTCCTTTTGGAAGGCGTTGCCATGTTGCAGGAACGTTTTCTCTACTTTCCTGAGAAGGTTGCAATCGAGGACGTCGTCTCCGACCGACTTGTGACCTGGCCGACTACGGAGGCGTTCCGAGGCCTTGTTGGCGAACCGCCCGAAACCGTGCGCGGCACGGCCATTGTCTTTCATGGCAATGCGGGGCACGAAGGGCACCGGTCCTTCTATGCCTCAGCGCTCAACCGGCTGGGACTGCGCGTGATTCTCGCCGAATATCCGGGCTATGGGCCACGCGAAGGCTCGCCAAACGAAGCATGTCTGATCGTCGATGCGCAAGAGACCATTGGGCTTGCGCATCGTCCCTACGCTGCTGATACCCGAAAAGAATGACAGCAACGCGGAAATCCGCGCCGCAGCGCGGTGGATCGTGATGGAACTTGGCGACGGCGTTCCGCTGCACTTTACGGCATTCCATCCCGATTACAGGATGACCGACATCGCGCCCACCCCGCCCACAACGCTTACCCGCGCACGCGAGATCGCGCGTGCGGAGGGTTTGAGATACGTCTGTACGGGCAACGTTCATGATTTCTGATGGCGGCACCACCTTCTGCTCACAATGCGGCACCGCGCTAATCGTGCGCGACTGGCATCGAAGCGACGATTAGCGGCTGACTGCCGACGGCGCCTGTCCCGACTGCCACAGTCCGTTGGCCTGTCGGTTCGAACGGTTCGGTGTGTCCTTCGGTCGACGGCGGATCCCCATTCGACTCGGCGTTTGATGTGTCGCGCCGGGCATCGACGTTCGCGCTAGTTCTGGAATGTGCCGAGCAGTTCAGTGTGTGCCACCACATGGCCTCTCATCACCTTCTGCGGTGCTGCTCTGGTTGGTTTGCTGGGAATCGCTGGTGTATTCAAGCGTGCTTGCCAGGAGCGCGCTCGCGGTGTGCCCTCCTGCAAACCGCGAGCCGTCGGCGCGATGTTGGAGAGCATCCAGCGGACCCATGTCATCCCTGGCGCGGGTGGCAACCAGCGCGTGCCGTGCGATGAGGGCTCGAACCTATAATGCTATTGGTGGCCGAGACCTCGTTGAGCCCAGCGGCAACGAATGGCGGCCGGTGCAGGAGCAGTGGAGGCGAATATGCACTTTGAGGCGTTTTCCTTCGGGTCCATCCGCATAGACGGTGTGACTTACCAGCATGATGTGGTGATCGACCGCGGACAGGTTCGCAGACGCAAGAAGAAGCCATCCAGGGCGTTCCGCGAAGCGTTCGGACATACGCCGCTATCGATGGCCGAGGCCATTCCCTGGAATTGCCGGCGCCTCGTGATCGGCACGGGCACCGGAGCCTTGCCGGTGATGGACGAGGTGAAGCAGGAGGCCGATCGCCGGGAGGTCGAACTGCTTATCGTGCCAACTGAGGAGGCCATCGCCAGACTCAAGGAACAGGAAAAAGGCACCAACGCGATTCTGCACATCACGTGCTAGACGCGGCGTTGTTCGAACTGCGTCTGGCAGGACACGCAGCGGGCCGTGTAGGGCGTGGCGGCGAGCCGCTCACAACCGATAGGGCCACCACAATCGACGCATTCGCCGTAGCGGCCGGCGGCGATGCGTGCCAGCGCCGCAATTGATGCACGCTGTGTCGATGTCCCACTCCCCTGGGACGGAATCGGTATTGCGTGACGGCTGCATTCCATGCCCAAGTTCCCGGAAGTCATGGCGACCCCACGGTTCACCACGATAGATCATTCAAGCACCCTCCGCAGCCAGACGCGACTGGAGTGTCGGACGTGGTTCGACTGGGTGCTCAAATCACCGAAGTACGTGTGATACGGCTGCGCTTACGAAATCGCTCTACCACGCAGCTGCGACGCTGAATTCGTTGGACACCGTGCGGACCGGTGCAGGCGAGCGATTGTGACCTAAACTACAGAGGCGTCTTTCGCGTGCCCCGGTGCCGATTTGACGCAATGCAACGTCGCTGCCCGCTGACCGAAGCAGGCGAATGGCGACGGCACGGGCGACACACCGTCATTTGCTGCCTGAATTCATCTGGAACTGATGTTCAGGAAGGGGGCATCATGTCGCAAGCCAGTGAAATCCAAAAGCGCTTTACTCATCTTCAGCAAAGCGTTAGCGAGGCATCACGTACCATGCACGCCGACGCGACGATTCCACAACACTTGATGAGGTGGATGGATGAGCTCGAAAAGGAATGCAAACCGGCAAAGAAGATCATGTCGTCCAGGGACGAGGACCGTATCCGGCAGTGTGTCAACGATCTCGAATGGATCGGTAATCGTGCGGAGCGCGCTTGCCAACAGGTTAGCGGTCTCGCCGCCGGAATCATGGATACAGTCAGTTCAATGCATTCTGAACATTCCAACCTGAAGCGACAACTGCACTGACCTACCTGAGGGCCCCGGTCCAACCCGCCGCGGTTAATGACGCTTCGGAACAACAATGCGCACCGCAATGCTTCCGCTTGACGCGCGGGCGCCTGTTTGCGTGCGACTGCAGTAATCGATAGCGGGGCAATTCTTTGCTCGGAGGTATGCCATGGCTACGTACGTCATCCTGAGCCGTCTCGCTCCTGACGCATTCACGGATCCCGGCGAACTGAAGCAGATCGCCGCCACAGTGGCCGAAAAGATCAGGGCCGAATGCCCTGCCGTCACCTGGAAGGACAGCTATCTGACTCTCGGGCGCTTCGACGTCCTGGACGTTGTCGAGTCGAACGATCTGAAACAGCTTGAGCTGGCGGCTCTAATCATCCGCGGCTATGGACACGCTGCCACCGAGACCCTGCAGGCGACGCCGTGGAACGAGTTCATCGCGGCGCTGTAGCGCAGATCGACGGATCGGGCTCCAGGCGATGAAATGCGCCAGGTGAATTCTGCGTCTCACCGTCGGGTGTCCTGAACGTGTTTGCAGAAGTCGCTATCTTGCAGGTGAAGATGTCGTCACCATGCTGGCAAGGCGGAGAGAGGCAAATGGTCGAAGCTTCCGGATTGAAGCCGGGCATGGTCGTCATGCTCGAAGGCGAACTTCATAGCATCGCCAGCGCCGGGTACCATGCCGGCGGGGGCCAGCAGGGTAGCGCAGTGTTTGCCAGGGTCAAGAACCTGAAGACCGGGCACATCAGGGAGTTGCGGCTGCACCCGAGCGACAGGCTCGAAGAGGTCGCGCTCGATCACAAGGAGATGGAATATCTGTATACGGATGGTGTCGCCTTTTACTTCATGGATCCCGACACATTCGAGCAGATCAGTTTGTCCTCGGAAACTATTGGCGCATACGAAAAGTTCCTTCAGCCGAATATGCGAATCCCGGTCGCGCTGAATGACGGCGAGCCGGTCACCATCGCGTTTCCGCATGCGGTCGAGTTAGGCGTGGTGTCCGCGCCGCTGGGCGTGCACGAGCATGCAACCTCCACTTTCAAGACGGCCACACTCGAGAACGGCATGGAAGTTCTCGTTCCCCAGTTCATCAAGGAAGGGGATACTGTGCGAATCGAGGTCGCGTCAGGAAAATACGTGGAGCGTGTAAGGCGAGAAATGCGAAAGCCATGACTTCGGCGCTTCTTGAACTGTGCCTCGAAGACGTCCGGGTGAGTCTCTGGAGGTAATCATGCACGACGTTCTCGCGGGTTACGATGGCTCGGCTTCCGCACAGGAGGCAATCCGCTTCGCAAAAAATCTTGCTGAAAAGGAAGGGGCGCGGCTCCACATTCTTATGGTTGCTCGTCCGCCTGACTGGGGTAAGTTGGCCTATGAGGTGCCTGAGCTGCTTGAGACCGAAAAACGCCACTGTCAGGACCTCATCACCGAACTCAAGGGAAAGCTCGGGTTACCTGGAGTAACGGTCCAATATGAGGTGATTGTCGGGCATCCGGCCAAGGAGCTGGTGCTGTATGCCGAACGACACAATATAGACCACGTTGTTGTAGGACATCGAGGACGTACTACCTTTGATCGTTGGCTGCTTGGTTCCATCGCGAGGCAAGTGATCGCATACGCGCCGTGCTCGGTCACCATCGTGCGCGACCGGCCAGATGCCGCGGAGGCGCATCGATGATACCGGAAGCTATGCGGATCACGACGCAGAAGCGCTTGACGATGAAGTTACGAGTGGTGGGCGGATCGCTGACGGATCTGGCTCATCACTAGCGCTTCGCTGGCTAGCAGCGCGCGGCTATCTGCGTCCTGCCCTCCGATCTGCCTGCTTTCCAGGCCTACGGCAACATGCCGTCGGCACAGGTAACGGCGATGCCTAAGGCCGTTGCCCGGCTGGCTCACCAGGGACCGATCGCGCTGATGCTCATCGGGATGGCATCTGCGTGCAGGGGCATGCTGAAGCGCGATATTGCACCACACTGTCGACTCAGGCGTGCTAGTTTTAAAGAATCGTTCAGTTCAGTAAGGAGGGGCGCGAGATGTCAATCATTGCTCCAGATGAAAGGTCCGATTTCGTCGCCGTGTTGCACCGTCATCACCTTGCCGAGTCCGATTTTGCGATACAGGAAACAGATACGCCAGACGCGGTGGACGAGGTCTACCCCTTGCACGGCTACGTCACCGTCATTCGCCGCGCAACGCTTAGGGAAAGGGGGTATCGGACCGGACACGGCACGGCCTGGACCGCCGAGTTCGACAAGGACCTGACGCGGGGTGCGTTCGGGTGACTGGAAGTCGAGAGGTGGTAATTCCGTCGAAACGGGCCACCCTCGTGCGCGCCGCCGACGGCGAGACGGTCATCTTCATGCCCCAGAGTGTGGAATGATGCACGACGGAAATCCTCGTCAGTCCAGGTGCGACCGGCGCGCTTTTACCGCTGCTACAGGAGAGGTGAGCTGCATGCCTCCCTTCAACGGGCCACTCCTGAATTTTCTCGCCTTTCGCTCAAGCGCTGCTCTGGATGCGATGCGCTGAATTCGGCGCCGGGGCACGGCATCGCGCACGCCGCGTTGCCGGCGAACGCCCGCTATTCCCGTGGCGTCATGCCATATTTGTGGCGATCAGCGGCAGAACGCTTACGATGTGTGAAACACACAGGAGGCCGTCATGACCACGGCTGCCAGTTTTCACATCGGCTACACGCAGTACCTCGGGCCCGAGGGCGAACCCGTGCATCCGCTTCCGGCCTTCGCAAGCGACCCCGCAGCGCTCCTGCCGCTGTATCGTGCGATGGTGCTGACACGGGCCTTCGACACGAAAGCAGTTGCGCTGCAGCGTACGGGCCAACTTGGCACATTCGCATCATCGGTTGGCCAGGAGGCGACCGGCGTTGGCGTGGCCAGTGCAATGCGCCCCGAAGACGTGCTGTTTCCCTCCTATCGCGACCACGCGGCCCAATTGCTGCGCGGCGTCACGATGACGGAAAGTCTGCTCTATTGGGGCGGTGACGAGCGTGGAAGCGATTTCAGTGTGCCCCGCTTCGACTTTCCGAACTGTGTGCCGATCGGTACGCAGGTCTGCCATGCGGCGGGTGCCGCCTATGCGTTCAAGTTGCGCCATGAGCCGCGCGTCGCAGTGGCGCTTTTCGGCGACGGCGCCACCTCCAAGGGAGACTTTTACGAGGCGATGAACTTCGCCGGCGTGTGGGGCGCGCCGCTCGTGCTCGTGATCAACAACAACCAATGGGCAATTTCAGTGCCGCGCAGCCAGCAAAGCGCCGCACAAACGCTCGCGCAAAAGGCGATTGCAGCGGGAATCGACGGCCTGCAGGTCGATGGCAACGACGTGATTGCCGTGCACCACGTAGTTGGGGCGGCACTCGCGAAGGCCCGACGCGGTGACGGTCCGACCTTGATCGAAGCGCTCAGCTTTCGCCTCGGCGATCACACGACGGCCGATGATGCCACGCGCTATCGCGATGCCGAAGTGGTCAGCAGGCATTGGGAATCCGAGCCGCTGCGCCGGTTGCGCGCCTACCTGATCCGTATGAATGTTTGGGACAAGGCGCGCGAAGAGGAACTCGCCAGGACGTGTCACACGCAGGTCGAGCAGGCGGTCGAGGCGTATCTCGCGATTGCTCCGCCTGACGTTTCCTCGATGTTCGACCATCTCTATGAGGCGCTACCGCTCGCCATGCGCGAGCAACTGGCGATGGCGCAGCGATTTGCTCCGGTTGTGCCGCTTGCGGAGAACGGCCATGGCTGACCTGAACATGGTCGAGGCGGTCAATGTCGCGCTCGCCTGGGAGCTTGCGCATGACCCCGCTGTCGTGCTGCTCGGCGAGGACATCGGCGTGAACGGCGGCGTCTTTCGGACAACCACTGGGTTACAGACGCGCTTTGGCGCTCAGCGCGTGATGGATACGCCGCTCGCCGAAACGGCGATCGTCGGCACGGCGGTCGGCATGGCCGCAATGGGCCTCAAACCAGTCGCGGAGATCCAGTTCAGCGGCTTCATCTATCCGGCCATCGATCACTTGCTGAATCACGCGTCGCGCCTGCGGCACAGGACGCGCGGACGGCTCACGTGCCCCCTCGTGGTCAGGTCGCCTGCCGGTGCGGGCATCCACGCGCCGGAGCATCATTCCGAAAGCCCGGAGGCGCTGTTTGCGCACATACCGGGGTTGCGCGTCGTGACCCCTTCTTCGCCCGCGCGCGCATATGGCCTGCTGCTGGCGGCAATCCGCGATCCGGACCCGGTCATCTTCTTCGAGCCGACACGCCTCTACCGCATCTACAGGCAGCCCGTGGAAGACAACGGCGAAGCGCTGCCGCTCGATTGCTGCTACGTGCTGCGCGACGGGGCGGATGTGACGTTGGTCAGTTGGGGCGGAGCGCTGCAGGAAGTCCTTATGGCCGCCGATCTGCTTGCGCAGGAGGGCGTGATGGCGGAGGTAATCGACGTGGCCACGCTCAAGCCGCTCGACATGGAGACGATTCTTGCGTCGGTGGCGAAAACGGGACGCTGCGTGATCGCGCATGAAGGATCGCGCACGGGCGGCGTGGGCGCGGAAATTGCCGCGGGCATTGCGGAGCGCGGACTCTATTCGTTGCTTGCGCCGGTGCAGCGCGTCACGGGATATGACGTGGTGGTCCCGCTTTACAGGCTCGAGAGTCAGTACATGCCAGGCGCGGGGCGCATCGTTGCCGCGGTCAGGCAGGCGCTGGAGGCGCAGTGAAACCATGAAGATCTTCAAGCTGCCCGACCTGGGCGAAGGCCTCCAGGAAGCGGAAATCGTCGAATGGCACGTCAAGAGCGGCGAGGACATTCGCGTCGACCAGCCGCTCGTGTCGGTCGAAACGGCAAAAGCCATCGTCGAGATTCCCTCGCCGCAATCCGGCCGCATCGCGAAGCTGTTCGGCAAGCCGGGCGACATCGTGCATCTGGGGGCCCCGCTTGCCGCTTTCGAAGGGGATGGAGAGGGTGGTGAGGATGCCGATGCCGGCACCGTGGTCGGCCATATGGAAGTGGGCAGGCAACCGGTGGAGGAGGCGCCAGCCGCGCCCGGCAGCGGCACGGGTGCGGGGCCTGGCGCTATCAAGGCGATTCCCGCGGTGCGGGCGCTCGCCCGCAAGCTGGACGTCGATCTCGCAATGGTGACGCCTTCCGGGCCGGAAGGCGTCATCACGGCGACCGACGTACAACGGGCGGCAAAGCGGTTCGCTGAACTCGGTCCGCCTGAAGTGCTGCGCGGCGTTCGGCGCGCGATGGCGCAGAACATGGCGCGCGCCCAGAGCGAAGTGGCCGCCGCGACCGTTATCGACGACGCCGATATTCACGCGTGGCCACCGCATACCGATGTGACGATCCGCCTGATCCGTGCGCTGGTGGCCGGGTGCCACGCGGAGCCGGGACTGAACGCATGGTTCGACGGCAGAATGGCGCGGCGCCACGTGCTGGAGAAGATCGATCTCGGCATTGCCGTCGATTTGCCGGATGGCTTGTTCGTCCCGGTGCTGCGCGATGTCGCGCATCGTGACGCGGCCGGTCTGCGTGCCGGACTCGACCGGATGCGTGCCGATATTCGCGCACGCAAGATTCCACCTGAAGAGATGCGCGGCAACACGATCACGTTGTCGAACTTCGGCATGATTGCCGGTAAATATGCGGCTCCCGTGGTCGTGCCGCCCACTGTTGCGATTCTTGGAGCCGGGCGGATGCATGACCAGGTCGTGGCGCACGAGGGTGCGCCCGCCGTGCACAGGATCTTGCCGCTGAGCCTGACATTCGACCACAGGGTTGTCACGGGAGGAGAGGCTGCGCGCTTTCTCGCCGCGGTCATCAAGGATCTCGAGATGGCGCAGTAGGCGGTTTCCGCGCCGGTGCCGCATTGCGCACCGGATCGCATTGGCGGCGCGGCATCTGCATCGGTGCGGGATCATGCATGGCGATCTCTATGCGTACAACATCCTGCATGACGGCTCAGGGCACGTATTGCTCGGCGACTTCGGCGCGGCGTCCGTTCACGATATCGATGATCACGCACTGGCGCAGGCGTTCGAGCGCGTCGAGGTGCGCGCGATCGGCGGCCTGCGCGAAGAACTCGCGCAACGTCTGGCCGGAGAGGCCGACGATCGTGCCGCCGGGATCCATGCGTTGATCGAAGACTGTATTGGCGAGCACGTCGAGATGCGGCCTTCGTTCGATGAGATAGTCGGGCGGCTGTCTGCCTGAAGCTATGCCCTGTTGCCAACGCCGGCGCATCATAAGCGTGCGGGAACCGTTGACGACGACGGAGGCAGACGTGGCAAATTCCCTCAGGCTCGAACTATTTTGCCGGTTGTTTCTTGGTCTCTTTGTGGGCTTTTTTTGCGTGACGGCCGCCCTTTTTGTACGGTACAAATGGGCGAGTCCGCTGCCGCAAGCCACCTTCGTGCACGCGAAAGGCGCGTCGGCGTCACGAAGCTTGCCGGGAAGTGCCCCGGCGGCCCCATTCTCATCCGCCTCCCAATCGCAACCCGCAACGCCCTCGCCAGATGCAGGGGAAAAGACACTCCTCGCGTCGTCGGCCTCCACTGTCGTCACGTTCATTGCGGCGGCAGTGGCCAACTTCATGTGCTGGAAGACTAACGGGCGGGGGAGGCGCACAAAGAAAAGCGGAACACCTCGTTCGAGTCGCTCGAATTAGTGTGACGCGCTGGCGGAATTTTCGTAAGGAGCTGGCTAGCCGGTTGTGCCGTTGGATAGGCAGTTTGTTTGAAGAATCCGCGAGCCGTAAGCGTCGCCTGGAGGCCTGCGTTCAAGAGGGCTTACCTCCGGGGACAAAATTCTGTTCTCTTTCACACACTCATTCCAGCGATGAGCAACTACAGTTTAGTTGTTGGGGATCATCCTGCACGTTGGCCCCCCATCGCCTGTTGCTGTCTCAAGGTGTGAACGCCATGAAGCATTTCCTGAGCGCGCTACTGCTCGCTTCTGCGCCGTTCGTGGCGTGGGCCGAAACGCCATTCCTCCATTCACGTAGCGCAATCGTGTACGACGTCGGGCGCGGCGAAGTTCTGCTGGAAAAGAACGCCGATGACGTCCAGCCGGTCGCGTCGATCACCAAGCTGATGACAGCGATGGTCGTGCTGGACAGCGCCCAGTCGCTGGGCGCCATGGTGAGTGTCGACAATGACGACATTGATCGGCGCAAGCACTCGGGGTCCCGTATCCCGATCGGTGCGTCGCTCGAACGGGGAGAGATGCTGCGCCTTGCGCTCATGTCGTCGGAGAACCGCGCGGCGTCTGCGCTATCGCGTGCGTACCCGGGCGGCCAGCCGGCGTTCATCCGGAAGATGAACGAAAAGGCGCGCGCGCTGCACATGTCCAATACGCACTTCGACGACCCGACCGGGCTCTCGCCCGACAATCTCTCTACCGCACGCGACGTCGTGAAGATGGCGGCCGCCGCGGCGCACTATCCATTGATCATCGAATACACGACGCTTCCCCGTTACGAAGAGGAAATCGGTACGAGGACGAGGTTCTATCACAACACCGACCCGATAGTCCGCTCAGCCGATTGGGACGTTGTGGTCGCGAAGACCGGCTATATTCGCGAGGCGGGACGCTGCATCGTGGTCGATGCCAACATGCCCAATGGCCAGGTGATGATTGCGCTGCTCGGCTCGCAAACATCGTGGGGGCGCTCTGCCGATCTCGTCACGATACGTCGGTGGCTGAACGGCGACGAAACGCCGGTCGTCGAGCCGCGCTATTACGCAAGTGCGCGGCTGCATCATCGCCATTCGATGCTCGCGCATTCGCACCGCGTCAAGGTGCGATTCGTCTCGTACCGCACAGGTTCGGCGTCCGGTGCGCACCGGCAGACCGCCGTGCACCATGCCGGTAAGCGGCAACACCAAGCGCCTGTTGCCGCCTGAGCCAAATGACGTCCGCGCGACCAGTCACGTAAGCCGTTAAACCGAGACTTGCGGCGACGCGCCAATGCCTGACATCGTGTTGCAGGGCTCGAGCCCGCGATGCGAGAGTGGAGCGCGGTTGCAGCGTCGCGTCCATCGAAACCGTCGCCGCGAGCCTGTTCGTGCTGTCGCCCGACATCCTCGCAAGGCTGCTGGCCGGACGAAAGCCGTTGCGTCAGACGGCCTCTGGCGGACCATTCGAAGCCTTGACGTTACGGGAGACCGAAGTGCTGGCGACGCTCGCCGGCGGACTCGGCAACAAGGAGATCGCCCGGCAACTCGACATCCCGGACAACACGGTGAAATCTCACCGCTCCTCCATCTTCGACAAACTCGGCACGACCCATCGCACCGAAGCGGTGATGCTCGGCATGCGGCACGGATTCGTCATGGATTCGTCATGGTGTAGGCAGACACGACGCGCCCGCCAGCCGCATCGGCATTGTCCACTGCTATCGCGACCTCGACCCTGAGCCACCCTTCAAGCGTGCATGAAATCAATGGCAGCTACGCTCGCTTATGCGCGGGGCCGATGTCAATGGCCACACCGAACTACAATCATTCAACGGGCCTGAACCCGCTCCACCCGAATTCGGGTCGCACAGGTCATGGGGCGGCTACGCGAGGACTGTCCGGGTGCGTTGACAGGCCGTTCAACCATGCTCCCCGGCAGTTCGGCAGTGCGTGATTGATCCGATCGCATCAGAGTATGCGCGACGGCCAGCACAGGAGGGACTATGCGGTCGGGAGTGAAGTCCGGCGTGCGCCTGAGACGTTATGCAATCACGGCGATTTCCGTCATCGCAGGCTTGATTGTCGTCGGACGCATCACCGGCATCCTGGTCGACTGGCTGTGGTTCTCCTCCATCGGCTACGGTGGCGTTTTCTGGACCATGCTTTGCGCGAGAGCGTTGCTGTTTGCCGCGGTGTTCGCGGTCTCGGCGTGCGCGATCTGGCTGTCGGGAATTTTGGCGCATCGTTACGCGAGGGAGAGCCTGCGAGCGGAAACAGCCGGTCCCTCGGGCGCGACGGTGGTCACCGGCGATCTGGCCGAACTGGTCGCGCCGTACGTTCCCTGGCGTTTCAGTATTGCCTGCGCAGCGGTCGTACTGGGGCTGCTTATCGCTGCCAGCGAAATCTCGAACTGGGACGTCGCCCTTCGCTTCATTAATCAGGTGACTGTAGGCGAGCGCGATCCGATCTTCGAGAGGGACATCGGCTTTTATCTCTTCTCGCTCCCCGCGTATGTCGCGCTCAAGAACTGGTTGCTGTGGCTGGTCTTCTGCAGCGCGATCGTGGCAGGTGCCGTCTACGGGTTGAGCGGTGACATCGTGCCGGAGCGGCCACCACGGACGCTCTCGCGCGCCGCCATCACTCATGGTTCGGCACTGCTCGGTTTGTTCTTCGCGGTGAAGGCCTGGTCGTGGTGGCTCGACCGCTTTCTGCTGCTCTACGGTGACAACGGCGTCGTGGTCGGCGCCAGCTATACCGATGTCCACGTCGAGTTACCGGTCCTGTGGATGCTTGTCGGCCTTTCGGCGGCCTCATCCGTGGCTCTTTGGATCAACATGCGCCAGCGTAGCTATCTGCTGCCTGCCGTTCTCGCGCTGCTCGTATTCGGCAGTTCGTTTGTGTTCGCTGTGATCTATCCGTTGCTGTTTCAGCGCTTCTATGTCAGACCGAGCGAGCTGAGACTGGAAACACCCTATATCGAGCACACTATCGCGCTAACGCGACAGGCTTACGGTCTCGCAAAGATTGAGGTTAAGCCGTTTGAGGTCGGCCAGGGACTGACTCTCGACTCGCTGCAGGCCAATCGACCGACCATCGACAACATCCGGCTATGGGACGTGCAACCGCTGATGGATACCTACGCACAGTTGCAGGAGATCAGGACCTACTACAAATTTCTCTCGGTGGACATCGACCGCTATCAGCTTGACACCGGATACAGGCAGGTGATGCTGTCGGCGCGTGAACTGGAACCGGCGATGCTTGCGCCCAACGCCCAAACCTGGGTGAACCTGCACCTTATCTTTACTCACGGCATCGGTGTCGTGATGTCGCCAGTCACCGAGAAGTCCACCGAAGGCTTACCCCTTTTCTATCTGCGGGATATTCCACCCGTCTCCAACGGCGGCCCGACCATTCGCGAACCACGTCTCTATTTCAGTGAAGGCCGGCAGGACTATGTCATCGTGAACGGCAATGTGGCTGAATTCGATTACCCGAAAGGGGCGGACAATGCGTACACGACGTATAGCGGGCGCGACGGCGTCCCTGTCGGCAGCGTGGCGCAACGCAGTCTCTTCGCCTGGCAGTTTGACGATCCCAACATCCTGCTGAGCGGCTATATCACGGACCAGAGCCGGATCCTGCTTCACCGCAACGTTCAGGACCGCGTGCGGACGATCGCGCCGTTCCTGAGTCTGGACCATGACCCCTATGTCGTGGCGAGCAATGGGCGCCTGTTCTGGGTACAGGACGCCTACACGGTCAGCCAGTGGTTTCCTTATTCCCGGCCGGGTTTCGACCAAGGCGCCAATTACATCCGAAACGCGGTCAAGGTCGTGGTCGACGCGTACAACGGCACGGTCGACTTCTACGTCAGCGATCCCGCCGATCCGCTGCTGCGCACATACGAGCGCACCTTCCCGGGTTTGTTCAAGCCTTTGGACATGATGCCACCGGAGCTCCGGCGTCATATCCGCTACCCCGAAGATCTGTTCCTGATCCAGGCGCTGCTTTACCGCGCCTATCACATGGATGCGCCGGAGGTCTTCTACAACCGCGAGGATCTGTGGCAGTTTCCCCGGGAGTTGTCCGGAATGGATGGCGTGAGCGCCGCCAGCACGATGCCGCCGTACTACACGATCATGCGACTTCCCGGCGAAGCACGCGCCGAGTTCATCCTCATGCTGCCGATGGTGCCGAGCCAGCGGGAGAACATGATTGCCTGGCTGGTGGCGCGTTGCGATCCGTCCGTGTATGGCAAGCTCAGCGTCTATACATTCCCCAAGGACAGGCTGGTCTTTGGGCCGTTTCAGATCGAAGCGCGTATTCAGCAGAATACGGAGATCTCGCAGCAGATCTCGCTGTGGAACCAGATGGGCTCACGCGTCATCCGCGGTCATCTTGTGGTCGTGCCGATCGAGAACTCGATCCTCTACGTTTCCCCGCTCTATTTACGCGCGGAGTCCGGTCAGTTGCCGGAGTTGAAGCGGGTGATTGCCACTTATGGTGACCGTGTGGTGATGGAGGACAGCCTGGGTGAAGCCCTGGCGGCGCTTTTCAAGGAGACCGCGCAAGCGGCGGCGGCCCCGCGAGGCACAGGGGACGCGCGTGCGCGCGAGGCACTTGCCCACTATGACCGCGCCCTCGAGCGCCTGAAGGCGGGAGACTGGAGCGGCTTCGGCGCGGAACTGGATGCCCTTCGGCCGTTGCTCGAGGCACTCGGTGCCGGCCATTCCGATGATCAGAAATGAAGAGGGGGAGATTTTAAGGGGCGTATAAACCGCTTCGTGCCGGTAGCGGGATTCGCCGCCATGCCCGGCCCGTTGTTTGCCATTCAAATGGCCGCGCAGCCTTGTCGTCCGGTACAGACGCTTCAGGCCTTTTGCAGGATGGCAATCGCCTTTTCGGCATCGTCCAACGAGTCGACCTCGAGATAAGCAATGAACTGCGTGCCCAGTACAGCGGCCGAGACGCCGCGGAGGTTGATACTCGCCGCGCCAATATCTGGGTCAATTGCGTGATGATGCCCAGTTGGTCCGGACTCGTTACACGGATGGAGTGAGGGCTCGGGGTGACGCTGAACCCCACCTGTGTGGCTGTACAAATTCCCAGGAAGCACTCTCCCGCATCTGGCGTGAATTGTCGTTATCTCGACTACCATACCTCGACCGTCTACAACATTCCGTTTCAAGCGTTATGCGTTGCACAGATAATGCCGCAAGCGCGTAGCTTGCAGGAGTTTGCTCCCCTTGCTCGCGAAGCTTTTCGGCGCTGGCTGCAGAGATCCTTTTTTTGTAACACTGGAGAGTATGACGGTGCGACCTGGTTGAACCGGCACTTGTTCGCCCATGGCAGCTCTTCCTTGTGGCAGCAGTCAGCCAATTTCAGCCGTATCGTAGTCGCGTTGACGACCGTAGGAGCAATCGAATCGTGGCACGACCAGTCTAATCGCGTCTCCTTGTTCTTCCCCGAGATGAACGACGATGGCAAGCTTCTATGGCAGCAGGCGTTATTTCAGGCAACGGCGCAAAGCCGCCTTAAGCTTATCGAGCAACAGACGTATCAGAAGCACGGCCGATTGGTTCCGGAGATGCCTACCGACAACGGAGCCCTGTTACGAAAGGCTAAGTTATCGGGTGATTGCATCAAAGACTTGGTTCGCCCTTTGCGAAACGCGCTGCATTACCCCGAGGACGATTGATCAGCATCAGACCATTCTGAAGACGAACTGGCCGTCGCTGGCCCTATATCCGCAGTGTTGTTGAAAATGGTCGAACTAGGACGGTCACTCGTGGCTGGTCCTGGAAGTTCGAGGCTAGTCGACGATTGCGCGTCGCCGAGCCGGCCCAAATTCCGAAGTCGACCCAACTCGGTCGCTCACCGACAATATCTGAAGGACCGCTTTGCGGCAGATTTGCGAGAGGGGTGTTCCAGTCGCAGCGGTTCAGCCGAGCATGGCTAAAGCCGTCGTCAGAACGGCGCGTTTGAATGCCTTGGGACGCCGCGGTAAGGAAGAGAACGGACTCAGTACATGGCTATAGGCGACAGTTTTGCTGATGCCATTGGCGAGCATCGTGAACACGATGTCGGGATCTTGCCGCGAAATCTCACCTGCGTCGATCGCATCGATGAGCAACGGCACGAACACGTCATGAAACGGCCGCACCACCCGTTCGATCAGCAAGTTAAGGCGCTCTCCAGTTTCGGTTGCGGCAGTCGAAAAAAACATGCCAACGTCTGGCGTCAGAAACACCTGGTCGATCAGGATCGACACGGCGCCCTCGACGCGCGCTCGCGGTCCTGGACCTGAAATCTCCCGCAACGCGGCGGTCTTCGCGACCATGGGAGCCACATCGTCGGCAATCTGGTCCACCACGGCAACCCACAGCGCTTCCTTCGAGCCGTAGTGATGCGCGACCAGCGCGGGGTCGACGCCCGACGCCCTGGCGATTTCGCGCACGCTCGTCGCCTCATAGCCGCTCCTCGCGAACGCCCCTCGGGCGCTGCGAAGCAATGCGTCGGCGCCACCCGCGTCGCTGCACGCTGGACGGCCGCGCGACCGACGGGGCGTGGGTGTCGTCGTGGCGCACTGGGTTTGATCGTGAGGGTGTTTCATCGGCGACGGTAGATCGTGTTCAAGGAAAGCTCAGAATTTTAACGGGTGCCGCACCGCGAATAGCAGCGGCACCGGTTTGACATGAACCCTTCGAAACCTTAGTATCGCATTAATTCATCACTCGTAGAATATTCAACCATGCGCCAGACCACCCGGATCGTCATCGTCGGCGGCGGTATCGCTGGACTTTTGCTTGCGACCAGGCTGGGCAACACGCTTGGCCGCAGCGGCCGCGCTCAGGTCACGTTGATCGACAAAAGCGCAACCCACATCTGGAAGCCCATGCTGCACACGATCGCGGCGGGCACGCGCGATGTCCAGCAACAGCAGGTCATCTATCTCGCCCACGCTCGCGACCACGGCTTCAACTATCAGCCAGGCGAGATGGAAGGCCTGGACCGCAATGCGCGCATCGTAAAGCTGGCTGCGCTGCGTTCGAAGTCGGGTGAAATTGTGATCGGCCCGCGCACCGTCGAATACGATGTACTGATTCTTGCGTTAGGCAGTCGCGCCAACGACTTCGGCACCCCAGGCATCCTCGATCATTGCCATTTCATTGACAGCCAGGCACAGGCTGAAGTCTTCAACGAAGCATTGCGAATCCGCATATTCCAGAGTGTTGTGACGAATAGCGCGTTGCGCGTGTCTATCGTCGGCGCCGGAGCGACTGGCGTCGAACTGGCAGCGGAATTGAGCCGCTTGCTCGAAGTGGCGTCGAGTTACGGCGACCCCGGCATCCGCTCACGTCTGAACCTCACCCTTTATGAAAGCGCACCTCGCGTACTGGCGGCGTTTCCGCCGGCGGTGTCGGAGTCCAGTGAGGCACAGTTACGGCATATTGGTTTCACGGTGCGAACGGGCACGCGAGTGACCGCCGCCGAACCCGACGGACTCCGGTTGGGCGATGGCAGCCACCAACCGGCGGATTTGATGGTGTGGGCGGCGGGCGTCAAGGCCCCTGATTTTCTAAGCAAACTGGATGGGATCGAGATCAATCGTTCCAATCAGATCGCCGTCAGGCCTACCCTGCAGGCGCAGGACGACGACACACTATTCGCGCTCGGCGATTGCTCGACGTTGACGCTCGCCGGCAATGAACGTCCTCTCGCACCCACGGCGCAAGTCGCCACGCAGCAGGCACAACATCTCGCCAAGCACTTGCCGGGCTGGCTCGGCGGCGGCTCATTGCCCGACTTTGCATTTCACGACTTCGGCGCGCTGGTATCGCTGAGCGACTACAACGCCTTTGGGACGCTCGGGCAGTTCGGGTTCTTCCGTGGCGGGTTCATCAAGGGCCGATTCGCGCAGCTCAGTCACGCCATGCTCTACCGGCAACATCAGCAGGCTTTGCACGGTTTTGGCAAGGCCATGATGCTGTGGACCGCCGAGCAGATCAATGGCCTCGTGCAGCCGAAGATACGGCTGAGCTGAACGCCACCTCACTTTCGACGGGAGTACCCATGGATCAATACGTGACGGCCGACATTGCATGGCAGCGCACTGTCGGCCAACTCGATGCGGGATGCGCGCATCAATTGACGGCTCGAGTCAGGCATATAGTCGATTCGCACGGATCGAGCAGTCTGCCGGTCAAGAATGGCGACGTTACGATCGCGCTGCTCGATCGACCCAGCCCACGAACGGCCACCGTATCGTGGAGCGACCCCCGAGGTTGCAAGTACGGCGAACAGGTCTGGCGCCTTGCTGCAGCCAAACGATCGGGTATATGCGCCTTGAGCGGACAGGGCATCGCCGCGGGCGATGCGATCTACCGCCCCTCAAAGGTCGAGCCGCCTCCCGCCAACGCGGCTGTCATGATGCTTGCAACATTAGTCGAGCTCGCCTTTGCCGATCCATGTCGTTAGTTTTGGCAGGCCTTACTTCATCGCATGGAAATTGGCCGCAACGCGCTGACGCAGATAGTCCTCTGCACTGATCGGATCGTACTTGCGGCTGGGACCCTCGATCATCACGTTGCGGTTCGCCTGGCAAAAGAAAGCCAGACTGTAGCGCGACCCCTGATATTCATGCGGTAGTGGATTGCGCACGCGGTGGAAGTTGGACGGCAACTGGTCGTCACTCCATCGCATGAGCATGTCGCCGATGTTGCAAGTGATCACCTCGTCGGCTGGTTCGACGCTGGTCCATTCCTGCCCGTCCATTTCCTTCCCGGGGCACAGTTGCAGGCCGCCTTGCTCGGCGCGCTGGAACAGCAGCGTCAGGCAGTCGAAATCCGTATGCGCCCCTGCGCGCCACAGGCCGCTCGGCAAAGACGGATCGTTCGGATAGTAATGCAGCAGGCGCAGCGTGCTTTGGTACGTCGGCAGGGACGGATCGTGGGCGTGCTCGAAGAAGTCGCGCGCAAAACCGAGCTTGTCGGCGAAGCACGACAGCACGCGCACGCTGAGGCGCCAGCACTGCGTCTCGAACGCCAGCATCGCAGCCCGAAAGCCGGGCAGCTGCTCCTCGGTTGGCCACAGCCCGCACATGTGCGGCAATGTGATCTGGTAAGACTCTTTCTGGTCCTGCGTGCCCGTAGAGGGGCGCACCTGGGCCTTGCTCTCCCAGCCGCTGTTCTGCGCCTTTTGCAACGGATACTGGGCCTTGACGCGTTCCGGAAGCGCAAAAAAGCGCTGCGCCATCTCGAAAGCGCCCCGCACCTGCTCGAGGTCGATGCCGTGGTTGACCAGCTGGAAGAAGCCGACGTCGGTCGCGGCGGCCCACAGTTCGTCGGCAATCGGCGCACGACGTTCCTCGAAGTCGGCGAGATCGATGATGCGAACCTCGCGAGCATGCGTTTCCGAACCCAGGCCACCCATGCGGGCTTCCTTGTCGAGTTCGGTCAACGTGTAACGGCGGTCGTTCGGCGTGGTCATGCATGTGCTCCGTGCAAAAAAGGTCGATGGACGTCGGACCGGGAGCAACGCAACAACGCGGGGCGATCGAAACGGATCCAGGCATCGCGGTCTTGAAGCTCCAATGGCATCCAGGCCGCCCGTTGAGGCTTGGCCCGGTCCGACTTCAAGAGCAATTCCCGGCCAGTCGACATTCTCTGCGCGACTGGTGAACGCTTCTACTCTTGCCGGCTTGGGAGCAATATCCACGCCAACTGTGAACGTCGATGCGGCGCGGGTCTCCGCGCAACGATGCACCACACGCGGGCGCGACGCACCATGGGCCCACATCGCACGCACTACGGCGGCTTCCGGACGAGACCATCTTGCTCGGAATGACCGCTCGCGCCCCGCCGGCGCGTTGCACGCCACCCCCTGGTACGGTAGTTGCATTATTGCGGGCAGAGTAGAAGCGTTCACTACTGCACGAGGTGGCATCGAGCCTTCGGCCGATTCGCGCAGCAGCCGGAAATTGCTCTTGAAAGCCGCGCCTGGGCGTCCGGTATCCGGATGCATGGCCGAGCCTTCATGACGCGTCACGTCCGGCTACATTGGTACCGCTCAGACTCTCATGATGGCGTGGTCACAGGCGTGTTGAATCACGATCAACCCGTGTCCAGCCATGAATCCTCGTACCGTTCTCCGCCGTCTCCTCGGACTGGCCGCTGTCGCCGCCGCTTGCTGGTCCGCCAGCGCCTTCGCGCTCGACAAAGTCGTCTTCCTCACTTCGTGGTATGCCCAGGCCGAACACGGCGGCTTCTATCAGGCCGTCGCCACCGGCATCTACCAGAAATACGGGCTCGACGTGCAGATCCGCATGGGCGGTCCGCAGGTCAACGGCATGCAGATCCTGACCAGCGGACAGGCCGATTTCCTGATGGGTTACGACTTCCAGGTGCTCAAGAGCATCGAGCAGGGCGTGCCCGTCACCACCGTCGGCGCCGCGATGCAGACCGATCCCCAGGGCATGATGACGCACGACGACGTGAAGAGTCTGGCGGATCTGAAAACGCACGTCATCCTGGTCTCGACGTCCGGCCGCACCACGTGGTGGCCGTGGCTCAGGGGCAAGTACAAGCTCGACGATTCGCAATCGCGCGTGTACACGTTCAACCTGCAGCCGTTCTTTGCCGATCCCAATGCGGCGCAGCAGGCCTATGCCTCCTCCGAGCAGTTCAGCGCCGACAAGGCCGGCGTGAAGACGCGCTTCTTCCTGTTTGCCGACGACGGCTATCCGCCGTACGGCACCACCATTGTCACGATGAGCAACACCGTCAAGGACAAGCCCGACCTGGTAGCGCGTTTCGTTCGCGCGTCGATGGAAGGGTGGAAGAGCTACCTCGCCGACCCGGCGCCCGCTAACGCGCTCATCAAGCGTGACAACCCGGCGATGAAGGACGACCAGCTCGCCTACGCCGTGCAGAAACTCAAGCAGTTCCGCATGATCACCGGGGGCGACGCCGCCACGATGGGCATCGGCGTGATGACGGATACGCGCTGGAAGAAGACGCGCGACTTCATGGTCAGCGCCGGCATGCTGGGAGCCGGTGTGGACTGGAAGCGCGCATACACCACGCAGTTCACCAAGGACTTGAAGGTGATGCCGTGAGTACCGCAGCCGGAACTGAATCGGCAAATTTCGGGGAAACCGCCGTGTCGCTCGTCTTTGGTGGCAACGATATCGACACAGCCAGGCCGTCGGCCGGCGGCCCGCCTTCACGCGGCGGCCAGCGCCCCACCGACGCGCCCGCGCTGTTCGCGAACCAGGTCGAGAAAACCTATCCCAACGGCACCGTCGCGCTGGAACGGGTGAAGCTCGCCATCCAGCCGGGCGAATTCGTCTCGCTGCTGGGTCCGTCCGGTTGCGGCAAGAGCACGCTGCTCAAGTTGTTTGCGGGGATCGAGCTGCCGTCCGCCGGGCACCTGCGCTGGTGGGGCGAGCCCACGCTCGCTGCCGGCGTCGGCACCCCAGGCCGCACGTTGGCGATGGTGTTCCAGGAGGCGACGCTGATGCCATGGGCGAAGGTGGCCGCCAACGTCCGCCTGCCGCTCGACCTCGCCCGCATGTCGCGCGCGGAAGCAGACGAGCGCGTGCATCGCGCGCTGGCACTCGTCGGGCTGGGACAGTTCGGGCAGGTGTATCCGCGCGAACTGTCCGGCGGCATGCAGATGCGCGTGTCAATCGCGCGCGCGCTCGCCACGCATCCCGACCTGCTGCTGATGGATGAGCCGTTCGGCGCGCTCGACGAGTTCACGCGCAACAAGCTCGACGCAGATCTGCGTGCGCTGTGGGCCGAACGGGGGCTGACGGTGGTGTTCGTGACGCACAGCATCTACGAGGCGGTCTACCTGTCGAGCCGCGTGATCGTGATGGCGGCCCGCCCGGGCCGCGTCATCGCCGATGTGCAGATCGAAGGTCCCGCGGTCCGCGACGAGGCGTTCCGCGTGTCGCCCGAGTTCATGCAGTACTGCGCACAACTGTCGGCCCTGCTGACGCAGGCCAATACCGGCGCTCCCGTTGTCGATTGATTGTCGGAGAATTCATATGCATCCCCCGCTATTTGCGCGGCCGGCCGTTCAGCGCGTAGCCGCGCCCATGGCCGTAGGCATCGTGCTGCTGTTCGTGTGGCAGAGCGTCTGCATGGCGCTCGCCGTGCCGCCGTACCTCGTACCCTCACCGATTGCGATCGGCAAGACGCTCGTTGAAGACTGGCCGCTGCTGTCCGGCTCGCTGTGGGTGACGCTGCGCATCA
Source organism: Paraburkholderia sp. CNPSo 3076 (assembly GCF_026343935.1). NCBI lineage: Bacteria > Pseudomonadati > Pseudomonadota > Betaproteobacteria > Burkholderiales > Burkholderiaceae > Paraburkholderia > Paraburkholderia sp. CNPSo 3076. Next base: position 46,845 of record NZ_JAPMAL010000008.1, on the reverse strand, counting down.
CGCTGCTGGCGTTTGCACTGGCCGTGGTGTGCGGCACGGCGGCGGCTTTCCTGTTCGTCCAGAGCCGCGTGATCGAAGCCAGCCTCTTTCCCTACGCGATCCTGCTGCAGGTGACGCCTGTGGTGGCCATTGCCCCGCTGATCATCATCTGGGTCAAGGAACCGACGCTTGCGCTCGTCATCTGCGCGACGCTCGTAGCTGTGTTCCCGATCATCTCGAACACCGTGCTCGGGCTGCGCAGCGTCAACCCCGGGCTGATCAACCTGTTCCGGATCAATCGTGCAAGCCGCTGGGATACGTTGGTGCGGCTGCGCATCCCGAGCGCGCTGCCGTATTTCTTCGGTGGCCTGCGCATTTCGTGCGGCCTCGCGCTGATCGGCGCGGTGGTGGCGGAGTTCGTGGCCGGCACGGGCGGCACCGGCGCAGGCCTCGCGTACCAGATCCTGCAGGCGGGCTTCGCGCTCAATATTCCCAGGCTGTTCGCCGCGCTCGCGCTGATTACCGTAACGGGCGTGGCGCTGTTCGGCCTCACGACCTGGTTGTCGCGGTTGTGCCTCGGAAGCTGGCACGAAAGTGAACTCTGACTCCCCGTTGCCTCCTCGACCATGTCTGATACAGCACACTCGACCATGACCGATCCAGCACACTCGACCCTGATCCGCGCCGCGGTGGCTATCATGACCGGCGGCGACAACGACGCCGGCGACCCGGCGCGCGTTGCCGGCCCGGACATTCGGATCGTCGACGACGTCATCGCGGAAGTCGGCGCGCTGACGCCGCGCCCCGGCGAGACGATCGTCGACGCGACCGGCTGCGTCGTGTACCCCGCCTGGGTCAATACGCATCATCATCTGTTTCAGTCGATCCTGAAAGGCGATCCGCTGGGGTTGGACGCGTCGCTGACTCCGTGGCTCGCGGCGACGCCCTACCGCTTTCGCGCGCTGTTTGACGAAGCACGCTTCCGGCTCGCCGCGCGCATCGGCATGATCGAACTGATCCGCTCGGGCTGCACGACGATCGCCGACCACAATTACCTGTATTACCCGGGGATGCCGTTCGACAGTTCGGCGATCCTGTTCGAAGAGGCGGAAAAACTTGGCCTTCGCTTCGTGCTGCTGCGCGGAGGCGCAACCAGGACGCGCCAGCTCGAAGCCGAGCTGCCGACGGCGCTGCGCCCCGAAACGCTCGACGCCTATTTCGCCGACGTAGAGCGGCTCGCGTCGTCGTATCACGACGCCGGGCCGGGCGCCATGCGCCGCGTCGTCGTTGCGCCCACGACCGTGCTGTACTCGGTCGAGCCGGCGCAAATGCGCGAGATCGCCGCATTTACACGGCGACTGGGCCTGCGGATGCATTCGCATCTGTCCGAGACCGTCGCCTATCGGGATCACGCGCATCGGTGGCATCAGCGTTCGCCGGTGGCGTTTTGCGGTGAGCATGATTGGCTCGGCACCGACGTGTGGTTCGCGCATCTCGTCAAGGTCGACGCAACCGAAATCGCCCTGCTAGCCCAGACCGGCACTGGACTGGCGCATTGCCCGCAGAGCAACGGCCGCCTCGGAAGCGGGATCAGCCCTGTGCGCGAAATGGCGGATGCGGGCGTGCCGATTTCCATCGGGGTCGACGGCGCCGCATCCAACGAAGCGGCCGACATGATTTCGGAAGTCCATATGGCGTGGCTCGCGCAACGCGCGAGGCTGGGAATGGCTGCCGAACCGGAATTCCAGGGCGGCCGTTTCGAAGGCGGCGCGCATGCTGCGACGGTGACGGACGTGATTCACTGGGGCACCGCAGGAGGCGCCCGGATCCTCGGCCTGCCGAATGTTGGAAAAATTGCGCCGGGCTATTCGGCCGACATTGCGGTCTATCGCCTCGACGATCCCCGCTATTTCGGGCTGCACGACCCCGCTATCGGGCCGGTCGCATCGGGAGGACGCCCGTCGCTCGCTGCCCTCTTCTCGGCCGGACGACGAATCGTCAAGGACGACGAGATCGCCGGCGTCGACATGGCCGAACTCGGCCGTCAAGCGCAGGCGGCCGTAGCCGGATTGCTCCGTGAAATCGGCGACGGCCGCCATCGGTTGTGAGTCCCGTCTTCAGCCCGTCGGTGACGGCGTGCAGAGCAGTTGTATCCAGATTTAGCCCCATTGATCGACAGTAACAATATCTGAATATGAGCCAGTCAATCAGCTTCTATCATCGTCAGGCAATCCGCGAAGTCGACGGCGCAGACGTCACCCGCACCGTGCTGCAATACCTGCGCGAGGACGCGCATTGCACGGGCACCAAGGAAGGTTGCGCGGAAGGCGACTGCGGCGCGTGCACGGTCGTCGTCGGCGAACTAACCGAAGCGGGAACCGTTGAGTTCAAGGCCGTCAACGCGTGCATCCAGTTCCTGCCGACGCTCGACGGCAAGGCGTTGCTGACCGTCGAGGGCCTGCGCCAGCCAGATGGCTCGCTGCACCCCGTGCAGCAGGCGATGGTCGATTGCCACGGCTCGCAGTGCGGCTTCTGCACGCCCGGCTTTGTGATGTCGATGTGGGCGCTCTACGAGAAGCACGGCCATGAGGCGCGCGGCAGCGCATGCGCGGCCGCGAAGGAAACGCCGACGCGCACCGAGATCGCCGACGCGCTGACGGGCAACCTGTGCCGCTGCACGGGCTACCGTCCGATCGTCGATGCGGCCGTGCAGATGTTCGATGCGCCGCCGCCTTCGGCACCCGTCGACACGGCCGCGCTCGCGCGCACGCTCGCATCGCTGAAGCGCGACGACACCTTCGACTACACGGTCGGCGACGCGCGCTTCGCGGCGCCGCGCACGCTCGACGTGCTTGCCGCGCTGAAGGCCGAGCGCCCCGACGCGCGGATCCTCGCGGGGAGCACCGACATCGGCCTGTGGGTCACGAAGCAGATGCGCCGGCTCGACGATCTGATCTACGTCGGCCAGATCGCCGAACTGAAGCGCATCAAGCACGGCGACGACTGGATCGCGATCGGCGCGGCCGTGACGGTCGAGAACGCGTACGCGGCGCTGGCTGGCACCTATCCGGAACTGACCGAGATGTGGAAGCGCTTCGCGTCGCTGCCGATCCGCAACGCGGGCACGCTCGGCGGCAACGTCGTGAACGGCTCGCCGATCGGCGACTCGATGCCGGGGCTCATCGCGCTCGGCGCGCGCGTCGTGCTGCGCGGCGGCGACGTCGTGCGCGAGCTGCCGCTCGAGGCGCTCTACACGGGCTACCAGCAGAAGGACATGGCGCCGCACGAATTCGTCATGGGCCTGAAGGTGCCGACCCGCAGCGGCGCACGCGCGAACCTGCAGTTCCGCACCTATAAGCTGTCGAAGCGCTTCGATTCGGACATCTCGGCCGTGTGCGCGGCGTTCGCGTTCATCGCGGACGGCGACACGATCCGCGAACCGCGCATCGCGTTCGGCGGGATGGCCGCGACGCCGAAGCGCGCGGCGCAGACGGAAGCCGTGCTCGACGGCGTGCCGTGGCACGAGGCGACCGCGCAGGCCGCGATGCAGGCGCTCGAACGGGACTACCAGCCGCTGTCCGACATGCGCGCGACGAGCGTGTACCGGCTCGACACCGCGAAGAACCTGCTGTACCGGTTCTGGCTCGAGACCCGTCCGCACGATCCGCTGCCGCCGCAGGCGCTGAGCGTGCGCGAAGTGGCCGCCGAGACGGCGCGCGCGTGACGATTGAAGCTCCGGAGAACACCATGAACCAGCAAGCAGAGCCGTTTCTGAACGCCCTCGATACGCGGGCCGACGCGGGCCAGGTGCACTTGTCGCGCCCGCACGAATCAGCGCACCTGCACGTGAGCGGCCGCGCGACCTACACCGACGACATCCCACTCGTCGCGGGCACGCTGCACGCGGCGCTCGGGTTGTCCGCGCAGGCGCACGCGAAGATCCTGTCGATGAACTTCGACGCGGTGCGCGCGACGCCCGGCGTCGTCGCGGTGTTGACGGCCGACGACATTCCGGGCGTCAACGACTGCGGCCCGATCATCCACGACGACCCCGTGCTCGCGAGCGGCGTGGTGCAGTTCGTCGGCCAGCCGATGTTCATCGTCGTCGCGACGTCGCACGAAACCGCGCGACTCGCCGCGCGCCGCGCGAGGGTCGACTACGAGGAATTGCCCGCGATCTTCACCGCGCAGGACGCGCGCAAAGCCGAGTCGTACGTGATCCCGCCGCTGAAGCTCGCGCGCGGCGATGCGGCCGCGCGGCTCGCGGCCGCGCCGCACCGCGAGGCTGGCGAGATGACGCTCGGCGGCCAGGAACAGTTCTATCTCGAAGGGCAGATCGCGTACGCGGTGCCGAAGGACGACGAAGGGATGCACGTCTACTGTTCGACGCAGCACCCGAGCGAGATGCAGCACCTCGTCGCGCACGTGCTCGGCGTCGCGTCGCACAACGTGCTGGTCGAATGCCGACGGATGGGCGGCGGGTTCGGCGGCAAGGAATCGCAGTCGGGCCTGTTCGCGTGCTGCGCGGCGCTCGCCGCGTGGAAGCTGCTGTGCCCGGTGAAGCTGCGTCCGGACCGCGACGACGACATGATGATCACCGGCAAGCGGCACGATTTCTACTACCGCTTCGACGTCGGCTACGAAGACGACGGCCGCATCAGCGGCGTGTCGATCGACATGACATCGCGCTGCGGCTTCTCGGCCGACCTGTCGGGTCCCGTGATGACGCGCGCGGTATGCCATTTCGACAACGCGTACTGGCTGCCGGACGTCGCGATCGCTGGCTACTGCGGGAAGACCAACACACAGTCGAACACGGCGTTCCGCGGTTTCGGCGGCCCGCAGAGTGCGTTCGCGATCGAGTACCTCCTGGATAACATCGCCCGCTCGCTCGGCCGCGATCCGCTCGACGTCCGCTACGCGAACCTGTACGGCAAGACCGAGCGCAACGTGACGCCGTACGGCCAGACGGTCGAGGACAACTGCCTGCCCGAGCTGCTCGCCGAGCTCGAGGCGACCAGCCACTACCGCACGCGCCGCGCCGGGGTGCGCGAATTCAACGCGAGCAACGCGGTCCTGAAGAAGGGCATCGCGCTGACACCGCTGAAGTTCGGCATTGCATTCAACGCGACCCACTTCAACCAGGCCGGCGCGCTCGTCCATATCTATACGGACGGCTCGGTGCTCGTGAACCACGGCGGTACGGAGATGGGGCAGGGACTCAACACGAAGGTCGCGCAGGTTGTCGCGCACGAGCTTGGGATCCCCTTCGGGCGGATCCGCGTGACGGCGACCGACACGAGCAAGGTCGCGAACACGTCGGCGACGGCCGCATCGACGGGCTCGGACCTGAACGGCAAGGCCGCGCAGGACGCGGCGCGCCAACTGCGCGAACGGCTCGCGGCGTTCGCCGCGAAGCAATACGGCGGCAGCTCGAACAATGCGAAGGACGTGCGCTTCGGCAACGACCGCGTGTGGGTCGGCGAGACCGGTGTGCCGTTCGGCGAGGTGATCGCGAAAGCTTATCTCGCACGCGTGCAGCTGTGGTCGGACGGCTTTTATGCGACGCCGAAACTGTACTGGGATCAAGCGAAGCTGCAGGGCCGGCCGTTCTTCTACTACGCGTACGGCGCGGCCGTATCCGAAGTCGTGATCGACACGCTAACGGGCGAGATGCGCACGCTGCGCGTCGACGCGCTGCACGACGTCGGCACGTCGCTGAACCCGGCGCTCGATGTCGGCCAGGTCGAAGGCGCGTTCATCCAGGGCATGGGCTGGCTCACGACCGAGGAGCTGTGGTGGAACCCGGAGGGCAAGCTGATGACGCACGCGCCGTCGACCTACAAGATCCCGACCGTCAACGACACGCCGCCCGAGTTCAATGTGCGGCTGTTCCAGAACCACAACGTCGAGGACAGCGTCCACCGTTCGAAGGCCGTCGGCGAGCCGCCGCTGTTGCTGCCGTTCTCGGTGTTCTTCGCGGTGCGTGACGCGGTCGCAGCGATCGGTGACTATCGCGTGAATCCGCCGCTCGACGCGCCGGCGACCGGCGAGTCGATCCTGCGCGCGGTGCAGGCCGTACGCGCTGCGTGAGGCTGACATGAAACGGTCCCCACGCTCGCTTTGCTCGCTGCCCTCGAGGGGGAGTCAGGACGCCTGGGACGATCGGAGCGCCCTGACATGACAATCGCCCAACGGACCGGCCGGCGCAACCGCGCGACGGGCACGCCCGTGCCGATGCACGTCGTGCTGTTCGGCGCGGGGCACGTCGGCCATGCGCTCGTGACACTGCTCGGCCGGCTGCCGTGCGTCGTGCTATGGGTCGACACACGCGACGAGCTGTTACCGAACGAATGTCCGCCGAACGTGCAGCCCGAGCCAACCGACACGCCGGAGGCGATCGTCGACGAAGCGCCTCCGGGCGCGCACTTCCTCGTAATGACGCACAACCACGCGCTCGATTTCGCGCTGGCCGAGCGGATCATGCGGCGGCGCGACTTCGCGTACTTCGGGATGATCGGCTCACACACGAAGCGCGTGAAGTTCGAGCGGCGGCTCGTGGCACGCGGTATCGATCCGGCGAGGATGCACGAGATGGTGTGTCCGATCGGCATCGCGGGCATCGCTGACAAGGCGCCCGGCTCGATCGCGGTGGCGGTGTCCGCGGAGCTGCTGCAAATGCGCACAAAGACGTGAGCGCCTCGTTCGTGTCACGTTGGCGACGATTCCCGAAACGCGGCGCCGATGACGACGATGCCGGCCGTACCGCCCGGCCACCTACCGGTTTCACGCCGGATCCGATTGTGCCGGCGACGTCCCGATTCCGCGACGTTGACAATCCGGCAGCGGACATGGCGCCAACGGGGAAACGACACATCCCGAATTGCCTGAATACGTATGGAAACAACGTTCGCTCGTCCCAGCATCGGTTGCGCGATCCGCGGCCAAGTCCGGACGTCCTTCTTTAACACGATATCGGAATCCAGCCAGCGCATGCGAATTCTCGTCATCTACTGCCATCCGGTTGCCACCAGCTTCAATGCGGCGCTCCACCGGGAGGTCCTGCAGAGCCTCCGCGACGCCGGTCACGACGTCGACAATTGCGACCTGTACGCCGAGCGTTTCAACCCGGTCCTTTCCGAAGAAGAGCGGTCGAACTATCACGATGTCCGGATCAACCGCCAGCCCGTTCAACGCTACGTCGAACGGCTACTCTGGGCCGAGGCGCTTGTGTTTTGTTTCCCGACCTGGTGCATGGGTCTGCCTGCGATGCTCAAGGGATTCTTCGACCGCGTGATGATCCCGGGGGTGGCGCTCGACGTCACCGATCCCACGCACGTCAAGCCGGCCCTCACGCACCTCAAGCATATCGCAGCGGTCGTGACCTACGGACGCCCCCGCTACGTTGCCTGGTACATGAGCGACCCGCCGCGTCGCGTCATCAAGCGCTATTTGCATTTGCTCACCGGTGGGCGCGCCCGCATTCTCTATCTGCCCTACTACCACATGAACGTGGCCACTCCGGAAAAACGCAACGCCTTCAGGCGAAAGGTCCGCAAAGCCATGGAGCGCTTCGGCTGAGCGAGACGCATCTGATTTCCCGACAATGCTATCTGGCTGCACCCGCTGCCGCATAGGAGGTCGCCTTCCCAGTGGCCCCGTGCCGCGCGATCTTCAACTGTTGCCGGAGGTTCGCTGAGCGATACCGTGTCGCGAATCCCGCCGTAATCGTCTGTCTTTTGCGTGTGATGGCGCGAGCGGCGCATGGCCCGGGTGCGCCGCAAGTGTTCCAGCAACTCCTTCTTCAGGGCGCCATGGGCCTGAATGAAGAGACTGCGATAGATAGTCTCGTGGGACACGTGGCAGTCCTTGTTGTCTGGGTACGCACGCCTTGAGCCACCCGGCAATCTGCTGCGGTGACCACTGCCGCTGGAGCTCGGTGGCTCGCCTGCAACGATCTGCGCCGAGTGATTCCGGTCATAAAGCTGAGCGATCTTCTGGAGAGATTCTCCCTTCTGCCAACGCTCCCACATCAGCGCCTTCTGAGTATCAGTGCAGTAAATCCGGCGTCGCTGTTTCATCTGCAACACTCCCGTTGCTCGCACAGCTTGTAGTATGTTGCATCCACCGGTTGAATCCGCCAATCAAAGCAGCAACCGCACAACAGCGGTGTCGAAGGACCGTTGGTATTGGGTGGGCCTCGGCTTATGCCGACAAGCGCAAGTCAGGACTGTACGGCTAGGTCACGACCGCTGGCGCGTCAGGTTCCGCAGGCGGCGGTCTGTCATATCGCGACTATGATGTGCGCTCGGTCGAAGCTGCGGTCCGGCGCAAGCGAGCGTTGATGCATTTTCGATTGGGCACTACGAGAAGCTCTTCCCGCCAGAACTAACCTGGTGGATCGTAGCGCACTAGCAGCTTGCTGAACTGGATTCTGGCAGGAAAGCGGCTGCTACCGCCCGCAACCGTATCGCACAAGGACAGATCCGCATGCCTGTTGGGCGGCCTTATCGACCGCTGGACCTGGCGACCTGCGTTGGTGCGGGGCGGGGCGGCGAGCCTGCATCTTTGCAACGCGTGCGCGATGAGGCCGCGTAAGTATGAGCAGGCGCGAGCGCTTGCCTCTAGACCAGGTTGTCGCGGATGAGCCGCAGGTCAACGTTGGCGTCGGCCATATGCGAACCCGCACTGTGTCGCAACCAGTGGTACCAGGCGTGGTCGGGTTGTGATGCAGATGCCGCGTGTTGCGATGATCCGGAGAGTGTCGAGCAGGCACCTTGCCGGCGAGGAGGCGATCAATACTCGTCTGAAAGGCTATCGCGGCGACTCACGGGTTGAATCTGCGATCCTTCGCGTCAAGTTCGACTTCCGGTGCGCAATCCTTGATCAAGCCTCGTCTGATGAGGCGATCAGCAGCGTCCAGACGCTGCATTGATAATCTCGTCGGTAGCGACGTCAAGACGCCACTGCGATTCTCTCCAGCGCGTCGCCAAGGTGTTGCGCGAATGCACGCACGCGAGCGCTCATGTCGCCGCGGGAGGATGCACACTGGCCGGGGTCTTGCCCACCATAGTAGACGCCTTGCACCGCGACTGCCTCCCGTAACCCGGTATGCGATCCCATCAGGGCGCATCCGCACCACGCGTCAGGTTTGGCAAAATTTGCCAAACCTGATAGACTGATTTGCATGGGTACCATGAATATTTCCCTCCCCGATTCGCTGAAGGACTACGTTGACGAGCAGGTCGGCGAGTGCGGCTACGGCACAAGCAGCGAATACGTGCGCGAGCTCATCCGTAAGGATCAGGATCGAAAGCGCCTGCGCGCAGTTATCCTGCAGGGAGCGGCGTCGGGGCTCACGGATCCGGTTGATTCCGACTACTTCGAATCGCTGCGCGCCCGCGTGCGGACGTCGCGCAAATGACAGCAAAGCCCGTCGTTCCGACGAGGCTGGCCAGGGAGGACGTGGAGGACGAGCTGACCTACTATCTCGTAGACGAAGGCTCGGAACAGGCAGCGCTCGGATTCATTGCGGAGATCGAGTATGCCTACGCCCATCTCGCTAAACATCCGAAAACTGGATCTCCCCGTTACGCGTACGAGTTGGACATACCAGGCCTGCGATCGTGGCCACTTGATCGCTACCCGCATGTGATCTTCTACATTGAGCGCAAGGATTACGTCGAGGTCTGGCGCGTGCTCAACGGCAAACGCGATATCCCGTCGTGGCTATTGAACGATGACAGCGAGCTTCATTGACGCTTACTGAACGGTACCCGCGAGCGTCCCACACAATGGAGCGGAAGTGGTGAGAACGCTTGACGATGAAGCTCGCGCCGAACTGCTGTGCTTTCTCGTGGTCGGCCAACTCTTTGTGTTCGCCCGCGAGGGCGTATGGCTGCACACCAATCACCTGATCGTATCGGCACAGATCTGGCTGGCCTCGAACGGCGCGGAATGTGACTGGCTTGAGCGAGCCCTGTTGGTGGCGGTGTCCCGCGCGGTTGCTACGGAGGAGAGTGGCGCACACTTCCCGGAAGACGATGCCGATCTGCACCGGTTCTTCAACCTGCGCGCCGGCTGATTTCTCGAGTACCGCTCACCGATCGTGCAGCGCGTCCATACACGTTGCGTCACATACCTAAAGGCGTCCTGAATATTTTGCGGGCTGAAGCGGAATTAATTTCGGATTCCAGAATCACGATCGAACGATTCGTCGATTCCGTGATCTATTCGCGCTTTCGCGGCGCTCCTTGTATCGTTGTTCCGCAACTCGCTACTGTCATTCGGGTCTCAGAGACGCTGCAGACTGCCTTTTTTGGGGCGAAACAGCCACACAACTCGCGCCGCTAGCTGCTCGCCGATGCAAGCTCCCGTTTCTTGCGCTGCAGGAACCGGCGCACGGCCGGATCGCGCTCGAGGCCAATCGCAAGATCGTACGCGTCAAGCGCTTCGGTCGTAGCGCCGGCACGCGCGAGCAGATTGGCGCGTGCGGCCCAGTATGGCTGGTAGTCAGTCAGCCGCGGATCGTCAGCATACGGCGCGAGCGCGTCGAGCGCCGCCTGTGGGCCGTCGCGTTCCGCCAGTGCGAGTGCGCGGTTCACCGCGATCACGGGCGAAGCTGCAATGGCGAGCAGCCCATCGTAGAGTTGCACGATCTCGTCCCAGTTCGGGCAATGCGATCGGCAGCGATGCACATGCGCCGACTGCAGCGCGGCCTCGAGTTGAAAGCGACCGATTGAATTTAACGCGTTCGCGCGCCGCAGCAGTGCGTTGGCTGCGTCGATCATCGGTGCGTTCCATGTTGCCGGGTCCTGAGCCGACAGCGGCACGTAATCGCCAGCCGCATCGCGTCGGGCATCTCGCCGCGCCTGCGCAAACAGCATCAGCGCAAGCAGACCCAGCGTCTCCGGTTCCTCGGGCAGCAGTTCGACGAGCAATTGTGCAAGGTACAGCGCCTCGTCGGTTAGATCGCGCCGTTGGGTATCACCGCCGACCGGGTCCGTCCAACCTTCCGCATACGCTGCATAGACAGCTTCAAGCACTGAGTCGAGCCGGCCGGGCAGTTCCTCACGCTCGGGCACGCTGAACGGAATGCCCGCTTCGCGGATCTTGGTCTTCGCGCGCACGAGGCGCTTGCTCATGGCGGCGGGAGACATCAGAAACGCGGATGCAATCGTCTTCGCTTCCAGGCCCAGCACTACCTGCAGCATCAGCGGCGTGCGAATCGCGGCCTCGAGTGCAGGGTGAGTGCACGCGAAGAGCAGCGCGAGCCGCCGGTCGGGCAACGCGCCGGGTTCACACTCGTCGATCTCTTCCGCGAGGATCGCGAGCTGGTTCACCACTGCGTCGCCGACATGGCGATGGCGTGCGCTATCTATCGCCCGGCGCCGCGCAACGGTCATCAGCCAGGCTTCGGGGCTCGCGGGGCAGCCGTGCTCCGGCCAGTCCGTGAGCGCCGCTGCAAACGCGTCGGCGAGTGCGTCCTCGGCCGCGGCGACGTCGCGCGTGCGCATCGCCAACAGCGCGACGAGCTTGCCATAACTGCGGCGCGCGACTGCCTCGGCAATGGAATGTGCGGCGGCGTCAGCGTGACGGCCGCCGCCGGACTGGCTCATGCAGCAGATGGCGCATCGTACGGAGCGGTCCAGACCGGGCGCACTTCCATGATGCCGTGCGCCGCGCCTGGACACCGCGACGCCCACGCCATTGCCGCGTCCAGGTTGGGTACGTCGATCAGGTAGTAGCCCGCGAGCTGCTCCTTCGAATCGGAGTACGGTCCGTCGAGCACCTGCGGCTTGCCGTCGACCAGCCGCACGGTCGTGGCCGTATTCGTGTGCTGCAGCCGGTTGGCACCCACCAGCGCTCCCGCTTTCTGGAGCGATTCGGTGTATGCGTGATAAGCGGCGACGCCTTGCTGTCGCTCGCTGTCGGTCATCTGATTCCAGCCGTTTTCTTCCGAATAGATCATCAAGAGGTATTCCATTTGAGCCTCCGTCTTAGGGTTGAGGCGGATGAATTACATCGTGCCGCCATCATAATGACGCTCGCACGTCATGCTGACGGACAAGGCGCATCAAAAAAATCGCGGAGGGCAGATGTCGAGCGGCAGCAGCAAAGGGTCGACAACTCAACGCAACTAACGGCCTGTCAGATTCGCATGCACGCAGCGCCATTCGGCGACACGTGCTCTGGCAACGGGCGAAGGTGCGGCGCACGCGCATGAACGGAGTTTCCCAAACGTATCTGCAGGAACATCCTCCCGGAGAACGCCTGGTGATCTCTCGATGCGTCATGCCGTGACCAGATCGAGCGATTGGCGGGAATGTCACACGACGTGCCGCTGCGCGAAACGAAGCGCAGAGAGCGAATCTCTGCGCAGTTTATATGCAGTATCAACTGAGAATGGGCGGCAATTCCCGTCGTGGCGAGTTCGGCAGCACCTTCGGTTGCATCGGCTTCGTCTCGACCACTAGGCGATGATGCGGCACCGGATGAGCGGCGGCAGTTGCGAGCGAACGTCGCGAGCCGTCACTGTGCGGCGGTATCTTTGCCGCCAGGCGCGCGCCAGCGACCGGCTTATGCCGGGTGTCGTCCTTACTGTTGCCGGCTGAAGTGCGATGCGGCGGCGCGTCCGTTGTCGTTCGCGCGACAGTACTCGGCGCATGCCAAACGTTTGCGCGACGGCCATAGCTAAACGCGTGATGCGATCCACCCTCCGGCGCGTGCGCGGCAGCAACCGGCTCGTGCCGAACGTTGCGGACAATCTTTCCGGTCACGACGTGACCTGTATGGTTCCCGGAGTCTTTCGGCCAAAGCCCGAGCATCGCTGCCCCCGCCTTGAGCGCTCCGTCGTCATCCTGGTCTTTATGATCGCCCGACGGCGGTGCAGGGCGGGCTGCCGCGGCGCGCGGTCCGGCGCCCGCAGGCTGGCAAACACACGCGTTGCCCGCAGCCGCGCCGACCGCGATCTGACCTGTTGCCTCGGTCCGTTTCGCGACGGCGCCGTGACACACATCCGGCGGCGTCGATTGTTCGCGATACTCGACGGAGGCCGCGGCCGCCGTCGTCACACTCATTGCCGCAACTGCCATTACCACTGCCATTGTCGCTCGCACGACATGTCCCCTTGTTTGATTTTTGCGCCACCCGGGCGGCGATTATACCTATTAGGCATCAGAGACCGACAAGCGCTTTTGAAGCAAAAAAAGGGCGCAATCCCTGTCGACTTGCCTGAACGGGAGTGAGTTGTTGGTGGGGGGCGCGTACAGTTCGATCACGGTTACGCCCCTTAGCCGCTAGTCTTGGGGAGCCCGATGACGGATATGCGTTTCCGCTTTTCAACCGCGAAGGCAGCACTGGTTAGAAGACATGGTGGACTCCTGTATGAGACGGTGATGTAAAGGCTCCAGTCCACCCGGGTAGCGGAAGGGCGACCAGAGAGGGGATCCCGGCCGACGATGATCTTCGCGCCGGCGATGTGCAGCTCGACGAGCGCGCAGGTGAGGCGCAGCGTCAGTACGCCCGGTGGGAACCACGGACTTCAGGTAAGCGTCGAGAGCTGCATCTGCCTCAAGTTGAACGCGCCGCTGCATTCAATGCCTCATAGATCTTATATGGTCATCCTGAATGTTGTGCTGGGGGGGTGATGTTAAGCGCGCCATGACGTTCAACGCTGTACGGTTCCCACGTAAGTTCCAAAAAACACCGCAAAGGTTGGATCGGTGTCGAACTTTTTGGGTGCAGCTCATATGGATTGGCGTTTTGTGCTTGAGATACAACCGACATCAGAACCAGTTCATGGTGCAGTCTTTTGCGGCACTAGCGCGAACGGCCTGATGCTCGAACTCGATAAACGTCCAGAGTGGCTCGACTGTCGCATCGGCGAACGCGGGGGTCGTACTTCAGAGCAGCGGCGATATCGTCACTGTCGGATCGCTCAATGGAAAACAGTCTTGTTGGCCGTTCGAGTCGCAAACATTCGATCTGTAGTGTCAAGATTCGCGTGGCGAACAACTCGGCGTCTCGTGCATGTCGGGGGGGCGGTGATCCGCCCGCCTGCAGCGTAGTCAGGCATCGGACGCCCAGAAGGTCGAGAGTAGGGGCGGTGTGAAAGCTGGCGAGCTACGCGCCCCGTTGCTATTCCGCCAGCCGTGGTAGGCCTAAGGGCGATTATTGGGGAGAACAGGTCATTCCGTACCGTTGCCCAACGACGGGTTATCGGTGCGGATTCAACCGGTGGATGCAACAGGTTGGAGGTTGCGCCAGCAGTGAGTGGTGTTGCATCCACCGGTTGAATCCACAAAGCACAGAAGTCAGTCGCTCTCGCGGGGGCACCAGCCGCTACCCTCGCGTTTGCCGACGATCACGGCATGGTTCAGGGGCGGCGGCTCACTGTTGGCCCGCCTGTCTGGAGCCATAATCATGTCGTCGTGGTGGCTGCAACAGATATCAAGATTCGCGCGGCTATAAACTTGCTGCAGCGCCTCTCTCATCACGAGGTAGTCCTGCAAAACCCAGTCGCAATAGAGCGCAGCGGCAAGGCTTGACCTGCCGGGATGCTTTAAAACATCTGCAGCAAGCGTTGCCGCTCGTATGCCCGATTCGATCGCAAACCGAAGGCCATCCCCTGACGCTGGGTCCAGATACCCCGCCGCGTCGCCGCAGACGAAATAACCGGGGCCAGCTGCCTGATCAAGATGGCGCCAGCGGCTGCATTGCTGCCAGACGGTGCCAATCGCGGAAATGCCCCGACCCAATGCAATGGGCTTGCACCGTCGTGCGGACAAGGAAGTCCAGATGATCTGGGTTGATGTCGGCCGTAGCCAGAGCCAGCCATCCTGCGTGATCTGCCAAACGGCATCGTTTTGCGGCAAGCATCCGCTTGCGAAGCCGCGACGTAGCCAGATGGGTGCCGAATCGACGGACTCAGCGAGCGCGAGCCCGCGACGCAGGCAACCGGTGATTCCGGTTGCGTCGATGACGATGCGGGCTTTCTGTTCGGCAGTTCCGAATCCCACACCGATGATGCGTCCGTTTTCGACGCAAGGCAGCATCGGATCGACGCGCGCGCGCATAGGTTACTCCGGCCTTCTTCACGGCAATGTGCAAGCCGTCGTCTAGCCGGCTCCGTATAGCCGCGCGACCGCGGTTGAATCCGGAATTTGCGTCGAGCCATGTATCGGTCTGCGTGATCAGGGAGGGCGCAAGCAGCTTGAGCAAACCCAACGCGTTGCTCGGTACACACTCCGGTTCGGCAAGCGACACACCGCGGCCCAACAGCATGACGTCGCACCCTCCATCGGCGGCAACAATTGCCGCAGCACATCCGGCAGGTCCGTCGCCAATTACCAGAACGTCATCCGGACTCATTTGTCCAATACAGAGCGAGCGCCTTGGCACCCGGCGCGCATCGTAGAACGTTGCCGACAAGTTGCGTTTCGGTCGCGTCGCAACGGACGGCCCCCCCATAGCGAATGCGCAAGCGACCGGGCACGTGCTGGCCCGGCTTCGCGCCATCTTCCGGGAGTTACTGCGAACACTCATGGATTTTTCCAGGTGGCAGAGCCGGCCGAAGGGTGATGGAACAACGGCCAGAGGCATGGCAATGCGCGAAGCGTTTGGCAGCGTGGTAGCGCAGGTTGCGGAGGTGGAGCGGCGTGGCGACACCTTTCGGGTTACGCGAGTTCACTGCGTGATCGATTAGTATTTTTCTGAATTTCCACTCGTCAATATGTCGACCTGTCCTGAGATCTGCACAAAAGTGCTTCAGTGTGGTACTGAACCACAAGGCGTTGGCGAAGCGGGTACGCCGCCCATTGCGCCTGCCGTAGCGAATGCGCTTTTCGCACTCACAGGGAACCGGGTTCGGCACCTTCCACTTCTTGATCCGCCAGCGCCTTCCGGAGCTGATACGTGGTGTCAGTCCGTATCAACGGAAAAACCGTTGTCATGCATTCTGCCCCCGAAACTCCCCTGCTCTGGGCACTCCGATGCGAAATCGAACCAAAACTGACGGGAACAAATTCGGCTGCGGTATTGGCGTTTGCGGTGCCTGCACGGTCTTGATCGATAACGTAGCTTTTCAGTCGTGCCAGATACCCATATGCGCCATCGACAAGGCGGAAGTCGTCACGATTGAAGGACTGGAGAGTCCGGAAGCTCGCGCGCTAAAGAAGGCATGGATCGAATGCGATGTCGTGCAGTGCGGCTATTGTCAAAGCGCGCAACTAGTTGCCGCAACGGCGTTGCATTATTGTCATCGTCATCCGACCGACTGCGAAATCAACGATGCCATGCAGGGCATCGCATGCCGCTGCGGCGCGTTTCCCCAGATTCGCAGGGCAATCCACCAGGCGGCCGAGTCGCTGCGGCCGTAAGTGGACGCGTAAGAAGGCGCCGCAGATGAGTCTCGCTGAATCACCGGCGCTCAAGCAGCCTGCGAAGTTGGCACATTACGGTTCATTGCCTATGTAACTTAAGCGCTCGCGATCAGCAGCGCCGCATTACGCTCAGCCAACGCGGCGATCGTACGCGACGGATTCGGCCCTAACGCGCGCGGAATGACCGCGCCGTCCATCACGTACAGACATTCGTAGCCGAACACTTTACCGCTGGCATTCACTACGCCATCCGCTTTCGTGGGGCCCATGTTGCAGCCGCCTAGCGGATGTGGGGTGATCAGCTAGCCATGAAAGGTATTGAATGCTGACTGTGGCACATTTTCCCGTATTCGCAAGGCAATCCACGAAGTACCTGGTCGCTGCGGCTGCAATTGGCCGGGCGAACAGGTTGTCCGGGTGTCTCAACAACGAATATGCTTTGCGCATTGGCGTAAATGTTGGGGTTTTACGGATAGTTGGAGGGTGCAGCGCAAGAGATGCGCGCAGAGGCTTCTTGGCCGCATTGTCGAGTCAGTCTGCATCGTTGACGCATCCTCTCCGTGGCTTTTGTGAGAATTGATTAATGAGGAGGATTCCGAACCAGTGGAACATAATTGACATTCGATAGGCGTCGCCTATATTCTCCTCACGATCGGACAACGTATGTAGATGACGCCAGTACACGAGCGGGCCAGACTGCCCGCCATCGGGCTGCGGTATTGGGCGTTTCGAGAGTGCGGCCGGAGGGTGCCGGCCGCGCGCGCCACGGCACCTCGCTTTGCGGGAGCAACACTGAAGCCATCGCGCCTCGGGTTTCGCACCTTCAGGGGGGCGCGTCCATGCGTTCACTATGCAGTTCACGAAGCGAACGACCTGTGTTGGCGAAGCAGCACCGTGTTTTGCGGCCCGCGCTAGTGGGTGCGCTAATGGTCGCTTCTTGCCTTTTGGCATGGAGAGCGGCGAATGCCGCTGGAGCGTCTGCATTGGCTCCGGCGGCGTGCGCAGCGTCGAGCTGCCCGCCAGCGGCGTCAAAGCCGGCGGCGTGCAATCACGTTGCATCGGCGGCTAACGCAACGTGTGAGGCTGATGCGACCGAGCTGGAGAATGCGATCAAACGCTATCCGGCTGCGTCGATCGCGCCAACGCTCGATAGGGATGCCCCGCCGGAGGGCGAGGTCGAGAAGGGCGCTCCACCCGACGAAGCCAGGGCCACGAAAACGGCAGGTGGCGTACGCCTGTTTCCGCGTAACGAGCAGTGCTTCCCGACGGAGACGCGCAACATTTTCAGCGAGGTTGACAAGGTCGTCGTTGGCGACGACCCCAAGCCGCGACCAATGGACTGGTTCGACGGGCAGACCGTTCCGAAGGGCGCTCGCTCAGCCATCATGGGGCAGAACACCTGGATGCTGTGGGGCGAGGGCAATGAAGCGTTTTGGGGCTGGGTCCAGGAGAACGGGTACGGCATCGCGGACTTTCTTGTCCTGCTGAATTCGAAGAACAGGACACATCGTTTCAGGGACGGCGGGCTGATCAATCAGCCTGGCATGGTGGAGCGCGACACGCCGATGACCGGGCTGGGTCTCTATATCGATGGACCCGACGGCGACAAGATCAAAATGCACGCGCCGGAGAATGACGTCGGCGCGGACGGAAAACCTGTCGAGCGTGTGACCATGCCCAAGGACGCGGCGCACGATCACCAGACATTCTTCGAGGTCGGCGACCCCGCGCTGTATGACCAGGCAATCGCTCAACTCGGCGACGATGGCGTCGACCCGCTCGTCTACGGCTATCCTTCCGGCGTCGTGGGGCTGCGGCTATTTCCGAATCCGGACTTCTTCGGCAAGTCGCCAGCCGCGGAGAAAGCACGCGAGCATTGGAAGGAGCAGGTCGTCAGCGATAATGGCGCGAGATACTACTCGACCGATCCCAAGGACGCCGACTTTCACGCGGACCCTTTGCTTGTACGGCCATTTCGCGTGAGCATGGCGTGCTCGTTCTGCCATGTCGGTCCGCATCCGCTCGTGTCGCCGCAAAGTACGGAGTATCCCGAGTGGGGGGAGATGTCGAGCATGATTGGTAACCAGTACTGGCTACCCTCGAACGCCTTCACAAACCTGAAGACGCCGGATAGCTTCCTCTGGCAGTTCGTCGCGAGCCAGCAGCCGGGGACCATCGACACGTCACTCGTGGCCACGGACCACATCAACAATCCGAACACGATCAACGCGATTTTTGAAGTGAACGCGCGCCTTGAGCGCGCCGCCATCAACCCACCCGAGGAGCAAGGCAGGAGCAACCTCATGCTGCGGGGTATCGAGGATGCCCCCGTTTTCACGCTCGACCCGCGCCACACGCCACGCGTGTTGCTCGATGGCGCCGACAGCATCGGCATCGAAGGCGCGCTATTGCGGGTGTATCTCAACATTGGCGCTTATTCGGAGCAATGGCGCATGGTGCAGAACACGATCGTCGGATTCAAGCCGCAGCGGCCGTTCGATATCGCGACCATCAAGGCCAAGTCGGTCTACTGGAATACGACTGAAGCCTTTCGCGTGCAAGAGCTGGAGGCCCTCTTTACTTACGTCACGCAATCTGGCGCCACGATAGCCCAGCCGATGAAGCTGGCCTCGACCGAGGAGGCGCTCGCGCGGATCAATGCCAACAAGGAAGATAGCGGCAAAGGCCGCGAGGTGTTCATCCGCAATTGCGCGATCTGCCATTCGAGCAGGCAGCCGCCAGATCTGCAAATCACATTTTCACGCGAATGGCGCACCGCAAACGCGGGCAACCAGGGCGGAATTACGCTGCCCATGGACTTTGCCGACTGGGAAGCGTTCAAGCTGAGCAAGCCGTGGCTCGCCTATGTGGACCGGCTTCAGAAGTACATCGTGGCACAGCCGGACGGAGGGCAGGACTTCTTCGAGAAAAATAACTATCTCTCGACGGATGTGCGTGTGCCAATCACCCTCGTCGGCAGCAATTCGCAGCGCGCAGTGGGCACCAACGGCATGCGCGGCCAGGTCTGGGACAACTTCTCTTCGGAAACGTACAAGTCCCTGCCTGCGGTGGGACTCGTTCACTTCTTCAATCCGTTCAGCAAGACGAGCGCCGTCGACAAGTGGGGGAACAACGACGAATATGCGCCGCCTGGCGGCGGCCCGGGCTACTACCGGCCGGCCTCGCTCGTGAGCGTCTGGGCGACCGCACCATTGCTACATAACAATGCACTAGGCATCTATAACCGCAAGCCGTCGGTGGAGGGCCGGCTCGAGGCGTACGACGACGCCATCGACAAGCTGCTCAACAATGGCAAGCGTGCTGTCATTGGCACGCTCGCGCATGGCGCGGCGCAGCGCGTGAACTTCTATCCCGCGCAAAAGGAGGAGTTCTGTCGCGACAACCCTGCTGACCAGAGCCTGGAATGCAGCGCGCTGCGCGGGGACTTTCGCCGGTCGTTCGCGGCGGCAGGCGTAGCCGATCAACCGGGTTTCCGGGACGTCGGCTTTATCTACAGGACGACGAAGGATTCATATATCGACTTTGCGCCGAGGTTCATCAAGCCGCTCATCACCGGCATAGTGGGCGAACACATGACACCTTTCCTGTTCATCTATGTGTGGCTGGTGCTAGCACTGATTGCCGTCGTGATGATTTTCGTGGGGCAACCGCGCCTCGCAGGCGGTTTGCTCACTTTGCTCGTGGCGGTGCTCGCGACGCTGCTGCACGTTTCGGGCGTGGCCGCGATCTACCCATGGCTATGGGTCATTCCTCTCGTCGTGTTGGGGCTTGCGGCCGCGTTCTTCCGCTTTCCCAATGCGCGGCGTTGGGCGCGTGCGTTCTTCGCAGTTAGCGCCGTGGTTTTCGTCGTTATGGGTGGCGTGGGGAAGGCCTTCCTCGATGGCCGCCTGATTGGCATTAACGTCGGTCCCATTCCGCGCGGCACGCCGGTGAATCTCCTCATGAACATCAACCCCGACGCACCCACGTTCGATCTCCTCAGTGCGGTGGCCGGGCTCACGCGCGGGGTGCTGCGGGTGCGTCGCGACGACCCGAAGGATGGCAGCTTCAGGGCGCTCGACGAATTCCAGCAGGAGGCCGGCCCGGCGCTGCTCAAAGCGAGCAAGTGTCCCGACTTCGTGCTGGACCGGGGTCACTGGTTCGGCGAGTCGCTTACCGACGACGAAAAGCGGCAATTGAAGGCTTTCCTCGAAACGCTCTGACTTGTCAGTTTTGTCCACGGGAGCTGCGATGGACCCCGATGACCCGCTGTGGCAAGCCAGGAATCCGCAAACCACGCCCTTCGATTACGTGATCGTGGGATCGGGCGCGGGCGGCGGCCCGCTCGCCGCACGGCTTGCGCTCAACGGGCGCCGCGTTCTGCTGATCGAGGCAGGCAACGACCCCGCCGTCGCGCAGCCCGATGCGCGGGCTCAGCCGATGACGCGGGGCGCTCCCGATCTCGCGCAACAGCAGATGCGCCAGGTGTACGCGGTGCCCGCCTTCCATGCCAGCGCGACTGAAGACCCGGACATGAGTTGGGAATTCTCGGTGCGCCACTACACGAGTACGGCCCGACAGCAAGCCGATCCGAAATATGACGGCGCGAAGGACCCTAGCGCGGCAACGGATGGGCAAGGGCAGGGCGGCATCTTCTATCCGCGCGCGGCGGCCATTGGCGGTTGCACGTCGCACCACGCAATGATCATCATTCGCCCGAATGATGCCGATTGGGATCGCATTGCCGAATACACCGGCGACGATTCGTGGCGTTCGCAGAACATGCAGGGCTACTTCGCCAAGATCGAGAACTGTCTTTACTACTCGGTCTACCGGACCTTCGCTGGCAAAACACTGGGGCTCCTTTTCAGGTTTCTGGAATGGACCGCACGCAAGCTCGATCCGCGCGGCCAGATCGATCCCGGCGGCCACGGTTCCGCGGGCTGGCAAAAAACGAGTTTCATCGACCCGTTCGTGATCGCCGCCATCGTTCGAGGCGACCGCACCTTTGTCGGCGTGCTCAAGGACGTGCTGTTCGCCTCGCTGGCGAATCGCAACGCGGCCTCGATGTTCGGCCGCGCGCTCGCCCGGTTTCAGATTCTGCAGTTCCTCGACCCCAATGTCCGCTCGCCGGACATCCAGAGCCGCGCCCACGTTTCGCTGATCTCGATCGGCACCGACGGCAAGCGCCGTTGCGGTCTGCGCGACCATCTGCTCAACGTCATGGCCGAATTCCCCGACCGGCTCGTGATCCTGAACCCCGCGCATGCTACGCGGATCGTGTTCGAGAGGAGCGAGAGCGGCGTGCCGCGCGCGATTGGCGTGGAAGTCCGCATCGGTCCTTACCTCTATGCGGCCAGCCCAAAGTACGCCGGCAAGGACGGGACGCCCGTTACGCAACAAGTGTTCGCCCGGCGCGAAGTGATTGTATGCGGTGGCGCATTCAACACGCCGCAACTGCTCATGCTGAGCGGTATTGGCGACTCGGAGAATTTGAAGGGCAAAGTTGACGGACCGCGCGACCGCGACGGAGCGCTTGTCGGGCCAGTCGTGCATCTCCCGGGCGTCGGCCGCAATCTTCAGGACCGCTATGAAGTCAGCGTAATCAGCGAGGCGAGCGAGCCGTTTTCCACACTTGACGGCGTGACCTTCGACCCGGGCGACGCCAAAGACCCCATGCTGCTCCAGTGGCTCGCCGACCAGACTGGCCTTTACTCGACCAACGGCGGCGCGCTCGCGATGATGATGTCGTCCGCGAACGGCGCCTGTTTGCGCAGCGACCCGGATCTGTTCATCTTCGGGCTGCCGGTCGCGTTTCGGGGCTACTACTGGGACTATTCGCAGCAGTTGCTGTGCCGGAGCATGACGTCGAGCGAAAGGACGCGTAATTTATGGAGCTGGGTCATTCTCAAGGCCTATACGAACAACAACAACGGCACGGTTCGCTTGCTCAGTGGCGATCCGTTCCAGATGCCGGAAATCAACTTTCACTCGTTCGACGACACGAGTGAGGGCGCGCAAGACTGCACGAGCGACGTGGATTCCCTGTGCGACGCGATCAAGCGCATCCGCGAGATCAATGGCCACGTTAGCGCGTTCAGCTGCGAGGTCCAGCCGGGCGTCGATAAACCCGATTGCTCGCCAACGCTGCGTCAGTGGATCAAGGACGAAGCGTGGGGGCATCATGCATGCGGCACCTGCCGGATTGGCTACGATCCGTGGTGCAAGAATCCACGCGACCTCCAGGACCGGTATGCCGTGGTGGACAGCAAGTTCCGCGTGCATGGGGTGGAGGGTCTGCGCATCGTCGACACATCGGTCTTTCCGACCATTCCGGGCTACTTCATCGTGACTCCTACCTTCATGATCAGTGAGAAGGCCGCCGACGTGCTGCTGGCCGACTCGGAGAACTACCCACGCGAGCTCGAGAGTGTCGAAGCGAAGGCGGTGCGCGAGCGCCGGGACTCTGCGCGGCCTGCATGGGAGGAGGCGGCCAATGCGGATCGCGCGCGATTGCCAGGGGACACGGTCGGCCTCGCGTTGTCGGGCGGCGGCGTGCGCAGCGCCACCTTCTGTCTAGGCGTTCTTCAGGCGCTCGCGAGCCGGCGACGCCTGCGCGATATCGACTTCATGTCCTCGGTCTCGGGGGGCGGCTATATAGCGTCATTTCTCGGCAAGCTGTTTACGGAGATGCCGGACCAGGATCGCCAGATACCCGCGGACCGCGTCGAACGCACGCTCACGAATCTGGGCTCGTCGACAATCCAGTGGCTGCGTTACAACGCGCAATATCTCGTGGGCGGCGGCCGTCACGACGTGTTGTTCGACATCGTAGTCATCCTGCGCAACCTCGCGGCGGTGCATGTATGGATCGGTGCGCTGTTGTTTGGCGTGCTGGGCACGCTGCACTGGTTCGCGCTCGACTGTTCGAAGGTCAGCGTCGTTTCGCTTGTGTGCGAGAGCGCGCCGCCGCAATGGTACGGTGTTACGCTGTCGGCCTGGTGGCGGCTGCCGCTGTGGTTCGTCGTGATCGGCATGTTGCCGCCTTCCATCGGCTACTGGCTTACCATGAGGCGGCGCCCGAAATGGGACTGGCGCTTGTGGTTGCCCTTCGCAGTGTGGCTCGTGATGATCGGGTGCGCGATCTATGGACTAACGCTACCCGACATCGGAGGCTGGAGCGCCCTCGCGCTCGGTGTGCTTCTGCTCGCGTGGTTCGAGCAGCAGGCGGCCGGATTGTTCGTCGCCAAACCCGTGTCATCCGGCGCGAGTGCGCCGCCGCTTGATCCCGGCACGGCGCAGCCCGAGGGCGGAACCATCGTGATACGCAACCGGCTGACCCGGCTGCTCGGCGTGGCGCTGTTCGGTTTCGTCGTGACCGCCCTATTTGTGGTGGTCGATACGCTCGCGCAATTCCTTCCGGCATGCAAGTTTCGTGCGATGACCTGGTCCCTTGCTGGTGTCGCGCCGGTTTTGGTGCTGCTACGGGGGATCGCGGCGAGCGTGTTGAAGCGTCAGGCGAAAACGGCCACGACGCCAGCGCCAGAAGCGGGAAAGACTCTCGGGAGCGGCCTCGTGAAAGAGGTGCTGCTTGCGCTCTTCGCCTTTGCGCTGGCATTCGTGCTGTTCCTGTTCCTCGATGTGCTCGTCTATCTGGTCTTCGGCCTCGATCCGACGACTGCGCGCTACTGCGTGATTGCCGCGTTGCTCATTTCGGCGGTGAAGGGCCGCGTGCTGCTCTTTCTCAACTTGTCCTCCCTGCAGCAGAGCTACGCGCAGAAGCTGGTGCGGACCTATCTGGGCGCGTCCAACGATGCCCGCGTGAATCCGCCAGGCACCAGCAAGCCTGTTCCGGTGGGAGTGAGCGATCTGGGCGACGACGTCATGTTCGACGATTACCATCCCGAAAGACATGGTGGCCCGCTGCATTTGGTCTGCTCGTGCCTGAATAACACGGTCGACCCGCTCTCCGGGAATCAATTGCGCGACGACAAGGGCATGCCGATGTGTGTCGGGCCCGCCGGCATCAGCGCGGGCAGGCGCTTTCACGCCCTCTGGGGCGCGCGCGACGCGACGACTTCCGTGCGCTTCGCGCCTGTCACCGCGGTGCGAGTGGAGCCCGATCCCAACGCGTTTCACGCCTTCGTAAAATCCAGCGGCGCGCAGGTCGATGTCGAGCGGCTCAGCCTTGGCCAGTGGATGGCGATTTCGGGCGCCGCCGCATCGACCGGTCTTGGCCGCAACACGAAGCTCGCGGAATCGCTGCTGCTCGGCCTGCTGAATGTCCGGATCGGTTACTGGTGGAACAGCGGCATTCCAGCAGGCGGGCGGCCGGGACAATATCGGCGCGGGGGCTGGCGCGTGATCAA
The DNA here is from genome assembly GCF_026343935.1 of Paraburkholderia sp. CNPSo 3076. NCBI lineage: Bacteria > Pseudomonadati > Pseudomonadota > Betaproteobacteria > Burkholderiales > Burkholderiaceae > Paraburkholderia > Paraburkholderia sp. CNPSo 3076. The sequence continues at coordinate 22,115 of NZ_JAPMAL010000008.1, read as the reverse complement.
GTCACTACCCTCGATCATCTTCACACTGCAGGCCAAGCTGCTTGACGAATGGCGTGCATATTTCGAGGGGCCTTCCGCGAAGCTGTGGTATCTGAGCGATGGCGGACACTTCGACAATACGGGCATCTACGAGCTGATCCGCCGCAGACTGCCCTTCATCGTCGCTGTCGACGCGGCCGCGGACCCGGATTACCGCTGTGAATCGCTCGCACTGCTGACGAGGCAGGTGCGCTACGACTTCTGCGCGACGATCACCTGGATCGATCCGGCCGCCGTGCGTGCGAAACTTCCGAGACGCCGATTCGGCTGGAGCGCCTTTGACCGCGCGCCACATGAGCCGAAACTGCCAGACTGGATAAAGCCATTGCTCGATCCAGAAGCGATTGGTACGTTCTCGGAACTGCAGCGCGATGGCTCGCGCGGCGCCGCGCTTGCCTGTATCACCTACTCCAACCAGCCCGACCGGCCGAGCTGGATGCTGTACGTCAAGCCGAGCGTGGGCATCGGCACGCCCACCGACGTAAGCACATACGCGGAAAACTACCGCGATTTTCCCCAGCAGACCACGGCGGACCAGTTCTTCAGCGACAGTCAGTGGGAAGCCTATCGCGAGCTGGGTTACAGCACGGGGATGAGTGTCTTCACCGCCCACCCCTGAAATCGACACGAACGCCAGGAGTTCACTCATGGCTGATCACAACGATCCGAGTGCGGTCAACACGATTCTCCCCGTTATCGACATGAGCGATCCGGCGAAAGCGGGTCGCCGTGCGGTGATTGTGGGTTTGCTACGCATGCGGAATTATGTGCAGCTAGACGTTCTCGATAACGGCATAGGAGTCGCGCCGGAGCATCGGGAGGCGATCTTTTCAGCCGTTCGTGCAGCTCGGAAACCCGGAGCGGGACCGCAAGAAAGGGCTCGGACTCGGTTTGTCGATCGTGAATACGGTGATGTCATTGCTTGAGGGACACCATCTCGAACTGAAGTCGATCGAGGGTCGCGCTTCTCGGTCTGCATGCCGGTAGCGGATCCGTTATCGCTCCCGAATGCGGCGATATCACCCTCCGCTGCAGCAACGTTGCGGCGTATGCCGTACCTCGTCATCAGCGACTACCGGTTGCCGGAGACGTCGACCGCACGCGACGTCATCCGTCTGATGGGCGAGCACATTGCGCGTCTGGTGCCGTGCCTCGTGGTGACGGGTAACGCCATGGCAAGCACGCAGCGTGCGTTGCCGGAGCGCGGCGTGCTCAGCAAGCCATTGTCTCCTGACGTGCTGGTTGAGCACATGCTCGAATTGACGGAGGCATCGACCCGGGCGAATTAGACCGCTGGAGCGCTCGCGACGGTGGGAATCTCAACGCCGCGCCGCGCCATTTCCACGATCAGGAAAGTGCGCCGCGACACGTTGAAGCGGCTCAGCAGATAGCTGATGTACTCCTTCGCCGTGTTCTCTGTGATATCCATCTTTCGCGCGATGGCCTTGTTTGACATGCCCTGCAGGAGAAAACCCAAGGCTTGTGCGAGGCGCGGTGTCAGGTTCAGCGAGTCGATCGGAATGCCCTTGCTCGGGCCCGGGGACTGCGGGGTATGGCCGCCTTTGCCGAGCACGCTGTTCGGCAGAAAAACCCGTCCATTCAGAATCGCCTGCAGCGCTTCCCTGAACACCGCACCGCCTTTCTCGCTGGCCTTCGAGATGAAGCCGCCGGCGCCATTCTTGATGCACTCCAGCACGGTCTCGCGGTCGTCCTGCGCGGACAGCATGACCACACGCGCAGCACGCTCGTTTTCCTGCAGCCAGCGCAGCAGGTCTAGCCCGGTGTGATCGCCCCCGATCTGGTAGTCGAGAAAAACCAGGTCGTAAGCCTTGTTCTGCAGCCGCTCGACAGCGGCGGCATATGAGCCGGCCTCGTCGATGTCGAGCGTCGGTTCTGAGGTCAGAATCTGGCTCTTCATCGCGATTCGTTTCAAGCCTTCGTCCTCTACGAGTAGTACGTGGCGGAAATACAGGTTGTCCATGGGCGCCTCTCCAGTCGATTGCATCTTATCCGTATCCCTCCAGGTCGTTATCCCCTCAAATCGGGGGACGTTTCTACGGCCGCCTTCTGGAGGCGCTTTTCCCCCGCCATCGTCCAGTCGGTTTGAAAACCCTTCACCGCGCCCGTGTGCCACAACTGCGGCCCCATCTTGCCGCCAGCGTCATGCACCGAATCAATCACGCCTTGCCAACCGGCCAACGCCGCCTCGCCGTGGAAAGAGGGAACATCGGGGTCGTTGCTGGACGCGGGCCGGTCGACCACGGTGCCTTCGGAAATAATCAACCCGACGCCGCCTTCGGCACGGCGCCGATAGTAAGCGGCATTCGCCGGCCCAGGCACACCTTGCGCGGCAAAGGAGCGCGTCATGGGCGCCATAACGATGCGGTTCGGTAGCGTAAGCAAACCGACGGAGAAGGGCTGAAACAGGATTTCGGAAGAAAGCGGCATGAATTGAATCGCCCGGAGTTGAAAACAGAGCCGATGGTATCCTCCGGAAACTTAGTGTCAATAACGCACTTCTCTTCCACCAGGGATATTCGAGGTAACCATGTCCGCTGAGCCTGAGCGTTTCCCGGCCGCTTGTCCGACGCGCCCGACAAGTGGTCGATGATGGTTCTCACGGTGCTGGATGGCGGGCCGTTGCGTTTCAACGCGAGCAAGCGGCATCTGGAGGGCGTTAGCCAGAAAGCACTGACGCAATGTCTGCGCAGGCTCGAGCGAAACGGACTTGTTTCCCGCACGGTGATACCCGTTTCGCCGGTGGCCGTCGAATATGAGATCACGCCTTTGGGGCGTGCGCTGCAACGGCCGCTCAAGGCGCTCCATGACTGGATGCTCGAACATCTCGGCGAATTCGATACCGCCCGCGTAGTGTTCGATGCACGCATGGCGTCGCAGCCGCAAGATTGACGGCAAACACGCCCGAACCACTGCCGCGCGGGGTATTGACAGATTTCTTGCGGCCTACGTTGACGCCGGCTGAGCGTGTGAGGAGGGTGGCCACGTCGACATAGCGATGTCAATCATGCGATCGAGCGCGTCCGCACTTGCGCCGGCCTGCGGCAAATTCAAAAGTGAATGCAAGACCCCGAGGTAAAGCCACGCGAGTGCGTCAACGCGCGTGTCGTTCGGCAATTCGCCATTCGCGATCCCATCGCGCAAGAGACCTGCAAGCATCTCATACTGCAGCCCCGCGCTTGCTCGCGCAGCTGCTTTCCCGTCCGCTGTGAGGTCCACCATCTCTGCGCAGCTTCGCGATATCAGGCAACCCGCTGGACGTTTCCGGTCGGGGGTCGCGCGCAGCAAGTAGGCCCGCAGGATCCCTTCGAGACGCCCCCGCGCCGTATCTGCTTCTACTCCGTTCATCCGATTGAGCACTCGCTTCGTGTACGCTGCAAGCGCCTCCCGGAAGAGACCGTCCTTGTCACCAAATCTTTGGTAGAGGCTGGAGCGGGACAGGCCCGTCGCCTCGGTAAGGTGATTGATTGATGCCGCCGCATAGCCGTGGCGCCAAAAGACCCTCATGGCCGCATCGATTACGGCCGCGTCGTCGAATTGCGGCTTTCCGCTCATGGAATCCTCAGGAACAGCTTGACAATCTGGAACGATAGTTCCAGCATTCTTGTACCGTTCGTTCCATGATACATCAAAGGACCCGTCATGACCGTCGATTCACCCGTCACGTCTCAACGACCGCGCATCGCGATCGCCGGGGCCACCGGCCGCGTCGGTTCGACGCTGGTCAGCCTCCTTGCCCCAGAGCCTGTTGACGTCGTCGCTTTGACCCGCACGCCCAATGCACTAAATTTGCCACCAGGAGTGAAAGCAGTCAGAGTGGACTTCAATGAACCGCGGACACTCGTCGATGCGCTTCAAGGTAGTGAGCGCCTGTTCGTCTCACATGGCACATCATTGCAGCAGGTGGCAAACGAAATCGCGCTGATTGATGCCGCTGTCGCTTCGGGGGTCCGTCACATCGTCAAGCTTTCGTCCTTTGGGCCTCCGACCCGCTTGAACCCGATGGCGTGGCATATGCAAATTGAGGCGCATCTGGCCAGACAATCTGTTGCCTCGACCGTACTGCGGCCATCCACATTTGCGGACGTTCTCAAACGGTCTGCCGCCTACATCGCTTCAGACTCGTGGGCTGGCGCTGCTGGCAACGGACGGGTCAATTTCATCGATACGCGCGACGTTGCGAGAGTGGCGCGCATCGCTTTGCTCGAGCACGTGCAACCTGAGTCTCAGCGTGTTTATCACCTCACGGGTCCGCGCGCCGTGACTATGCATGAAATTGCGGACGAACTTTCAAAACTGCTAGGTCGTAGTGTCATTTACGGAGAGCGGACCCTCGAGCAGCAACGAGAGGTTCTATTAGCAGAAGGGTTGCCAGCGTTCGTCGCAGATTTGCTTGTCGGTCTGGACCAGGTGTTCCGCGACTCCGCAATGAGTGAAACAACCACGACTGTCCAGGAGGTGACGGGGGAAGCTCCTTTGCCCTTGACTCAGTGGCTTGCCGAAAACATCTCCATTTTCAAGAAGTAGATTTGCCGCCTGTGTGCTCTGTCCGTATGTGAACTGGTGACAGGGACAGGGCGCAAGGTTGGGGTCCACTCGACCACCCGTCGAGTGAAGCTAACAGAAGCGACGTCTCGGTGCGGCTGCAGCTTGCAGAGGACTTGCCGCTCATCAAAGGCGACCGGGTGCAGCTCCAGCAGGTGAAGCTGAACCTGATTATCAATGCCAGTTAGGCGATGTGCGCGGTGGACAATGGGGCGCGGGAATTGACGGTCAGGACCGCCATGCATGAGCCAAGTGCCGCCTCGTGACGGTGCGCGATTCCAGGCTGGGTGTCGCTCCCGAGCACATCGAGCGCCTCTTTGAGCCTTTTTATACGACGAAGGCTAGCGGGATGGGCACGGGGCTGTCGATCTGCCGCTCGATTATCGACGCACACGGCGGCCTGTTGTGGGCGAGCGCAAACGCACCGCGCGGCGCGATCTTTCAGTTCACGGCACCTGTCCATCCCGCCGTTTCATCATAAGCCGGCCTCGTATTCCGCGCCGCAGGGTATCGCATCGCCGGCCTCCGCCGCCCGTCAATGGCTACGAGTTACATCATGGCCGGCCGGCGAGCGTCCGATGTCTGGCTCAGAGCCGACGTCCGGATGTACTTCATGGCGCGCGGTCGAAGGCCTGAAGATAGCCGACTACTGCCCGATGTGGTCGGGCGCGGGCTGACCCGCGGTGAAAACTCGATTACTGAAACTGACAGGTCGGTGAGAGGTCGCGCAGGATCTTCCCGGATTGCATCACGCAAGGAACAACGGCCAGTTCTGCTCTGTCTGGCAAAGCCTCGAGGTGTGCCAGTCAGGGGCATTGTCGCGGCCCGGTTTCTGCGCTTTCAGTGGTGTTCCGGTTTTCCAGGACCGGCTATCGCAGGTAGAACGAACAGGCGTTCGTCCCATACGACCGGCTGCGCTTCGGATACGATGATCCGCGTAGCGTCTGGATGGGCGGGATTCACCAGCGCGTTGGACTCGGCACGTGCGACTACCGAAGGCACGATCAGGACCGCGGAGCGGCATTCCTCCAGCCAGCGGTTGCCGAAATCACGCGCGATTTCAGTGGATGGCCCGTCCCATCCCGCAGGCAGTGTGCCCGGGGTGTGCCTTTCGACGGGAAGATCATCAGGAACCTGCGCCTCGACCCAGACGTGTGTCTTCGGCACTTTGCCAATCCGTGCGTGTATCAGCACCTCGAGCATGGCTCCCGCGAACGTGAGCGCGCCATAGATCACGGGACGGCCGGGACTGTTGAAGCGACCGCCAACGAGCATGGCGCCGGTGCCGCTCCATAGCGGATGCCGCCTGTCGGCAATGCGGAAAATCCTCATCAGGCCGGTAGCCCGTAGAAAAGCTTCCAGAGGAGTTCTTCCACGCGCCGCGCACCTAGCTCGGTCAGGGCAACCTCAAGGGGAACGCGCCCCTCCAGCAAGGGGTGGGGCGTGGCAAGGAAGGTGCGTGCGTCCGCCGGATCGTCCCAGACGTAGGCCGCGCTCGCGTAGACCCGTGCGAGGCGCTCTGTCTTCTCCGATTCATCAGGTGTCAGCCTGTCGCGACGCCGCTTGTAGGTTGCCTCAGGGACGATGCGTGCCTGAAGCGCGCGCCTTGCCTCCGCAGTCAGGGCGATCTGTTCGACACCGTTACGCAGCGCGGATTTGGGCAGGCCTTCTGCGACCTGCGCCTCGAGTTCGGCGATCGAATGCGGTACCGGACTGAGTCCCATGACTGCAGCGATCTTCTCGGGGGAAACGAGTTGCATGGCGCGCTCCCGTCTTAAATCAAATGAGCCTCCATTGTAGCTCATTTGAGCTTGGCGCGATGGAGGCTGATTACCCGGTCGCCAGTGCCCGGAGTAAGGGATTATCCAGACACCGTCTGGATAATCGGCGGTACCTGAAAACGTTCAGACACCGTCTGAGGCCGCCCGACGTCGCCGAAGCGGAATTGTCACCGCGTGCAAGAAAAGGGCAATGTCGATCACAACGCGTCTCCCCCGTGGGCGCGTGAAATGGCGGATGCGGACGTATCGACTGCTCGGTGCGCCCACAACCAAACCCGACGCTCAGATCTGCTGCTGACCACCGTCCACGAACAGTTCGGCGCCATTCACAAAGCTTGAATCGTCCGAGGCGAGGAAGAGCGCTGCGCTCGCAATTTCCTCGGGCTCGCCGAGTCGTGCCAGCGGAATGGGAACACATAGGCAGACGACTGTTTGGTCGATTGAGGGTGAGCATCCAGTCGTCCCACATTGACGCCGGCGATCAGTCGATCGGACGGTTGATCTCGTCGGTAGCCTCACCCGTGTCGTAGAACATCCTAAGACAGATGTTTGTGGAAGAAAGCGGCGACGTTCTTTACCGCATAGCCGACCTGCGCCGGTTGATCGTAATAGTCGAAATGGGTGCCGTCCCCCCACGCCAATTCCTTCACTGCCCCCAGGCGCGAGTAGAATTTCTTGGCCTGCTCAGGGAAGGCGCATCCGTCGGAGTGCACCATGATCGTCGGAACTTTGATGGCCGGCGCCTTGCTCATCGGGTCGAAATCCAGCCAGGGCCCGTATGACATCACGGCGAACTCGTTCTTCCACTCGGGAACGCCGCCGCGTGCCTTGTTGAAGTCGTAGTCGTAGTTCCCCCTCGGGTTGTAATTCAGGGCACTCGGATCATTCACGCTGTAGGTCGGCACCGTCACCTGCTCTCCGCTCCGCTCGAATCTCAGCTTCGCCTCCGCTCCGGCCGCGAGACGCCGCGCAATTTCCGCCGTGCCGATAAGACGTTCGTTTAACTCGGGGTCTGGCAGGAATGCAGCGACCGTCGCAAACGCCTTGACGCGCGCATCGTCGGCGACGAGGTAGGCGCCGTTTCCGGCCGATGTGCACACTCCGACCATCCCGACAGCCTTCGTATAAGGCAAGGCCGTTAGATACGAGACGGCGGCTTTCAGATCGCTCAGCTTGGCAGCGGGAGACTCTAATTGACGAGGCTGCCCTTCGCTTCGCCATAGTGGCTGTAGTCGAGTGCAAGCGCCACGAACCCGTTTTCCGCCAGCTTGCGTCCGTAAGCGCCCGCCATCTGCTCTTTGACGGAACTGAGAGAACCCGCCACGACGACCGCCGGATAGCGTCCGGTCTCATTGAAGTTCCCTGGCGCGAACAGGTTTCCCTCCAGTGTCAAGCCATCTCGTTTGAAACTCACTTCGCGCATCATCACGCTTCCTTCCAAGTTGTGTAGATTCCGTTCGGCCGGCGACGCGCAGCCCGCGGCGAGTCCGACGCCGCCGAGGGCCGCGACCGCGAGAAAGTCGCGTCAGGTTGGTTCATTCATCTCTCGTTCCTTCTTGAATTCGGTCGAAGAACGGCGGGTCGCTCGTTAAGAATCAGCCCATCGCGATGGCGCGCCAGAATGCCGAGAAACCGTCAGCGCAAGCGGTCTTGACGAGCTTCGGCTCCGCGGCGATCGAATCGATGGTGGCCTCGGCCATCGCAACCATCAGCGCGGCGACGAAGGCCGGCGGCTGCTTGCGCAGCGCCCCCGGCGACCTGGCCTTCATCAACAGGCCGCTGACGACCTGGAAGCTTTCCGCGACCGACTCCCGCGTTGCGGGGCCGATTCGGTCGGAGACTTGGAGCTTCGCCATCGCCTGGCGCTGAGCTGGATGCGCCAGCCCCCAGCTCACGTAGGCGGCCCAAAACTGCCACAGACTTTCGCGCAGATCCTTCGAGCCCGGCAGGTCCGAATAAGCCAGTCGCAGCTGGCCTTTGAGGTCCAGATACAGCTGGTTGGCCAGCTCGTCCTTGCTCTCAAAATAGGTGAAAATGGTCCCCTCGGCCACGCCGGCGGCCTTCGCGATGCGAGCTGTGGAAGCGGACAGTCCCGCCTCCGCGATCAGCCGAGTGGCCGCCTCGAGGATCGTTTGGCGCTTGTCTGCGCTGAGCGGACGGGCCATAAATAAAAAATGAGTCTCCTGGCCGACTGTACTCATTCACAGAAGCCGCTCGAAAGCTGCCATTGAAGATATCAACGGCAGCTCAGCAGAACCTTCATCGAACTAGTGCTCTCGGCCAGGAGGCGACGTTCACCAGCGCGCTCAGAAAGTCGTTCGAACGGCAGTTACTGCCGAGAGAGCGGCCGCTCATTCTGTGGTGGTCAAATACTCGAGCCGTACGCAGATGCGGCGAGAGAATTTCCTGCGTGATGAGGAGTATTCGCGTTTGTATTTCGCACTTCCGCTGATCGGGCAGCACGTGCCTTGCGCCCTGAAGGCCACGGACCGCTATGCCGTCAGCAACGCTCGGATGCGTCCCACGAACACATTGGCCCCGATCTCCGAGCTCTGTCCAGCACGCATACGCCGATGGCGACGCCCCTTTCCTGCGCCAGTTGCTTCAGACGAATCGCCGCGGACAGGCCCGCCGGTCCAATCGCCCCGGACGCCATGTGTTCATCGTTGGCCGGTCGCTCCCTGATATTCGGCGTGCACCGCAACCCCCATTGCAGGGCGCTGGGGTGCAGGTGGAAAGACGAACCAACAACCATCGTCGTGGCGGAAGAACATGATCTTCAAGGAGCGTTGATCACCTTCGGACTCAACGCAAACGCAACGCCACGCCTCGCGGCGTGAGCGTGTAATGCGAGTCACCCGAGACCGGCCTGCCACATCTGAACCGAGCCAAATATTAACGACGTCACGGAGCGATCTTTCCCGTGCAACCATCGGCATACTCCAGCGAATTCAAAATCCAGGAGTTGCAACTCGAGCGCAATCAAACTGCATCCACGAAGTCCGGTACGAGCGCGAACGGATCGCCGACGAGCACGTAGTCGGCCCCGCCGAAGATCGGCGCTTCTTCGTCCTCGTGACCGCCAGGATCACCTTCGAGTCCATCATGCCCGCAAGGTGCTGGATCGCGCCCGAGACGCCCACAGCGATGTACGGTTGCGGCGCGACGATCTTGCGGGTCTGGCCAACCTCTTCGGCAAGTAGCCCGCTTGGACCGCTGTGCGCGACGCGCCAAGTGCCGCGCTGAGCTTGTCGGCGAGCGGCTCAAGCAACTCTTGAGAGCGAATTCAATCCCGATATGCTGCGCGAGCGGTGGGTTCACGGTGTTCCCGAAGCGCCGATCATGTTGCTTAGACGATCTCAATTGCAAGCGCCGTGGCCTCACCACCACCGATGCACAGACTCGCGACGCCTCGCGTCTCGCCGCGCTGGCGGAGTGCGCTCAGGAGCGTCACGACCAGGCGCGCGCCCGTCGCGCCGATCGGGTGACCCAGCGCGCAAGCACCACCATGCACGTTCACGCGCTCGTGCGGAAGCGACAGCTCGCGCATTGCGGCCATCACGACCACGGCAAATGCCTCGTTGATTTCCCACAGGTCTACATCGGCCGCCTGCCACCCCACCTTGGCTAGCAGCTTCTGGATCGCACCCACGGGCGCAGTGGTAAACCAGGCCGGATCCTGAGCCTGTGTGGCGTGCCCGCGGATAACGGCCAGCGGTGCTAAATCACGCTCGTGCGCGGTGGACTGGCGCATCAGCACCACGGCCGCTGCACCATCGGCGATCGAGGCCGAACTCGCCGCCGTGACTGTGCCGTCCTTTCCAAAGGCGGGTTTGAGGCTGGGAATTTTGGCTAGTTCTGCTTTCGCTGGCGCCTCGTCCTCGTCGACGAGTTTCTCGCCACTGCGGCCCGGCACCGCCACCGGCGTGATCTCCCACCGCAACAAGCCGTCACGCTGCGCCTGTTGCGCGCGCAGCGTCGAGGTGGAAGAAAAGGCGTCCTGTGCATCGCGCGTGAAACCGTAGTGGCGCGCGCAGTCCTCGGCGAAGGTGCCCATAAGGCGGCCACGGGAGGCGAGGCTGTAGTGATCCTCCAGGCCGTCGAAGAACATGTGGTCCAGTACCTGGCCGTGTCCCATGCGCTGGCCCGAGCGGGCCTTGGGCAACAGGTAGGGCGCGTTGCTCATGGATTCCATGCCGCCGGCCACGATCACCTGTTGACTCCCAGTCAGCAGCAGATCGTGTGCAAGCATCGTTGCCTTCATACCCGAGCCGCAGACCTTATTGATCGTGGTGCACCCCGCCGAAAGCGGCAAACCGGCTCTCAGCGCCGCCTGGCGTGCGGGTGCCTGCCCGAGGCCGGCGGGCAGCACGCAACCCATGAGTATCTCGTCTACCGCCTCTGGCTGCAGCCCTGCGCGATCGAATGCGGCACGGATGGCGATGGCGCCGAGTTGCGGAGCCGCCAGCGACGCAAGGTCGCCCTGAAAGCCGCCTAGCGCCGTGCGGGCGGCACCGACGATTACGACGGGATCATCTGAAGTCGAAGAGGTAGGCATGCGAGTCTCCATCCGCCGCTGCGCGGCGGCGTTGCAAGGTGTGGGGAAAGTTTGGCAGTCCACAGGTCATCTGAGCCCTTCCGGATTCGGCGATTCGCCGAACTCAAGCAAGGCGGTAGCCGGAACAATGACGTGCACTCCAGACGCCGAGTTCACCTTGCCGCCATACGGATGCCGCCATCAAGGCGAATCACCTCGCCGTTGAGGTAGGTGTTTTCGAGGATGTGCACCACAAGGCCCGCGAATTCTTCTGGCCGACCAAGGCGCGCGGGAAAGGGGACCATCTTGCCAAGGGCGTCTTGTACCTCGGTGGGCATGCCTTTGAGCATCGGCGTCTCCATGATTCCTGGCGCGACTGCAAGCACGCGAATGCCATCGCGGGCCAATTCCCGCGCGATAGGCAGCGTCATCGCGACGACACCGCCTTTGGACGCAGCATAGCCCGCTTGCCCAATCTGGCCATCGAAGGCGGCGACTGAAGCAGTATTGATGATCACCCCGCGCTCGCCATCAGCCTCGGGCATGTTCCTGGCCATGCAGGCTGCGGCCAGCCGTACCATGTTGAAAGCGCCGACCAGGTTGACCTGAACGGTGCGCGCGAAACTCTCCAGCCGGTGCGGGCCTTCGCGTCCGAGCACTTTCTCGGCGGGGGCAACGCCTGCGCAATTGATCAGTCCGTGCAACCCACCGAAGGTGTCGCAAAAAGCGTTCAACGCACGCTCGGCGCCCGTCGCGTCCGATATGTCAGCCTTGGCGAAGTGGGCATTGCCGCCGAGTTCCGCCGCCAGCGCAGTACCGGCGTCCTGGTCCAGGTCTACAAGCAGCACCGAGGCGCCGCCCGCCACCAGACGGCGCGCCGTGGCGGCGCCCAGCCCTGAGCCGCCACCCGTGATGACGAATCCTCTATGTTGAATCTGCACTGCTGTCTCCCAAAAGTAACCACCCGGACGCGCAACGGACCGGCCTGTGCTTCGCCGGAAGCTCTGGCTCCCAGAGCCACGGATGCCCCTTGCATGGGTCATGTGATATGACCGCCATGCTGTATGACCTCGGCCAACAATGCCACACTCGCGACGACGAACTGAGTGGCCATGGTAAGCGGCAGACGGGCGTGCGCACATGCCCATAGACCTCTTCATGCGTGAGCCCTTCGGACATATTGGGGCGGGGCGTGGGTCGCCCGCCAGCGCTCTTTAGCCGATGACTGCCCGCGCAGAGTCGGGTAGCCGGTTCCACTTGCGCCCGGCAGCAATTAACATCAGTACACTTTCCGTGGGTGAGCCTGACCATGAATGACGCTCAAGACAAGGGCACAACGTCTATCAGCCTGGTACGTGAGGCAATTCTCGTGGCAACACAACGCAATCTTGATGTGTCGGCCGTCCTCCAGCACGCTGGAATCGCTGCAGAATTGTTGAATGCGCCGAGAGCGCGTGTGCCGGCGTTGGCCTTTTCGCGCCTGTGGGCGGCTCTGGCCGACTTGATGGACGACGAGTTCTTTGGTCTCGACAGCCACGCACTGCGCCGGGGTAGTTACGCGCTGATGTGTCACGCGGTGCTGCATGCGGACAATCTGGAACACGCGCTGCGTCGCATGCTGAAGTTCCTGCGTGCCGTTCTCGACGACATTCACGGGGAGTTGCGCTGCGAAGGCGAGCATGCAGTGATCATCCTGCATGACGATGGGCGGACACGCCGGCTCTTTGCCTACGGGACATGGTTCATCCTCGTGCACGGTCTTGCATGCTGGCTCGCACGCAGACGGATTCCACTGGTGGAGATGAGATTTCGCGCGTCCGCACCAATCGATGACAGCGACTACCGCATGCGCTTCTGCGAGGATGTGACGTTCTCCGCAGAGGAGACCCTGATCCGCTTCGATCGCAGTTTCCTCGGCCTCAAACTGTCCGGGACGGAAGCGAGCCTGCGTGTATTCCTGGAGAAAGCACCAGCCAATATCCTGGTCAAGTATCGCAATGAATCGAGCACTACGGCCCTGGTCAGGCGCCGACTAAGAAACCAGGCCCCCGACGACTGGCCGGACCTCGACGCGCTATCGCGGTTACTGAATCTCTCCGCCGCCACGCTGCAACGCCGCCTGCTGGCCGAAGGCACGAACTACCGGCAACTGAAAGACGAATTGCGCCGTGACATCGCAATCGACTTGTTTTCCAGCAGTTCTCTCACGGTCGCCGAAGTCGCTGCGCGGACTGGATTTCAGGAAACCAGTGCTTTTCACAGGGCCTTCAGGAAGTGGACGGGGGCCAGCCCGGGAATGTACCGCCACGGCAGGCCGGACTCTTAACATTAGAACTCGTACTGTTGTCATAGCGGAATTGGAGCGCGCTCCGACTTGCTTGTACGTCTGAGCGGTCGAAAGGCTCGATCCTCGTTTCCAAACAAGCATTGCGCGAAAGCATGGGTGCCGAGGCTAGGCAAAGCAAAGCCGTGCAACCGATGAATCGCAAATAGACGGGCAGCGCCGAAGCGGCATTCCCCCCATCCTCACTTGAATTCTCGGGGTGATGGGGCAGCCAACACACGAAGCAGAACGAAAGCCCAGCGTGTCCACACACCTCATGCAAACTGAGGTCGGCGGGCATGGATTGGCGTCCCAGCCGGGGTGACACTGCAGTGCGTTCGGCACCGCAGATCAGAACAAGCCTCGCGCCCGGTTCCACAGAGTAACCGGAGCCGGCTCCACGAAAGCCCCGCCCTTGATCACCGCCGAAAAATAAGTGAAGTGTTATCGCTTATTTGGGCAGCAGGTTTCTCGCCAACGCGTCACCGAATCAGCGGGGGGGAGGAGATATTGCCCTCGATGAGCAGCGCATTGCGGTAGCAATACAAATATGGAGACGAGAGGTTGACCCGGTTCAGAATCCGCGCGGAATTGCGAGCGCTGACGCGACTGGGCGCATATGTTCCGGCCCGATGCACAGCATCACGTCATCAACGAAGCGCTACGGCATCCAGCTCGCCGCCACACTGACCGGGGTCATCGCATTCCAGATACCTCCGTTATACGGCATGCGGCTCGACCATCGCGCGGAGCTGATCGATGCGGATCATCCCCGGTTGTGGCTCGCAACGGCAAACCGATGCAAGTTGGCCCGAGATGGTCGATCTCCTGACGCCCCGAGAACCGATTTCTCCAACTGGAAATCGGTGTCGTCGCCTGACAAATTCGCGAGCTGCCCCTAATGGCGCGACGCCGGAAAGCGGGTGTTCGGTGACCTCATTCAGGTTGAAGTTGATGGACATGGATTGTCAGCTGCGTCCGCCTGACACTGGTTACAGCGCGACGGCAACGGTCGATCCCGGCGCCACAAGGCGGCAATGTTTCTGCCATACGCAGCTTTATGGCCGAGATTCTCACGAATAGTGCAGCTTGTATGAACTCTACCCTCAACAAACGCCACATGGCTCAGTGCAAAGCAACTTTCAATGCTGGCATCGAAATGGACCGTCTATCTCCTCCTCCGTTGAGCTCGCTTGCCGACGTGAACCGAGCCGTCGATTGGGCGCTCGTCACGCGGCGCAGCGTCCGTGCTTTCCTGCCCACGCCGGTTCCTCGCGGGCAAATCGAGGCCATCCTCGACGTTGCTCGCTTCAGCGCAACCGGCGTCAATATCCAGCCCTGGCATGTGCATGTCGTGACAGGCGCAATGAAGTCCCGCCTGTCTGCCGCCATCAACGAAATCAATGACGATCCCGTTCGCAGCTCCGGCCTGGACGAGCCCTATGAATACTACCCGCGCGAATGGATCGCACCGTATGTGGATCGCCGGCGTGAGGTTGGTTGGAACCTGTATGGCCTGCTGGGCATCGAGAAGGGTGACAAGGAGCGGATGCACGTCCAGCACGGTCGCAACTACCGCTTCTTTGATGCACCCGTGGGCCTGTTCTTCACGGTTGACCGGGTCATGCGTGAAGGAAGTCTGCTCGACACGGGGATGTTCCTGCAAAGCGTCATGGTCGCCGCCCGGGCGCGGGGCCTCGACACCTGCCCGCAGGCGGCTTTCAACAAATTCCACCGTGTCATCGCCAAAGAACTGTCCATTCCCGACAACCAGATGTTGGTGTGCGGAATGAGTCTGGGTTATGCCGATCACAGCTGCATCGAGAACACTCTGGTAACGGAGCGCAGTCCGGTACGCGACTTCACTACTTTTTATAATGAATGAATGGAGACAAAGTCATGAGTGCAACGGCCTATTCTCGAGGACTTGAGAAGAACGCGGCAAACCACGTTCCATTGACGCCCTTGACCTTTCTCGACCGAACTGCCGACGTCTATCCAAATCGAACCGCGATCATTCATGGCGACTTCCGGCAGACGTGGGCGAAAACGCGCGAGCGTTGCTATCGCTTCGCGTCGGCGCTCGTTCAGTTGGGGATTGAACCGGGCGACACGGTGTCGATCATTGCGCCGAACACGCCGGCCATGCTTGAGGCACACTTCGGCGTCCCTCTCTCGGGGGCCGTTCTCAATGCCATTAATTGCCGCCTTGATGCTGAGGGCATTGCATTCATTCTGCGCCACGGAGAATCCAAACTCCTGCTGGTGGACCGGGAATTTGCACCGCTCGTTGAGAAAGCGTTGCAGTCAGTTCCCAATCCGCCGCGCTTGATAGACATCAACGATCACGAAGCACCTGACGGTCCCACCATCGGGGAAACTGACTATGAGTCGCTGCTGGCGAGCGGTGATCCGGCATTTGCGGGCCGCCGCCCGGCCGATGAGTGGACTCCGATCGCCTTGAACTACACCTCGGGCACCACTGGCGACCCGAAAGGCGTCGTTCCGAGCCACCGGGGCACGTATCTGATGAGCCTCTTGCAGATGACGAACTGGCCGCTCCCCCGTGCGCCGATTTACCTGTGGACACTTCCCATGTTCCACGCGAACGGCTGGTGCTTCACATGGGCAATTACGGCCGCGGCGGGAACGCACGTCTGTTTGCGCAAGGTGAATGCCGCGAATATTCTTTCGGCCATCTCCGAACACGGTGTCGATCATTTTTGTGCGGCACCGATTGTCCTCGCAGGCATCGCGAGCATGCCCGAATCGGAACGGCAGCCGCTGCCGCGTCGTGTGCGGGTCCTTACCGCGGGCTCGCCGGCGCCCGCGGCTGTTCTCGAGGCCGTTGGCGCAATGGGTTTCGACGTCGACCACGTCTTTGGAATCACCGAGATTGCCGGTACGCCAATCAGCTGTGCATGGCACGACGAGTGGGATACGTTGCCGTCGGAGCAGCAAGGAAAATTGAAAGCACGGCAAGGTGTACGAGCGGCCGCGTTCGAGAACATGTCGGTGGCCGATCTTGCGACGCTTGAACCGGTGCCAGCCGATAGCAAATCTTGCGGCGAGGTTATGGTCCGGGGGAATACGGTAATGATGGGATACTTCAAGAATGCCGACGCAACGGCAAAAGCTTTCGCCGGCGGTTGGTTTCATACCGGAGATCTTGCGGTCGTTCACCCAGACGGCTATATCCAGATCACAGACCGCTCCAAGGACGTCATCATCTCGGGGGGAGAAAATATCTCGTCTGTAGAAGTGGAGGAGGTCATCTATCGCATATCCGGCGTGCTCAACGCAGCCGTGGTCGCTCAGCCTGATGACAAATGGGGCGAGACTCCTTGTGCGTTTATCGAACTGAAGCCGGATGCCTCCCACATCACGGAGCAGGATGTCATCCTGTTCTGCCGGGAGTGGCTAGCGCATTTCAAATGCCCGCGTCGCGTGATCTTCGGAGAATTGCCCAAGACCGCTACAGGCAAGATCCAGAAGTTTCGTCTGCGGGAGCAAGCGGGCAGCCAGGTGGCGATCACGAGGTTGGCGGGTTGAAGCTGTTGGTCCGCTGAGCGTGCCATGCGCTCTAAAGTGCGACTACGGTCAAGTGCGGCTGTAGTCGTGCGTACCCGCGCCCTATGTGCCGAACAAAACCGAGACACCCCCGCCGCCCACACGCGGTGTGACGGGCCGCTCGCCGTCCGATAGCTGACATTGGGACGATGAAAGCGCGAGGGTCGCCTATGGGTCGGATTATGTCGTTTGCATGAGGTACGCACCCTATGCGATCGTCGCACTCGGCCGTCGGGCGCTAGCCCGGCCACAACCGGCCGCTCAGCGGCGGAGGAAGTTTGCCGTTGGGACGGCCGCATCACTCCGCCTACAGCCTGACGCGTATGCCCGCAAGCGACCCGATGCTGCCGGTCAACGGATTGCTGCGAGGGGCCGCTCTCGCGCCAAAAAGGGACCTGCGGCTCGGGCGCGTCAAGCGACACGACGCGGTCCGTGAGCGCGGCGCGGAGGGCGTTGTCAGGTCCGGGGCATCTGCGCCGCCTTGGACAGTATACGGACGGGCTCCAAGTCATCGCGGCCTCGCAGGCGTGCAGCAAGCCGCGGCAGGCCTGCGGCTGAAACGCCGGCATGCTGGAAGACCTGTTCTGAGACGATCGCCTCGCAAGCGATTTCCTTTGTCAACTGCTCAAGTCTCGAGGCCACATTCAACGGGTCACCAATCGCAGTGAACGTAACATGCTCGCGAAAACCAATCTCACCCATTACCGCCCGGCCGCAATGCAATCCAATGCCAAACCGAATTTGCGCGTGCAACTGCTGCTCGAGCGCAGCGTTGAGTTCGTCAATATTGGCCGCCACCAGCGGCACAGCGCCGAGCGCCTGACGACAGGCGGTGGACGGCTCGCTGTTTAAGCCAAATATCGCGAGCACTGCGTCCCCCAGAAACTGGTTTGGCAGGCCGCCCGCGTGGACTACCGCGGAGCTGACCGCACTCAGGAAGCGACTGACCACGAATAGGCTGTCGAACGGTAATTGTGCCGCCGCAAGCTTTGTGGAATCCCGCATATCCACGAACATGAACGCCGCGAATCGCTCTTGCGGCATGACGTCCCGCTGGCGCCGTTTCAAGAAGGCCGTTGATGCTTCCGGTGGCACCAGCGGCCACACGGAGAGATCATGGGTTGGCCGCAACTGGCAGGCGAGGCGCACTATCTGCGAATCAGCTCCCAGTCGCTCCAGAACGCGTCGCTCCGCCTCGGCAGGCGCGGGCAGCGGCACATCGCTGAGCACGCGTACCCGACACAACGTGCATCGGGCCCGGCCACCACAACTGCTGGCATGGGGAACGCCGGCCATGCGGCTAGCCTCGAGCACCGAAAATCCGAGCGGTGCGAATACCTTTCGCCCGTTTGGAATCTTGCGCGAGCGCGATCACTTCCCGTCCGCCTTGCAAGAAGCCTAGCAGCGCTAGCACCGGGAGCAGGACAGCAGCGCTCAGCAGCACGCTCCGCCACGCCCCGAACCATAGTTTCAAGCGCAACCAGAACCAAATGCCGTAACACCCATGCAGCCAAGCGACCACCAACAGCATCAGTTGCACACGGCCGAAGAACGGTGAATCGATCCAGAATGAGTACAGCAACTGCGCGTAACCCTTGTTCAAGCCGAACTCGGCTAAGGCGACCCGCGTGTTCACAACATGGTTGGCTAGCGGTATGCACAAGCCGAGAACGAGTTGCGCCACCTCACCCGGAGTCCAGTGCAATGAGCGCCGTTCGTACAGAGCCCACAGACCCAGGAAGAAATGCGTCACCAACGCGCTGTACAGCACCGCCGTTCCAAGCCATCCCTGCCAGATGAACTTCTGCACTAGCAGATCACGCTCCAGCCATGCGAGCGAGATATTCCCCAGCGAGTGATTCAGGAGGTGCGTGCCCACGTAGGTCAACAGCACCAGACCGGTGGCCAGTCGGACCGACCGCACACCCCCCGCCCCAACCGTCGAAGATAGCGAAAGTTTGACATGCTCTACTCCCCACGCATCTCGATGCACCAGATCTTGCCCATCCGGCGCTTATACTGCGC
Organism: Paraburkholderia sp. CNPSo 3076; assembly: GCF_026343935.1. Lineage (NCBI taxonomy): Bacteria > Pseudomonadati > Pseudomonadota > Betaproteobacteria > Burkholderiales > Burkholderiaceae > Paraburkholderia > Paraburkholderia sp. CNPSo 3076. Next base: position 3,277 of record NZ_JAPMAL010000008.1, on the reverse strand, counting down.
GAAACGCACGCTTTCCTTTCTGCAATGCAGGCAGCAGCTCGAGTGCCCAGCAGTGCACGGCCGAATGGTCAATTGCGACGCCGCGCTCGGCCTTTATCCGCTCAAGGTGACGCAGGCTGAGCGGAAAGGCCAGATACCAGTCACACAGGCTGGCATCACTTCCGTAGGTGGTCCGCAATTGATTCCAGCGCATCGCGTGCCGCTGTCATATCGCCACCGTCTGCGCGCAGTGCTAACCCACTCGTCCATTTTGCTGTAGTTCGGGGTCTTGCTGCTGACTCCTCAACTGCGCGGACATGCATGATGGTCTGTCGCGTCGTTTTGAATACCCGTGCTACCTCCGACACTGAGGCGCCCTGTGCGAGCCCTTGGCGTGCTTCCTTCTGCTGACCAGGGGTAAAGGCAGGCCCGCGGGATGGTCCGGCAGGGCGATTCTGGCATTCCCTCGCGAGGTCAATATGCCATCAAATCTTCCTCCGATCCATCGCGCCGCAGTGCGCTAACTGAAAGTAACTGGTCGGCGACACCGGACATCGCGAAGGAGGTGGCAATGGGCGAATACCGAGGTCCGGGTTACTCCTCCTTATTTGCGGTGGTGGCAACGAGTGAATGTGTTGGGAATAAGACACCCGCTGTCCCGGTATTAAGAGTACACGTCCAGCTGATTGATAGGCGTCAGGCGCCTGCCATTGGCGCGGCGTGGCGTTCCCGCGCGGAACTACCCGACCCCGATGGGCAGGGCGTTGCGGGGTCCGGTAGAGTAGGTGGAGATTTTCATGAGACACATAACCTGGATCGCGGTTGCCACCCTGGCGGTTGGCACGTCGCACATCAATGCCGCAGAGCAGAACGTTGCACCGGCCGTATCGGGCAACGACGCTACGATCTGTCGCAAGCGGGCTCGCCATCAGCGCCGCAAACGACGCCGATGACAAGTAGTGTCGCACCGGTCGGCAAAACACGTGTAGACGTCCGTCAGGAGTTGATACAGGCGGAGAAGGACGGTTCGTTGGCCCGCTTGAACGCGCTTCTGTATAACGGAAATTGATGTAGGGATGCATTGGAAAAGGGAGCGCGACCTCCCCCGATTTTCCATTGAATCACCGCTCCGGGTGTTGATTAGGATAACGTATCATGAACCGTATTACCCAATGCGTCGCCACGATCTCGTTACTGGTTGCCGGTGCCAGCGCATTCGCCGCACCTACGTTGACACCGCAACAGTGCAACGATTACCCGTTCGTGAAGCCGCAGGGACCCGTAACGCACCGGCAACTCATCAACGAACTGGAGGAACTGGAAGCGCTTGGCTACGACCCAGCAACTGGCGACGATGCAGCTTATCCCGACGATCTCAACAGGGCGCAGCGCCGACTTTGGGACGAATACGCGGCAGACTGCCCGCATCAAGGTCCGATGGCGACGGTGCCCGCTGGACATTAACGGATGGAAGTCGTTGCAATTTCATAGCCAGTGTTTCGCGAGCCGACTCCCGGGGAAAAGGGTAAGCGCATAGGAATCGACGATCAACGACGGGAGATCCATGCAACGTATCCTTGCCATAGGCGGTGGCGGCTTCATGATGGAGGACTCACCATCGCCAATCGACAGGCATATCACTAGCCTCACGGGAAAGTTGCGGCCGCGCATCTGTTATCTGGCTATGCCCAGCGGAGATTTGCCTGCGCATCTCGACAAGCTCCACGCCGTCTACGGCAGTATGGGTTGTGAAACTTCTCATCTTGTATTCTTTCGGCAGCCCGACTCGAGGTCGATTCCTGTCTCCCACTTCCGCTCAAAGTTGCTTGAACAGGACACCATTTATGTAGGCGGCGGTAATACCAAGTCTGCACTTGCCGTTTGGCGCGAGTGGGGGCTTGATACAGTTTCGCGAGAGACATGGGAGAGGGGCGTGCTGCTCGCGGGCATGAGTGCAGGCGCAATCACAACAAGCCCGCACGGTTTCCCACCTTCGATTGCAATTGATGACTTTGCGGCCGCTATGTTTTTGGGCACTTCCCTCGACAGCGTGCTTTCGTGGCGAACGGGATCGACCGCGTATCAAGCTTACCGCGCAGGCGACACGGTGATTGAGACAGCGTTACCGGCCAAACAAATTGGCCAGTAAGATCAGGGATCAGGAGCCCGCTTGGCGAAATCAGAAGGACCGTCTGGGCTCAGTCGCTGACTGCAGCGGCGGTCGGCCAGCACGAGACGCTCTCTCTAGCTTTCAATTTCAAAACAGGGTCTGCTCGTCCAATGAAAACAACCTCATCGTTCGAACATGAGATTCGCCCCGCAACGACTGCCGACGCCAAAGGAATAGCCACGGTTCACGTGGACACATGGCGGGATGCCTACAAGGGCATCGTGCCAAGCGGATACCTCGCCGCTCTCGATGTGTTCACCAGGGCTGAGAGATGGCTGAAGACGCTGACGGCTGGAACGCCACACGTATTCGTCGCGTAGTGAATGACACGGTAGTTGGCTGGATCGCATTCGGCCCGTCCCGTGACGATGACCTTGAATCGCATTGCGCCGAGACCCGTTGCCGCCACCCAAGCTTCTCAATAGCGGTCGGTCATCTGGGAGCGTTTCGCAATCGGACAGCAATACTCCCTTTGAGGCGCACTTCCGTCAGGGAGGCGCCACCAATTTCGATGACCTTGGCTGCCCCGTCGGTCTGAATCCGCGCTGATCGTAGAAAGACTGCGCCGACTTGTTGTCTCGCAGCACCCAGAGCGTGACTGCCGAATAGCCCTCAGCATAGAGTCTTTCCGAGGCGGTGATCATTAACGCCGTCCCGACGCCACGGTTCCAGAAGGACGATGTCACGCAAATCGCTTCGATCCGGCAAGCGACCGCTCGCCGGCCGTCAGTCATCATACTTCGGTCTGCTCCGCCATCTCGAGGGCATCGTCGACCCCAATGCCGAAGATAGCGAACCGTGCTTTCCAGTCTATTGCCTGCAGGCAATAGAGCAGAGATTTTTTTGGTTGGCGATCGCGGCCACTGATACGTGAACAGGCCGATCGGGACCAGTCCGCGATCGGTAATCAAAAAAATGTTTGTGCTAAACCGCTCCGCAAGCGCTGGCGTTTATGGGCATTGAATGATCGTCGCGGTGATTTGTGATGCCAGGCGCACGGGGTGGTGCGCGCCAGAAGCGGGCGGTTGGCCGGGCCCGTCGCGCGAAGACAGTGGAAATGCGGACGCAAATGGGTAAGGAATGCTGAGTTTCGCGGCATTGTGAGGGTGCGACGACGCCATGGCACGA